>NZ_JBFTLY010000007.1:0-196766 GCF_056396685.1 Pseudarthrobacter sp. 05T312
AAAGCAGGCGTCCCCTACGGCGGCATCGCCATCACCGCCACCGTCTCCCTCCTCGGCGTCCCGCTGAACTACCTCGTCCCCGCCGAAGCCTTCGAAATCGTCCTGAACATCGCCTCCGTCGGCATCATCATGACCTGGGCCACCATCGTCCTATGCCAAATCCAACTCAAACGCTGGGCCGACAAAGGCTGGGTCGAACGCCCCTCCTTCCGCATGTTCGGCGCCCCCTACACCGGCTACCTCTCCCTGCTCTTCCTCGTCGGCGTCCTCATCATGGTCTTCATCGACTCACCCCTGACCATGCTCGTCACCGCCATCGCCTCCATCCTCATGGTCCTCGGCTGGTACGCCTGCCGCCACCGCATCCGCCAAATCGCCGAAACCCGCGACGGCTACACCGGAACATCCCCCGTGATCGCCAACCGGACGCCCATTTCCTGACCACAACGCCTCCAATCCTCCGAGCTGAAGAAAGACCATGACACCAGAGCCGCAGCCCACCCTGACCACATCCCGTCCCCAGCCCGCCGCCGTCGTCCACCACCAGGACGCCATGGCGCCCGCCCTCAAATCCGCCGGGCACGTCATCGTCGATTCGCTGGTGGCCCACGGTGTGGAACGCACCTACGTGGTTCCCGGCGAGAGCTTTCTCGACGTGCTGGACGGCCTGCACCAGTCCAGCATCGAAACCATCGTCTGCCGGCATGAGGGCGGGGCCGCATACATGGCGGAGGCGGACGGCAAGATGCACCAGCGCCCGGGCGTAGCGATGGTCACCCGGGGACCGGGCGCCGCGAATGCGCATGTGGGCCTGCACACCGCTTGGCAGGACTCCACCCCCATGCTGCTCTTCGTGGGCCTGATCCCGTTCGCCCACCGGGACCGGGAAGCGTTCCAGGAATTCGACATCAAGTCCTGGTTCGATACCGGCGCCAAGCGCGTCATGGTCCTGGACCATCCGGAGCGGGCCTCCGAGATCGTGGCCGAGGCCATGTTTGCCGCGATGAGCGGACGGCCCGGGCCCGTGGTTGTCGGCCTGCCGGAGGACGTGATCCGCCAGCAGGTCAGCCCGGTTCTCCACCCTGCGATACCCGTAGCCGCAGGGGGCCTGAGCGGCACGGACTCCGCGGCGCTGGAGGCTGCCCTGGCCGAGTCCAGCAAGCCGCTCTTCGTCACCGGCGGCAACGACTGGACGCAGGAGGCAGCCGGGCAGCTCACCGCCTGGCTGGAGCGGCACCACATCCCGGCCGCCGCCGAATGGCGCACGCAGGGCACGGTGTCCTTTGATTCGCCGTCCTACGTGGGGCCCATCGGGTACGGCCGGCCGCGCCCCACCTATGACCTCCTGGAGGAGACCGACCTCCTTGTGTTCGTGGGCACGGTGCCGGGAGATGTAATCACTGACGGATTCGTGTGTCGCCAGGACTGGAGCAAGAAGAACTTCCTGGTGACGGCGGACCCGTCCCTGCGCGGGCGGTCCGGACCCGTGTCCCGGCAGATCCTGGCCAAACCGGAGGCGTTCGTCCGCGACCTGGCGGGCATCGACCTGCCGGTCAAGGAGGAGTGGAAGGCCTGGACCGCCAGAATGCGCGCCGAGCAGGAAAGCTTCGCGGCGCTCCCTTCTGCGGTGCCGGCTCCGGGCCAGGCGAGGATGGACACGCTGATGGCCAACCTGGTGCCCCGTCTGCCCGGGGACGCGATGGTGACGTTCGGGGCCGGGGAACACACCAACTGGGCCCACCGGTATTTCCCCACCCGCCGCTACGCGTCCATGATCAGCGCCCGCAACGGCTCAATGGGGTACTCGGTACCGTCCGCGATCGCCGCTTCCCTGGCTGAGCCCGGGCGGCGGGTGGTGACCATCGCGGGGGACGGCGAGTTCCTTATGAACGGGCAGGAACTCGCCACCGCCGCCCAGTACGGTGCGACGCCCCTGGTGGTGGTCATGGACAACCAGGAATATGGCACCATCCGCACGCACCAGGAACGTCACTACCCGCAGCGCGTCTCCGGAACGCAGTTGAAGAACCCGGACTTCGCGCTGATGGCCAGGGCTTTCGGCGGCTTCGGCATCACCGTCACCGAGGACAGGGACGTGCCGGCCGCCCTGGATGCCGCGCTGGCGGCCATCGACGATGACGGGGTGTTCGCCCTTATCCACCTCATCGTGGAGCAGCGCGTCAAGGCGTATTAGGGTAACGGGCGGCTGCTGCCGCCGGTCCCCTCCGGTGACCCGGACGACGGCGGGACCTCCCGCCGTCGTCCGTTTGGGTTTAATGCCGGTCAGCGGAATAGAACGGCACCTACTGTAGTTGAAGCTTCAAGTAAGGGCATTTCAACGAAGGACTTCAGTGAATTTCCTATCCCGCCTCCTTGGAAAGAAGAACATCATGACTGACATCACCATCATTGGCACCGGCAACATGGCCCGCGGACTTGCAGCCCGCGCCGTCGCCGGAGGCAACAGTGTCCAGATCCTGGCCCACGGGGACAAGGCCACGGCCGACGCCCTGGCCGCGGAATTCACAGGCCAGGTGAGCACCGGCGTGCTGGGCGACGCCATCACCGGTTCCATCGTCATCCCGGCTGTGTACTTCGACGCCGCCAAGGACATCGTGGCCCGCTACGGCGACAGCCTCGACGGCAAGGTCTACGTGGACATCACCAACCCAGTGGACTTCTCCACCTTTGAAGGCCTCTCCGTTCCCGCCGGCAGCTCCGCCGCGGAAGAACTGCAGAAGACCACCGGAGCCAAAGTGGTCAAGGCGTTCAACACCACCTTCGCCGCCGCATTGGGTGCGGGCAAGGTGGCCGGCCAGCCGCTGGACGTCCTGGTTGCCGGCGACGATGACGACGCTGTCGCCGCCGTGGCCGCCTTCGCTTCTGCCGCCGGCCTGACCCCCATCATGGTGGGACCGCTCCGCCGCGCACGGCAGCTGGAACAGACCGGTTTCCTGAACATCCTGCTCTCAGCCAATGAGCAGCTGCCGCAGTTCCAGTGGAACTCGGCCCTGAGGTTCGTTGCCGCGGCGTAGCCCGCGAAGCACGCACCAGGACAGGCAGACGGGAAGGCCGGCACGTTCGTGCCGGCCTTCCGCCTTCAGGGGCGGCTAGAGCCGGTCAGTCCGGTCCTCGCCACCCTTATGGCCGGCACCCCGGAGGTTCTCCTGGACCTTCCCGAACAGGTCCTTGATGGTCGATTCCGCGTTGGAAATGACATCCACCGGCACGTAGACCTCATGCGTCACGGGCAGGTCGTATTCATCCTTCAGGTGCGTGCCGTTTCCCACTCCCGCCAGGGAAAGGTAGACCATGGCCTCAGTCCGCGCGATGCCGGCGAGCTTCCCGAAGACGACGGTGAACTCGTTCGGCTGGAAGCTGATGGTCTGCCCAATGTGGCTGCGGCCCAGTTCACCGGCCTGGACGACCTTCTCCGACTGGCTTCCGGTGTAGTCCATGAACTTCTCCTTCGATCGCCAACACGTACGCTGGCAGTCTAGCGCTGCCCCTCCGCGCCGTCACAGGGCCCGGCACAGCCGGTATTCCCGATAGAATCTGAATGGCCGGAACCTTCGTTCCGGACCAGCAAGCGGAACCGGCCCTGCACCCGAAGCGCCGACTCACAGCAGGAGGAGCAGCCGTGCGTGGTTCCCTCCCGCGGGCACCCTTCCACCTCCTGCGCGCCTCTGCTTTGGCGGCAGGCACCCTTGCCCTCGCCGCCGCCGCCCATGTCGCGGCCGGCGGCCAATTGCCGCCGACCGGAATCCTCCTTGCCGTCCTGGCGCTGACCGGGCTGGCCAGCACTGTGGCCACCCGGCTCCGGCTCTCGTTCCCCGCCATGACCGCACTCCTGGCCGGCGGCCAGCTTGCGCTGCACGAGCTCCTCACCGCCTTCTCCGCCCCGCTCCCGGGGGCGGCAACGGGGGCAGCGGCAACCCACCTGCACAGCGACAGCCTGCTCGCCTTGAACGGCTTTGCTCCACTCGCGGAACACCTGAGTCCGGCAGACCCCGGGCGGGCACCCCTCATGCTCGCGGCCCACGCGGCAGCGACCCTGGTTTGCGCGCTGCTCCTGGCCAAGGGCGAAGCTGCCCTGTGGGCACTCGCCGCCTGGCTCCGGCCTTTCGCGGGCCTTCCCCGCGCCGTTGCACCATTGCCCGCCGTCCGCCTGGACGGACTCTTCCGGCACGCCCCCGTGTGCCGCTCCCCCTGGCGCAACCTGCGCCAGGACAGCCGGCGCGGCCCGCCTTCCGCCGTCGTACTTCCGCTTTAAAGCCCGGCACCGGCCTCCCGGCGCCGGGGACCAGACTTTTGCACCCCTCGCCCAGAGGCGTGCGCCCGAAAGGCAACCCATGACAACCCCATTCCTTCGCCGTGCCCTGACCACGTCCGCAGCCGCCGCAGGCGCAGCTGCCCTGCTGCTCGCGGGCGCGGCCGGTGCTTCCGCCCACGTTGGCGTGACGCCAGACAAGACCGACGCCGGCGCCTATGCGCTGCTGACGTTCGGAATCCCCCATGGCTGCGATACGTCCCCCACCACCAAGGTGGCCATCACGCTGCCCCAGGAACTGAACGATGCCCAGCCCACGGTCAACCCGAACTGGACTGCAGAGAAGGTGACCGAACAGTTCGCCGAACCCCGGAAGCTTCCCGACGGTTCCAGCATCACCAAGCGCACCAGCCAGATTGTGTACACCGCCAAAGCGCCGCTGAGCCCTGAACTCCGCGACGCCTTGGTCCTGTCCGTGCACCTTCCGGACAGTGCCGGCGCAACCCTGCACTTCCCCACGCTGCAGACCTGTGAAAGCGGCCAGACGGACTGGTCCCAGATCGCCGCCGATGGGCAGGACCCGCACGGGCTCAAGGCACCCGCACCGTCGATCACCCTTACCGCCGGGGCAGGCGGAGATGGCCACGGGACAGCGCACGCCACCGCGCAGGCAGCGTCTGTGACCGGTACCGGCGCCGAGGCCCGGAGCTGGGCGGGGCTTGCTGCCGGGGTGGGCGGACTGGCCCTGGGCGGTGCCGCCCTGTTCCGGAGCCTTGGCGGACGCCGCACACCGGCAGCGGACACAACCGGCCACGCGCCCACCGGCGGTAAGTAGGGACGCATTTGATGCCCGGATCATCACGATCCGGGCATCAAATTGCTGTTACCGCATGTGGCATCGTTGACGCGGGCAACGGCTACCGCGAAGGTGGTGCCATGAGGTCTCAGAAAATTTCCCAGGGGTTTGCCTTGACGACGGCGGCCGCTGCTGCGGCGCTGCTGCTCACCGCGTGCGGGCCAAGCCAGCCACAGTCCCAGACGACGACCACGCCCGCCACCGGGCCGGCCAGCCAGTCCGCCACGTCATCGGCGTCCACGCCGCCTCCATCCTCCCCGGCACCGGCAACGTCGACGCCCGCTTCACCCGCCCCAGCCACCTCCGCTGCAGGCGGTCCGGGGCTGTGCAAGGCGGCCGGGCTCACCGCCGCAACTGACGCATCCGGCGGCGGCGCGGCCGGCAGTGTCTACATGAAGCTCAACCTCACCAACAAGGGCTCCGAACCCTGCATCCTTCGCGGCTACCCCGGCGTCTCCCTCGTAGCGGACGCCACCGGCGCCCCCATCGGCGCCCCCGCGGCCCGGGACGACTCCGCCGGCGTCGTTGACGTCCTCCTGGCCCCCGGCCAGACCGGCACCGCAGTCCTCCGGTACACGCAGGCCCGCAACTACCAGGGCTGCGCAGCCGTGGACGCCGCCGGGTACAGGATCTACCCGCCGGAGGACACCGACTCCCTGTTCATCCCGGAGCCCACCACGGCCTGCAGCAACGCGGACATTGCCCTGCTGAGCATTGGAGCATTCCAGCCCGCCTGACCGCTTGGCTTCGCGCCTCGTGGCAAGCTCCCGAATGACGCAAAGGCGGCCCGGCTCAGAAGCCGGGCCGCCTTTCGTTTCCTGTTGGGACGCCGTCGAACCAAAGCCCAATTTCATAAGTACACTTAGCAAAAGGCTGCCGACGGCGGGTACTTGACGAAACCGCCGTGTGAAGGCTGCCTACGAAGGCAGGGTGGAGATGACGTGTGGCGGAAGAACCTGCGGCTGTCCGCGGCCTGCACCCCTGCCGGCAACGACCTGCCGCGGGCTGGAACTGCGTGAGTGGATGGGCCCAGGGTGGGGCGCCGCCAAGCAGCAACGCGGGCTGGGTAGCGAAGTGTGCTGCCGAGGTCAGGGCCTGCGGCTGCCTCGGAGTTGGGTGTCGGTGCCGTGGGGCATGATGGAGGCATGAACCAGGAACAGCGTCCTGCCGGCGGCGGCGCCTCCGGCACGGCTACGCCCATGGGCCAGTTCAGCCGGCCCACCCGGGACTGGTTCCTGGGCGCATTTTCGGAGCCGACGCCGGCACAGGCCGGCGCCTGGAACGCCATCTCCTCCGGCTCGCATGCCCTGGTGGTGGCTCCCACCGGCTCCGGAAAGACGCTCGCCGCCTTCCTTTGGGCATTGGACCGGCTCCTGGTCTCGTCGTCGCACGCCCCCGGGCCTGCCCCGGAGGAACCGCCGGCCAAAGGCAAGCGCACGCGGGCACCCAAGCGCAAGACCCGCGTCCTCTACATATCGCCGCTGAAGGCGTTGGGCGTGGACGTGGAACGGAACCTCCGCTCCCCACTGATCGGCATCACCCAGACCGCAAAGCGGTTGGGGCTTCCCGCGCCGCTGATCACCGTGGGGGTCCGGTCCGGGGATACCCCCGCAGCCGAGCGCCGCGGGCTCCTCAGCAACCCACCGGACATCCTCATCACCACCCCCGAGTCCCTGTTCCTCATGCTCACCTCAAAGGCCCGGGAGACCTTGGCCGAGGTGGACACCATCATCATTGACGAGGTCCACGCAGTTGCCGGCACCAAGCGGGGAGCACACCTTGCCGTGTCGCTGGAGCGGCTGGATGCGCTGCTGCCCAAGCCCGCGCAGCGCATCGGGCTCTCCGCCACGGTGGAGCCCCGGGAACTCGTGGCCCAGTTCCTTGCGGGTTCGGCCCCGGTGGAAATCGTCGCTCCGCCGGCCCGGAAGAACTGGGACCTGACCGTTTCCGTGCCGGTGGAGGACATGTCGGACCTGCAGGGCGCGGCCGGGGCGTTCGATTCCGGTCCGGCGTCCGGGCTGCAGCCGCAGGCGTCCATCTGGCCGCATGTGGAGGAAAAGATCGTGGACCTGGTGCTGGCCAACCAGTCAACCATCGTCTTCGCCAATTCCCGGCGCCTCGCCGAGCGCCTCACCGCCCGGCTCAACGAGATCTACGCTGAGCGCCAGCTGGTGGCCGTGGGCGGCGGCTGGGACGGGCCCGGCCCGGAAGGGCAGGAAGCCGTACCCGGCACTGCGGGGGAACCGGCGTCGGGCATTCCCGCGTCAACCGCCACGCCCGCACACATGATGGCCCAGGCCGGCAGCTCGGCCGGGGCCGATCCGGTACTGGCCCGCGCCCACCATGGTTCGGTTTCAAAGGACCAGCGTGCGCTCATCGAGGACGACCTGAAATCCGGGCGGCTCCGCTGCGTGGTGGCCACGTCATCCCTGGAACTGGGCATTGATATGGGTGCCGTGGACCTCGTGGTCCAGGTGGAGTCGCCGCCCTCGGTGGCCAGCGGCCTGCAGCGGGTGGGCCGCGCCGGGCACCAGGTGGGCGAAATCTCGCAGGGCGTCCTCTTCCCCAAGCACCGCGCGGACCTGGTCCACACCGCCATCACGGTGGAGCGCATGCTGGACGGCAAGATCGAGCGGCTCAGCATCCCGGCCAACCCGCTGGACATCCTGGCCCAGCAGACCGTGGCGGCGACGGCGCTGGGCAGCATCGACGTGGAGGAATGGTTCAGCACGGTCCGGCGCTCGGCGCCTTTCGCGTCCCTCCCCCGGTCGGCCTTCGAGGCCACCCTGGACCTGCTGGCCGGTCGATACCCATCGGATGAATTCGCCGAGCTCCGACCCCGGATCATCTGGGACCGCAACGCCGGCACCATCGAGGGCCGGCCGGGAGCCCAGCGCCTGGCTGTGACGTCCGGTGGCACCATTCCGGACCGCGGCCTGTTCGGCGTCTACATCATCGGCACCGAACAGGAAGGCTCGGCCTCCCCCGCGGAGGACGGCAAACCGGCCCGCGCACCCAAGGGCGGCCGCCGTGTGGGCGAGCTCGACGAAGAAATGGTGTACGAGTCCCGGGTGGGTGACGTCTTTGCCCTGGGCGCCACCAGTTGGAAGATCGAGGACATCACGCACGACCGCGTCCTGGTCTCCCCCGCGTTCGGGCAGCCCGGGAAGCTGCCGTTCTGGAAGGGTGATTCGCTGGGCCGGCCGGTGGACCTTGGCCGCGCCCTGGGCGCGTTTGTGCGCGAGCTGTCAGCGTCCGACGCCGGCCCGGCCATCGAGCGCTGCAAGGCCAGCGGGCTGGACGACTTCGCCGCCAACAACCTCATCCAGTACCTCACCGAGCAGAAGCTGGCCACCGAAGTGGTCCCCAGCGACACCACGCTGGTGGTGGAGCGCTTCCACGACGAACTGGGCGACTGGCGGGTCATCCTGCACAGCCCGTTCGGCATGCCGGTGCACGCACCGTGGGCCCTGGCCGTGGGGCAGCGGCTGCACCAGCGCTACGGGCTGGACGGCTCGGCCATGGCGGCCGACGACGGCATCGTGCTCCGGGTGCCCATGATGGAGGACGAACCGCCCGGAGCGGAACTGTTCCTCTTCGATCCCGAGGAACTGGAGCAGATCGTCACCGCCGAGGTGGGCGGCAGCGCCCTCTTCGCCTCCCGGTTCCGGGAATGCGCGGCACGGGCGCTCCTGCTGCCGCGGCAGACCCCCGGCAAGCGCCAGCCCCTGTGGCAGCAGCGCCAGCGGTCAGCCCAGCTGCTGGATGTGGCCAGGAAATACCCCACCTTCCCGATCGTGCTGGAGACCGTGCGCGAGTGCCTGCAGGACGTCTACGACCTGCCGGCGCTGAAGGACATCGCTGCATCCGTGGAACGGCGGGAACTGCGGATCGTGCAGACCACCACGCAGCAGCCCTCGCCGTTCGCCAAGTCCCTTCTGTTTGGCTACGTGGCCCAGTTCCTGTACGAAGGCGATTCCCCGCTCGCGGAGCGGCGCGCCGCCGCGCTGGCACTGGACTCCACGCTGCTCAATGAGCTGCTGGGCAGGGTGGAACTGCGCGAACTCCTGGACGCGAAGGTCATCGACGCCACCGAACGCGAGCTGCAGCGCCTTGCCACGGACCGCCGTGCCCGCGGAATGGAAGGCATGGCGGACCTGCTGCGGCTATTGGGGCCCCTGGATCCGGAAGAGGCCGCTGTGCGGCTGGAACCTGCCGAAACCCCGGTGGCTGAGGCCGCCGAAACCGCGGCCAATGAGTCCGCCGAACCGGTGGCTGAGGCCGTGGAGACGGCACGCGCCGAAACTCCCTCCGCCACTGTGGCGGAAGCCACCGCCCACCTCCTGGCGCTGCAGCGGGCCAACCGTGCCATCAAGGTCAACATCGGCGGCGTGGAACGCTTCGCTGCGGTGGAGGACGCTGCCCGCCTCCGCGATGCCATCGGCGTGCCGTTGCCGATGGGTGTTCCGCTGGCCTTCATTGAGCCGGTTGCCGATCCCCTGGGCGACCTGGTCTCCCGGTATGCCCGCACCCACGGCCCCTTCACCGCGGCGGAAGCTGCGGCCCGGCTGGGCCTGGGCGTGGCCGTGGTGGGCACCGCGCTGAAACGCCTGGCCGCGGACGGCCGCGTGGTGGAAGGCGAATTCCGGCCGCACGTGACCCCGCCCGGGGCCGCGCAGGCGGCGCCCCCACCGCAGGACGAACCGAAGGATGGGACCGCCCAGGCATCCGCCCTGGAGTCCGCGCAGGAATCCGGCATTGAGGCCGGAACACAGCCAGCGGATGAACTGCCGCCCGTTGGGGCGGGCTCCCCCGCCGGCACGACGCATACCATCGCCAGCGAGTGGTGCGACGCCGAAGTGCTGCGCAAGCTCCGCCGTCGTTCCCTGGCTGCCCTGCGCGCGGAAGTGGAACCGGTGGATGCCGCCGCCTACGGCCGCTTCCTGCCGGCATGGCAACATGTCAGGACCCCTGGCGGCGGCCGCGGACAGCCCTCGCTGCGCGGACTGGACGGCATCATCACTGCCATCGACCAGCTCTCGGGAGTACCCGTTCCCGCCTCGGCGTGGGAACCCCTGGTACTGTCCACCCGCGTGTCCAACTACCAGCCGGCCATGCTGGATGAGTTGATGGCTGCCGGTGAGGTCTTGTGGTCCGGGGCGGGGGCGCTTCCCGGGAACGACGGCTGGATCAGCCTCCACCTGGCGGACTCGGTGGAGCTCACGCTGAACCCGTCCCCCGAGTTCGAACCAGGGGACGCCGGCCAACGGCTCCTGGACCACCTGCGGAACAACGGTGGCGGCTATTTCTTCCGGCAACTGTCCGAGGTGGCCGGGGGCATGGACGCCGTCCTCAGCGACCAGGAGGTGGTGGCTGCGCTCTGGGACCTGGCCTGGGCCGGCCGGATCACCGGAGACACCTTCGCCCCGGTGCGGGCCCTGATTGCCGGAGGCCACACCGCCCACCGCCAGGTGGCCCGCGCACCGCGGGCCAGGGCACCACGGCTGAGCCGGTTGGGCCGTTCCCATGGCACCGGCCTGATGGGATCCCCCGGACTATCCGGCGGCCGGTACGGATCGCAGGGGGCGGCCACCCCGCCCACTGCCGCGGGCCGGTGGTCTGCCCTGCCCGAGCCTGAACTCGATGCCACCATCCACGCCCGTGCCACCGCGGAACTGTTGCTGGACCGCTACGGCGTAGTCACCAGGGGCTCGGTCATGGCTGAGCAGATCCTGGGCGGTTTCGGCCTCATGTACAAGGTGCTGGCCCGGCTGGAGGAAGCCGGCCGCTGCCGCCGCGGCTACTTTATCGAGCACCTCGGCGCCGCCCAGTTCGCAGTGCCGGCCACCGTGGACCGGCTTCGCTCCTACTCGGAGGACACCGGGCTGGCCAAGGCCGAACCCGTGGCCCTGGCCCTCGCTGCCACGGATCCAGCCAACCCCTACGGTGCCGCACTCCCCTGGCCCGCTCCGCAGGACGACGCCGGCACCGGGCACCGCCCCGGCCGCAAAGCCGGGGCGCTGGTGGTGCTGGTGGACGGGGCGCTGGTTCTCTACGTGGAGCGCGGCGGAAAGACGCTGCTGGCCTTCAGCGACGACGACGCCGTCCTCGCGGCGGCAGGGGCAGCGCTGGTGGGAGTAGTGACCCGTGGGGCGGTGGACAAGCTGATCATGGAGAAGGTGAACGGCCACGGCATCCTCGACACCCCTGTTGCCGCTGCCCTCAGCGCCGCCGGAGCCTACTCCACCCCGAAAGGCCTGAGGATCCGTGCCTGAGGGGGATTCTGTCTGGCGGGCCGCGCACCAGCTGCATGAGGCCCTGGCGGGCCAGACACTGATTGCCTCTGACTTCCGCGTCCCCCGGTTCGCCACCCTGGACCTTTCAGGCTGGACCGTGGAGGAAGTGGTCCCCAGGGGAAAGCACCTGCTGATGCGTGTGGTCAGCCCCG
This sequence comes from Pseudarthrobacter sp. 05T312, assembly GCF_056396685.1. Lineage (NCBI taxonomy): Bacteria > Bacillati > Actinomycetota > Actinomycetes > Micrococcales > Micrococcaceae > Pseudarthrobacter > Pseudarthrobacter sp. 05T312. The sequence goes on from NZ_JBFTLY010000007.1 coordinate 11,575, forward strand.
AGGACAAAAGGCTGACCATACACTCGCACCTGAAGATGGAAGGCGCCTGGCAGGTTTATCCGCCCGGCGGGAGGTGGCGGAAGCCGGGTTACACGGCCCGGTGCGTCCTGCGCACGGCGGTGGCGGACGCGGTCGGCTTCTCACTGGGCATCGTGGAAGTTGTGGCCACCGCCAATGAGGATTCGATTGTGGGCTTCCTCGGCCCGGACCTCCTGGGCCCGGACTGGGACCTGGATGAGGCCGAACGGCGCGTCAGGTCCCGACCCGAGGTTCCCATCGGCGTCGCGCTGCTGGACCAGCGGAACCTTGCCGGGATCGGAAACATCTACCGCTGCGAGGCGTGCTTCCTGTCGGGAGTGCATCCCGCCACCCCGGTTGCCGACGTGGCGGACGTGCGGACCATGATGACCGACGCCAAGCAGCTTTTGGAGGTCAACCTGGGTGCGGGGCGCCGCGTCACGATCCTCAATAGCCGGGGCATGCCGGTGGGCAGGATGGCGGGCAGGCCGGGCTACTGGGTCTACGGCGGAGAGCGGCGGCCGTGCCTGAAGTGCGGCACGCCCATCCAGCGCGGGCTCCTCGGCAAGCCGAACGGCGAAGAGGAGCGGGACATCTACTTCTGTCCGAGGTGCCAGCCCCCGCCTGCCTGACGTGCTGCCCGCCGCTTTAGCAGTTCGCCGTGGTGGGTTCCTTGGCGGCACTGGCCTTGCCGGTGCCAACCACGAAGCGCGGCAGCAGGAGGTGGACCAGGGGACCAATCGCCAGCGCGTAGACCACAGTGCCCACACCCACCGATCCGCCCAGCAGCCAGCCGGCCGCCAGCACCGTCACCTCAATCAGTGTCCGGGAAAACCTGACCGTCCATCCAGTGCGCCGGGCAAGACCGGTCATGAGGCCATCGCGGGCACCTGGCCCGAAACCGGCACCGATGTAGCACGCAGAGGCCACGGCATTGACCAGCACGGCGCCCGCGAGGATTCCGATCTGGGCGGCCAGGTGGCTCACCGTCGGGATCAGTGCCAGCCCGATGTCCGCGAAGACGCCCACCAGGATGGCATTGCAGAGCGTGCCGAAGCCGGGCATCTGCCGCAGCGGAATCCACAGCAGCAGCACCAGGAAGCTCACGGCGATCACCACCACTCCGATGCTCAGCCCGGTCCGGTTGGCCAGCCCCTGATGGAACACGTCCCACGGATCCAGGCCCAGGCCGGCGCGGATAAACATGGCCAGGGAGATGCCGTACATGGCGAGGCCGGTGAAGAGCTGGACAAGTCTGCGGGTCATCATGGAACCATGATCACAGCCAACTGGCATTGAATTACAGAGCCAGTCTGAAATACTGGCTACATGGCTGCTGCCCTTACCGCCCTCGCGCTGTCGCGCCTCCTCGGCCCGTGGAACACCGGTACGGGGCCGGCATACCGCGAACTCGCCGACGTCGTCCGGCTGCTCATCCTGGACGGCAGGATCCCGCTGGATACGGCGCTGCCCAGCGAACGCGCGCTGTGCGCGGCACTGGATGTCAGCAGGACGACGGTAACGGCGGCGTATTCAAGCCTTCGGGAACAGGGATTCCTCAGCAGCGGCCAGGGCAGCCGCGGCCGCACCCGCATTCCGGAATTGACCCCTTTTGGTTCAGCCCTCTTCGGTCCGCAGCCTCCGTCCACCGGCGCGCTGGCGGCGCCGGGGCTCACCGCACCCGGACTCACGGCGCCGGGCGGCCTGGTTGATCTGGCCTATTCGGCGCTGCCCGCCAGCGGCGAGGTGGTGCACCGGGCCTTCGCCGCAGCGCTGACGGAGCTCCCGGCACTGCTGCCCGGGTTTGGCTACGACGCCCTGGGACTGCTGCCGCTGCGGCAGGCGGTCGCGGACCGCTACAGCGCCGCCGGAGTGCCAACCCAGCCGGGCCAGATCATGGTGACCTCCGGAGCCCAGCACGCCCTGACCATCATCATCCGCACCCTGGCTGACCGGCAGGACCGGATCTTGGTGGAGCACCCCAGCTACCCGCACGCGCTGGATGCCATCCGTTCCGCCCGGTGCCGCCCCGTGCCGGTGGCCTTCGCCGATTCCGGCTGGGACCTGCCCGCGATGGAAGCCGCCATGGTCCAGCAGCAGCCAAAACTCGCCTACCTGGTCCCGGACTTCCACAACCCCACGGGCCTGATCATGCCTGATGCCCAGCGCCGCCAATTGGCCCGCGCGGCCGCCGCGGCCGGAACCGTGCTGGTGGCGGACGAAACCCTCCGTGATCTCAACCTCGACGGCGTTGCCACCACTCCCCTGGCGGGTTTCGGAAGCACCGCGGTGTCCATCGGATCACTGAGCAAGTCGCACTGGGGCGGCCTGCGCACCGGCTGGATCCGTGCCTCGGAATCCATGATCCAGCGCTTTGCGGCGGCCCGGACCACGTTGGACCTGGGCGGCCCCGTCATGGAGCAGCTGGCGGCAGCCCATCTGGTGCGGGCGCTGGAAGAACCGCTGCCTGCCCTGCTGCAGACGCTGCGCCGCAACCGGTCGGCCCTCCTGGATCTCCTGGCGGAACACCTTCCCACGTGGCAGGTGGCTCCGCCCGCCGGCGGCCTCTCCGTATGGTGCCGGCTCCCGGCCCCCATCAGCACGGCGCTGACGGTCCTGGCCCCCGACTACGGCATCAGGCTGGCCGCCGGACCCCGGTTCGGAATCGGCGGCGCCTTCGAACGCAACCTGCGGCTGCCCTTCACGCTTCCGCCGGACAAACTGGAGGTGGCCGTCCTGGCCCTCCGGGCAGCACAGGACCGGCTGGACGCCGCACCCCAGCTGCGTCGCTCACTCACCCAGGCTCCCGCCGTCGCCATCGCCTAAGCGCCGCCACCGGACTCGCCCGACTCTCCGCCACCGGAATCGCCGGAACGGTGCGTAACCGCCGGAAAGAAACGGCGACCCCGCACCGTTCCGGCGATCTGGGCGCGAAACGGGAAGCGGTAGCTACCCGTACACGCGCTCCAGGAAGCCGCCCCAGGCCTTGGCGGTGGCCTCCGTGTCGCCGGCGCCGCTGAAATCGTGCACCGTCATGCCCACGGGGGCACCCCATGCGTTGCGGCCGAAGAACCGGTACAGCGCGTCCGGCGTGCGGATGCCCAGGAAGTGCTCATTCGAGAAATCCACGTCGCCCCTAAGCCGCCCCACGCCGTCGAGCTCCACATCAACCGTGGCGCCCTGCTCCGCCGAGCCTGCACCCAGCGCCTCACGGAGCCGGGTGAAGCCGTCCGAGGCCCGGGATGCGTCGGGCGCCTGGATGTCGGTGAACACCACGGGACGGCCGTCGAAGTACTGCAGGTACTGGCCCAGCGTGTGCAGGTAGAACTCGGTGTGGCGGCTGGCGCCGTCGTACTGCTGGTCCCAGTCGTCCGCGAAGATGCCGCTGTGGACGTAGTGGAGCCGGGCCCGGCCGCCGTCCAGGGGCTCCAGCACGTGCTCCAGTTGGTTGAACCAGCCGTCCGGCCCCTCCATCCGGGACACCAGGTGGTGGGGATATTCCTCCACCGTGTTGACTGCCGGCCATTGGTCCGTGGGGAACATCCACGCCGGCGTTCCGCTGGTGACGGCTTCCCACACCCGCTCGGGGGTGCCGGGCAGTTCGGTGTCCTGGACGATCTCGAAGTCCCGCTTGTCGCTCATTTGTCCTGCTCCTTGCCTGCTGTTTCGTTGGTTGCCGTGGAGGCATTGGTTTCTTTGAGTGCCGGGTGCAGCGCCACCACCAGCCGGTGCCGACGCCCGCGCGGCGACCCGCCGGCGTCGTGGTATTTGTCCACCAGCCTGGTCACCTCAACGCCGAGCTCCTCGGCGAACGCGGCCCTGTCCGCGGCTGTGCGGAACGTGATGTCGCCGTCGATCGCGAAGGTGGCCAGCTTCTGCCGGGCCGCGGCGGCACCGGTGATGAGCTTTCCCACTTCCTGCACCATCCGGCCGGCGAGCGCCAGCAGCCAGAAAGCCGAGAAGCGGTTGGAGAACCGGCCCGGGTCCGGGGACACGGCGGCAAGGGCAGACGGCGAGATCAGATAGGAGGCCGCCGCCGCCTGCAGGACCCGCTCGGTCACGTTGCCCTTGCGCCGCTCCTCCACGAGTTCCACCAGTCCGTGCCGCTCCAGCGCCTTGAGGTGGTAGTTCACTTTCTGCCGGGGCAAGCCGACGCGCACCGCCAGCTGCGTGGCTGACGCCGGCTGCACCAGCTCCCGCAGGATGCGGGTGCGGATGGGGTCCAGGGATGCTTCGGCGGCTGCCGGGTCCTCGATGACTGCAATGTCCTGCATGCCACCAGTGTGCCCACCGACAACTTTTTTTGTCAAGAACTTTTTTATCGTCGGATGTCGCCGGCGCGGGCGTCCATGGTTATCACCGAGTTCGACGGAACGCTGCCGGGTCGCCGTAAACTTCCGGCGAGCTCGCATGCCTCCGGCGAACCCGGCGGCTCGGCGGCCGGCAGCGGGCCGGACCGGCCGCAGCAGCGCCGGTAGAATGGACCGGTGATGCAATCCCCCCTCCCCGTCCGCGACGGCGTCAATGCCACGCGCCTGCGCCTTCCGGAGGAGGGCCCGTGGGAGACCGCGATGGACTACATGATGCACCGCTGGGGCCACATCGACCCGCAGGGCATCGAGGACAGGTTCGACGCCGGCGAGATCGTGGGCGAGGGCGGCGTACCACTGACCCGGCACACCAGGCTAGAGGACCACACCTTCATCTGGTACTACCGGACGTTACCGCCCGAGACGCGGCTGCCGGTGGAGATCAGCATCCTGCACCGGGACGAGCACCTGCTGGTGGTGGACAAGCCGCACTTCCTGCCCACCACGCCGGGCGGCACCTACATCCAGGAATCGGCCCTGGTGCGCCTCCGCAACCAGCTGGAGCTGCCGGACCTGATCCCCATGCACCGGCTGGACCGCATGACCGCCGGGGTCCTGCTGTTCTCCACCAACCCGCTGACCCGGGGGAAGTACCAGGTGTTGTTCGAAAAGCGGCAGGTGCAGAAGGAGTACGAGTGCGTCTCCGCCGCCGAGCCCGCGCCGGGGCACCCCGCCGTCGACTTCCCCGTGGTGGTCCGCAACCGGATGACCAAGTCCCGCAGCTACCTGCTGGCGGAGGTCATCGACGGCGAACCGAACGCGGAAACCAGGATTGAGCGGCTGGAAACGTTCGACGGCGGCGCACCGGCAAGTGCCGGCGGCACCGATACAGGCGCCATGGGTACAGCTCAGCGCCTGGCCAGGTACCGCCTGGAACCGCACACCGGCAAGACCCACCAGCTGCGGGTCCACATGGCCTCGCTGGGGCTGGGGATCGTGAATGACGCCTTCTATCCGGACCTGCTGGACAAGGCCCCGGACGACTACGCCAGGCCGCTCCAGCTCCTGGCCCGCGGCATCCGGTTCGTTGACCCGGTCTCGGGAAAGCCCGTGGAATACCGCAGCAGCCTGGAACTCAGCGAAGCGGTCCGGGGACGGGCCTAGGCCCCGAGGACGTCCCTGAACACCGCCTCCACCTCCGCGGTGCGCAGCACGAACTCCACTAGCTCCACCCCGCCGGCCGGATGGGCGGCCCGGAAACCGGCCAGCGCTTCCAGCGCCGCCGCGGCAACGGCCCCGGCGCTCCACCCGTAAGCCCCGGCTCCCACAGCGGGGAAGGCCAGCTCCCGGACATCCAACGTTTCAGCCAGGCGCAGGCTCTCACTGAAGCACGACACCAGGAGCGCCGGGTTGGTCTGCCCTGCATGCCGGTTGGGTCCCACCGTGTGGATCACCCAGCGGGCCGGCAACCGGAAGCCCGGCGTAGCCACGGCGGCGCCGGTCTGCAGGCCGTGCGGCAGCCTGGCGGAGCGAAGTTCCCGGCATGCCTCAAGCAGTTCCGGCCCGGCGCCCCGGTGCAGCGCACCGTCCACTCCCCCGCCGCCGAGCAGCGAGGAATTCGCGGCGTTCACCACCGCGTCCACCCGCCGCTGCGTAATGTCTCCCTGCAGGACCGAGATCCGCATGCCGCCAGTTTCCCAAGTGCGGTACCTTGTGGCAATGGACTTCGGCAGCGTTGACAGCTGGGGGACGGCCCTCTATTTCTGGGTTGTCCCCGTCGTGATCGGCGATGCCATTTTTCCGCCCATCCCGTCCGAGATGCTGGTGATCACCGGCGGCGCGCTGTCCGCGGAGGGCCGGGCCAATGTGTTCCTGGTGCTGGTGCTCGCCGCCGTCGCGTCATGGCTGGGCGACATGGTGGTGTTCAACCTGTTCCGCCGGCGGCTGAGCCACGTGCTGGACCGCTGGCGGTGGGGCCGGCGGGTCCACAGCGGCATCCACGCGGCGCTGGCCAAAGCCGGGCGCTCCTCGACATACGGCACCATCATCGGGGCCAGGTTCATCCCGGGCGGCCGGCTTGCCACGGCGGCAGCCTCCGGCGTGGCGAATGTCTCGGTACGCGGTTTCAGCCTGTGCGCTGGCTTGGGCGCCGTCCTCTGGGCCTGCTGGCTGGTGGGCCTGGGCTACTTCACCGGCTCAACCACCAGGCTGCCGTTCTGGGCCAGCTCCCTGATTGGCGTGGCCGTCGGCCTGGTGATCGGCGCCGTCGTGGGCATCCTTGTCACCCGCCGCCGCGGCGACCGGTCCCCGGTGGAGGACGAGCCCCTCCCCGACGCAGGCTAGACCGGCAGCCACTTGCCGCGGCTGCGCCGCAGCACGCTGAGTGAACCTGTCAGCGCAACGCGTTCGACGGCGTCGCGCATCATGGCTGCCGAGTCCACCGCCTGGCGGTTCTCACCGCTGTACTCGCTCGCCTCCACGAGGAACCGAAGGTTGAGTTGCGGCACGCCTCCGGCGATCTGCAGCTGGTGCGCCTCCACGTGGTGTCGGGTGCCCAGCGCCTCCACGGCCGCGTCCATGACGGACTCGGGCGGATTACCCGGCCGGAGCCCGGTGATCTTGAGGCGGGTCTGGAAGGAAGGCATGCCTCCAACCCTATCCAAACCCCCGGATGCTCCATCACTTGTGGTCCCTAACAGCGCCTGTTAGGGACCACAAGTGATAGGGCATCAGGATGAATTACCCGGTGTTGCGGAGGCCGGCCGCCACGCCGTTGACGGTGATCAGCATGGCCCGCTGGAGGCGTTCATCGATCTCGGCCCCGGTGATGCCTGCTTCGGTGCGGATGCGGCGCAGGAGTTCCACCTGGAGGTAACTGATGGGGTCCAGGTACTGGTCGCGGATTTCGAGGGAGCGTTTCAGGGTGGGTTGGGCATCCAGGAGGATGTTCTCGCCGGTGAGCTTTCGCACCTCGGCGACCGTGAGTTCGTACTCTTCCCGGATGGTGCGGAACAGGTGGTGAAGTTCCTCCGGGACCAGGGTGGACACGTAGTAGCCGGCGATATCCATGTCCGTTTTGGCGAGCGTCATCTCGACGTTGGACAGCACGGACTTGAAGAAGTTCCAGTGGTCGATCATCTCCACCAGCTGGGCCGAGTGCCCGGCTTCGCGGGCGGCCTTGAGCCCTGAGCCGACGCCGAACCAGCCGGGCACGATCTGCCGGGACTGGGTCCAGCCGAATACCCAGGGGATGGCGCGCAGGCCACCGAGGCCGGCGCCGGAGTCCGGACGCTTGGACGGGCGGGAACCGATATTCAGGGAGCCCAACTGCTCCACCGGGGTGGAGGCCATGAAGTAGGCGGGCAGGTCCGGGTGGTCGATCAGCTTCCGGTAGCGGTCAAACGCCGCGTCGGAGATGGCTTCCATGACGTGGCCGTACCGCTCGCGCTGGTCCTCGGAGGTCCGCGGGTTCCGGTGCAGGGCAGACCCCTGCAGCACGGCGGCCAGGGACAGCTCCAGGTTTTCGCGGGCCAGCTCCGGCAGGGAGTACTTGTCCGAGATGACTTCGCCCTGCTCGGTGAACTTAATTTCGCCTTCCAGGACACCGTTGGGCTGGGCCAGGATGGCGTCGTAGGTTGGTCCGCCACCACGGCCCACGGAACCGCCACGGCCGTGGAACAGGCGGACGCGGACGCCGTGCTTGGCGGCGACGTCGCGCAGCTTGCGCTGGGTCTTGTGGATTTCCCACTGGCTGGTCATCACGCCGGATTCCTTGTTGGAGTCCGAGTAGCCCAGCATCACTTCCTGGACGTCCCCGCGCAGCCGCACGAGTTCGCGGTAGGACGGGTCGGAGAGCAGCTGGTCGACGATCTCGGCCGAGGCCCGCAGTTCCTCCACCGTTTCCAGCAGCGGCGCAAAACCGAGCTTTGCGTACGGCTTGTCGCCGAAGAGGTTCACCAGGCCGGCTTCGCGGGCCAGGACGGCGGCGGCCAGGACGTCGTCGGCGCCGCGGGTCATGGAGATGATGTAGGTCTCGATGACGTCCGGGCCATACATGCGCAGGGCCCGGCGGATCTCGCGGAAGACGTCGTAGGTGCCGTCGGCGGCGCCGTCGAGCTTGATCGGGTGGCCGGACAGCGGGCGGCGGGACGCCAGCTCGGAGCCGAGCACCTCGAAGCGTTCCTCACGGCTCAGCTCGGCGTAGCGCAGTCCGGGGCCGCCGATTCGGTCCATCAGCTGGCCAACGGCGTCGTGGTGGTGGTCAGCGTGTTCGCGGATGTCCAGGGTGGCCAGGTGCAGGCCGAAGGAGGCGATGGCGCGGCGGACACGGGCCAGGGAGCCGTCCGCGGCGAGGGCCGCGGAGTGGTTGCGGAGCGAGAGCTCCAGCAGATGCAGGTCAGCCAGGAGTTCCTCGGTGCCGCTGTAGTCGCGGCCATGCTCGTGGTTGGAGTTGGCGGCCACCCGCTTGCCCGTGTTGATGAGCTTGGCCTTGATGCAGGTGAGCTTCAGCCGGTACGGTTCCTGGGCATTGAGTTCCAGGACCCGCTTGTCCAGGCCCGGCAGCTTCTTCAGATCCTCGTCAATGGATGCCAGCAAAGCGTCATCCGCACCGGCCAGGGCCGTGGAGTTGGACAGGATGGAAATCAGCTCATCGATCATGCCGATGCTGATCCGGATGGCGCTCTGGTTCTGGATCTGCAGGATCTCGCGGGTCACGGCCGCGGTCACGTTCGGGTTGCCGTCGCGGTCACCGCCGATCCAGGAGCCGAACCTGATGGGCGCGTCCTTGGAGGCGAGGCTGACGCCATGTTCCCCAAGCAGTTCGGAAAGCTCCGACAGCATTTCCGGCATGGCGTCGGTGAGGATCCCGCCCAGGTAGTAGATGGCGTTCCGGGCCTCATCCACGGGGGTGGGCCGGACCTGGCGCAGCTCGTCGGTCTGCCACATCTGGTCGATGATCTCGGCCAGCTGCCGGTCCTGCCGGCGCCTGCCGGTTGACCCTTCGGCAGTGGACTGGGACAGGACGTCGGAGAGCTTCCGGATCTTGTCCAGGACGGACCGGCGGGACGCCTCGGTGGGATGGGCGGTGAAGATGGGCCGCACGTCCAGGCCGTTGACTACTTCCTGCAGCACGTCCGGGCCGGCCTGCGCGGCGATGTCCGCCACCGTCTTGGCAAGCCAGCCGTCCTTTTCGGCCCGGGTCCGGAGTCTGCGGACGCGGTGGACCTGTTCGGCGGCGTTGGCCAGGTGGAAGTAGAAGGCAAAGGCGCGCACCAGGTCGGTTGCCTGCTCGATCGGCAGGGAGCCGAGGAGTTCGCGGACCTGGGCAACGACGTCGTGCGCGCTCCAGGGCCCGGTGGCGTGCGCACCGCCGCGCGCCGCTTCCTTGGATTCCTTGGTCAGGAGCCGGACCTGCTCCACGAGGTCCAGGAGCTCCGGTCCGTGCTGGCGAACCAGCGATTCGCCCAGCAGGGTGGACACGCGCCGGACATCCGCGCGCAGTTCGGAGGCAAGGTCAGTCTCGGGAGGTGTTGCAGTGTGAGCCATTGAAACAATCTTTCGAGGGATTCGGACTTGGCTCGTACACTGCGCTGGATACTGTGAGCCACGTTACTAGCTAAAGATGCTACCCCCGGTGCCTCGCCTCAGTGGAATCCGTCTCACAAGATGTCGCGGTACCCCACATGCCGTTTGACGGCGTCGAGTTCAGCCCGTAGGTTCTGCACCTCGTCCTGCCAGGCGGCAGCCTCCGCCGAGCGGCGCCGGGCCCTTCCGGCCTGGACCACGGCAGCCGTGAGCAGCAGCGGCACCAGGAGGGCCAGCGCCCAGCCGGCGGCCGCGAAGAAATCCAGTGCCACCGGCAGCGCGGCCCGGAAGTCGATGAAATCGTTGACCCCGCCGGCCATCCCTGCCATGGCTCCATCGAGCGGCTGCAGGAACTGGCCCACCACGGGGGTTCCGGAGAGTTCGGGTGGGGCGAGTTTCGCCTGCGCGTCCCCGCCCCAGCGCCCGTCCGCGAGGTGGTTCAGGACGTAGATGCCGGCGCCCACATTGGCTGCCATGAAGACGGCGACGGCGGAGGGCGCTGCGAGGTCCGGCCGCCGGCGGCGCCACGCCAGGACGCCCGCGGCGGCAAGGGCGGCCGCCAGCCAGGTGAGCGCGGCAAGCCACTCCCGATTCACTTCCGCAAGGATGTCCACCTCTCCATTCAACCCCGGACAAAGGAATCAGCGGCGGAATGAACATGCCGGCGATCCGGTTGTAGCCGAAGGCATACGCAACCGGAAGGAACCATGACCACCACCCCAGCCACCACCGCTCCAGCCGCCAGGGAGGAGCGCTGGCAGCGCTTCCGCGCCAACCGCAACAAAGCCCTGGCAACGCCGCACGGCTGGCTTACCCTCACCTCCTTCCAGTGGCTCGAAGACGCACCGTCCGCCGTCGAACTGGCCCCCGGCCTGTGGTCCAGTGACGCCACGGGCTCGACGGCGTTCCTCACTGCGGTTCCGGCCGACGGGCTCACGCTGGTGGAGACAGGGGAAACGGTGGACGGCACTGTATCCGCCGTCCTGGCGGATGAGGAATCGCTGATGTGGGTGCAGTTCGGCGGCCCGGACGGGGACCAGGTGGTGGTGGAACTGGCCATGCGCGGCGGCCGGTACGCGATCCGCACCCGGGACGCGGCATCGCCGGTCTTCACGGAATTCGACGGCGTGCCGACCTTTCCGTACGACCCCGACTGGGAGGTCACCGGCAGGTTTGAGCCCTACCCTGCGCCGGTGGATGTGCCGATCGGCACCGCGAACCCGCTGGTTGACGGCGTGCACCGCAGCGTAGGCGAGGTGGTCTTCCGCCTCCCGGGCAGCGGTCACGAGTTCCGGCTCCAGGCGGAGGAAGAAAAGCTCGGCGCCCTGACCGTCACGTTCCACGACGAAACCAACGGCGACACCACGGACGAGTGGCGGAAACTCTCCCTCCCCAGGCCGCGGCCGGACGGCTCCGTGGTGCTGGACTTCAACCGGGCCATCAATTACCCCAGCGCCTTCACCCCGTACGGCACCTGCCCCATGCCCGTGAAGAACAACAGCCTGGACCTCCGGGTGGAAGCCGGCGAGAAGGAGCCGTACCCCATCCAGTAGGGGTTTCGACCGGCTCAACCACCGATGGCGGAGATTCCGGTGATGGCCCGGCCCACGATCAGGGTGTTCACCTCGAACGAGCCCTCATAGGTGTAGATGGCCTCGGCGTCGGCGAAGATCTTGGCCATCCGGTAGTCGGTGACAATCCCGTTGCCGCCCAGGATGGAGCGGCCCAGCGCCACGGTTTCGCGCATGCGGGCGCTGAGGTAGGACTTGGCCAGGGCAACCTGCGGCATGTTGGCTGCCCCCTGCTCCTGCAGCCGGGCGAGTCCGGCCATCATGGACATGCTGGCCACGGCGTTCCCCAGCATGGTCACCAGCTGCTGCTGGATCAACTGGAAGTGCGCCAGCGGCCGGCCGAACTGCTGCCGGTCCACCGCGTACTGCCGGGCGACGTCGAAGGCTGCGAGCTGCTGGCCCACCGCCTGCCAGGCCACCATGATCCGTGAGCTGCGGAGCAGTTCCTTGGTGTCCTCGAAGCTGCTGATCCCGGCAAACCGGTCCGCCTCGGCAACCCTGACATCCTCGAAGACAATGTCTGCGTTCTGGACGGTGCGCAGGGCGATCTTGTTCTCGATCCTGCTCCGGCTGACCCCCGGCAGCGTGGCGTCCACGATGAAGCCGCGCACCGAACCGTCCGCCTCGTCCCGGGCCCACACCAACATGTAGTCGCAGAACGTCCCGTTGCCGATCCAGCGCTTGGCACCGTTCAGCACCCAGGTGTCGCCGGCGTCGTCCGTTTCTCCCGTAGTGGAGGAGATCCGCCGGGCCCGGGTCTCCAGGCCGCCCGCCACATCCGAGCCATGCAGTGGTTCGGTCAGCGCGAAGGCACCCGTGGTGCGCAGCTCCGAGGCGTCGGCCAGCAGCCGCTGCTTCTGGTCCTCCGTGCCGAAGGTGTGCAGGGACTCGACGAAGAGGTCGTGATGGACCAGGAAGAACGTGGCCAGGGAAGTATCCACGCGGGTGATCTCCGCGATGACCAGCCCGGCGAAGAGGTGGCTGTAGCCGCGGTGGACCGGCGTGCTCAGCTCCAGCGTGGCCAGCTTGGGGAGGATATGGGCAGGAAACTCGGCCTTGTTCCACCACTCCCCTGCGTACGGCGCCACCTCGGCGGCCAGGAAGTCACGCAGCTCGGCGAGCTTTTTCCGTTCAGCCTCGTCCAGCATCGCTTCGACGGCGAAGAAGTCCGCCGCCGGCAGCTGCGGGGAGTCCGGCGCGCTCATTTCGGTGCCATCCGGATAGCGCCGTCCAGGCGGATGGTTTCGCCGTTCAGCATGGCGTTGTCCACGATGTGCGCCACCAGGTTGGCGTATTCCGCGGGCTTGCCCAGCCGGGACGGGTGCGGAACCTGGGCGCCCAGCGAGTCCTGCGCCTCCTGCGACAGGCCGGCCATCATGGGGGTCTCGAAAATGCCCGGGGCGATGGTGACCACCCGGACCAGCGAGCGCGCCAGCTCCCGGGCGATCGGCAGCGTCATGGCGGCCACGGCGCCCTTGGAGGCCGAGTATGCGGGCTGGCCGATCTGCCCGTCGAAGGCCGCCACGGAGGCGGTGTTGATGATGACGCCGCGTTCCGGGCCGCCCAGCGGGGTGTCGGCGGGCTCGGTGGCCACCATTGCCTCGGCGGCCAGGCGCAGGACGTTGAAGGTCCCGACCAGGTTGACCTGGATGACCTTGCTGAAGGATTCCAGGGGCAGCACTCCGTCCCGTCCCAGGACCTTACCGGGGGTGGCGATCCCAGCGCAGTTAACCACGATCCGGAGCGGACCCAGCCCCGCGGCGGTCCCGACGGCGGCCCGGACATCGGCCTCGCTGGTCACGTCAGCGGGGGCAAAGACGGCGGACTGGCCGGCTGCGGCGCGGCCGTTCAGATCGTCCGCCCTTGCCTGGCCGCCTGAGGACGGCAGGTCAACGAGCACGACGGATGCGCCGGCGTCGAACAATCTCTGCGCGGTGGCTGCGCCCAGCCCGGACGCCCCGCCTGTCACCAGTGCGACGCTGCCTTTGATGTCCATACATCCTCCTTGATGCGTGTCCCACGCCGCGGCACGGCCTTGGGCAACAGTTAATGAATGTTAACTGAAATCCGGCGCCGCCGCACGCACTCCCGGTTCCCTGCCCTCCCGGCTCCGGCGGCCCGGTTAGGGTGGACGGCATGACGTCCAGCAGCACCTCCCTGACAGCCTGGCAGGACCGGGCGAACCACGCGGCCCGTTCCGTGACCGCCCTGTTCGGCCGGAAACTGCTGTTCCTGCCCGGAACCCACCTGGGCGCCGTGCTGTGGCAGGGCCGGCATGCGGCCGGTCAGCCCACCCCCTCAACGCCGGAGCAGGAGCCCGGCACCCAGCCAGGGCCGCGGTGGCGTGCCGTGCTCCGCCGGATGCGGCCCGCCGCATCGTTGGCCCTCCCCTGGCACTACTGGTGGCAGGCGCACTACGTTGACTGCCTGGTGGACGCCGGGCGGCGGGAACTTGGCGGCGGAGCCACCCCGGCGGCCCGGTTCGACGGCCCGGGCCGGCCCAGCGCGGGGCACCTGGCCTCGCGGCTGGTCACCGGGATCAGGCTCCGCAACGCCCTGACCTTCGTGAACAGCTACTACGACGACATGGCGTGGCTCGCGCTGGCAACGCTCCGACTGGACAGGCTGGCAGAGGAAACCCGGCGCCCGGGCCGCCGCCGCAACGCCGTGGTCCGGGCGTCGCTGGCGCTGCAGTTCGACGCCGCCTGCACCGAGGACCTGGGCGGTGGGACATTCTGGAGCAAGAAACGGGACTTCAAGAACACCCCCGCCACGGCGCCGGTGGCCCTGTTCTATGCCCGCACCGGCCAGCACGCCAAGGCCCAGGCGCTCCTGGACTGGCTCGATGCCACGCTCTTTGACGCGGACCAGGCCCTCTACCTCGACGGCGCGCGCCTGAATCCCGCCGGGGAGGTGGTGCTGGAGCGGGCGGTGTACACCTACAACCAGGGCCCGGTGCTGGGTGCGCTCCTGGAGCTGGGCGGCGAGGCGAACCTGGCCCGCGCCGCGGTCCTGGTTGATGCGGTGGAGCGGCTGCTGACCGTTCCAGGCAGCAACGGCCCCGGTCCCGGCTCCGGTGGTGCGGTGCTGCGCTGCGAAGGAACGGGCGACGGCGGCCTCTTTACCGGGATCCTCTGCCGTTACCTGGCACTCGCCGCCGCAGACCAACGGCTTCCCGGAGCCACCCGCACCACGGCTGCGCGGCTGGTGACCGGCACGGCCGAAGCATTCTGGTCCGGCCGTCGCCCCGTCGGCTCCGGCGAGGCAAAAGCCCGGCGGGAAGGCACGAGCATCTTCTCGGTGCACGCATCCCAACCGGCGGCTGCGACGTATCCGCCGGGCGCCGCCGTCGAGCTCTCCACCCAGCTCCAGGCATGGATGACGCTGGAGGCCGCGGCAGCCGTCACCGCCGCCCGCGGCGCTTAGCGGATGCCGGCCAGCGGCGTGACGGTTCCGCCGTTGAGCGATATCGGCCCGTCAGCAACCAGCCGGGCTTCCTTGTTGCCTGCCGGCGGAAACGCCAGGGACGTCAGGGTCCGCCCCGCCACAAAGACCTCAATGGAGGACCGGTCCACGTAGACGGTGAGGCGGATGGTGTCCCCGGCCGGCCGGGCGTCCACCGAGCGCTCCTGCCGGTATTCGCCACTGGAGTCCGCCCCGGCGGCCGCCGCATCGCCGCCGCGGTCCACGAACGCCAGGCCGGCCGCGAAATCGTAGCCCACCGTGGCATAAGTGGTGCCGCCGCTTTGCAGCAGCAGCCGCGCCTGTCCGGTGCCGCCCGCGGGCCGGGCCAGCTCGACGTCGGCCTTGAAGGCGCCACTGTCAGGAACCGGGAGTGCCAGGCCGTCACCAATGCTCCCGCCGGGCACCTGGACCGGTTCCCCTTCCAGCGACTGGAGCGCGGCGGTGGGCGAGGACACCAGGGCCGGCCGGCCGCCGTCGGACGCCAGCCGGATATCCCGCACCACGGATGCGGCCCCGTACCAGGTGTCGGTGGGAAGGTTCCGGGCGTACGCCCAGTTGTTCATCCAGCCGATGGCGTGCCGGGACGCCTTCCGCTGCGCGTCGTCCAGCCGCGGGTCATCCCAGGTGACGGCCGCGTAGAAGTCCGGGCCGCCGTCGAGCCACTGGTGGCCGCCCTCCGGAGCGAAGGCCTTTCCGTCGAAGCTTCCGGTCCAGTAGGCCAGGCCGGTGGTGCGGCCCTCCGCTGATCCGTTGGCGCTCGCTGCCAGGACCCAGGTGCGCCTGGCGGGGTCGCCGTCGAGGTCCAGCTGGAAGAAGTCCGGGCACTCCAGGATTCCCAGCCCCTCCTGGCCAAACCCCGAAACGTAGGTCCATTGCTTGAGGTCCTTTGACGTGTAGAAGCCGATCTTGTGGCCCTCCGCGAGGAGCATCAGCCACTGGTTGTTGGCGTCGTCCCGGACGATCCGCGGGTCCCGCCAGTGCTCGGCGCCGGGGTTCTCCATCACCGGGTTCTGCCCATAGGCCTGGAAGCTGTAGCCCTTGTCGGTGGAGTAGAACAGGGACTGGCGCTGGACACCGTCGTGCTGCTGGGTGAGGACGGCGATCACGGCCCCCTTGCCAAACCCGGCGGTCCCTTCGGTGTCCACCACCGCGGAGCCGGTCTCGACGTCGCCCAGGCCGTTGCGGAATTTGGGAATGGCCACGCCCTGGTTCTTCCAGTGCACCAGGTCCGTGCTGGTGGCGTGGAACCACTCGGTGCCATTCCCCTCCGGGTAGTCGGCGTTGTAGAGGTAGTAGTAATGCCACAGCCCATCAAGGAAAAAGGGCCGCTGCGGATCGTTCATCCAGTGCCCGTCCGGCGTGAGGTGGTACGCCGGACGGAAACCGGCATCGTCCGCGGGGGCGGCTGCTGGCGGATCACCGGGCTGCCCGGTACCGCTCTGCCCAGTACCGGTCTGCGGGGTTCCGGCTTGCCCGCCGTCCCTCTGCGTGTTGCCGCCCAGCACCAGCAATGCTGCCAGCGCCAGCACGGCGACGGCGGCCAGGACCCACGGAACGGGGGGACGCCGAAGGGCGGCACGAATGGACGCGGGACGTGGGGAGGGCATGGGTGGTGTCGATCCGTCGCTGAACGCACAAGTGCCGTCCCCCCGGGACAGGGGAACGGCACCAGCGCAAGTGAACCGTCAATTTTACCGGCCAGGTTCCTGGGAACCCAATCCCGGGACGTCATACACCAGCAGTCAGTCCCGTGCCGGTGGCCGCTTCTTCTGCGGATAGGGTGTCTCTCCCCGTGCCAGCATGTCCACGAACCCGGCGATCCTGCGTTCCCGGGTGGCCGCCTGTTTCGCCGAATTGGTCCTGAACACCAGGGCGAACAGGTTGGTTTTCGTCAGGACCTCGAAGGTGGCCTGCGCCGCCGGGTTGGCTGCAATGGCGGCCGCGAGGTCTTCCGGCACCTCGAGGTCGGCCTGCCCGCCGTAGGCCGCGTCCCAGCGGCCGTCAGCCTTGGCCGCCGCCACAGCGGCCCGTCCGGCCCCGGTCATCTTCCCGGCCTCCTCCAGCCGCGCAATGTGCCCCACGTTCCGCGCCGACCAGATGCTCCGGGGGCGCCGCGGCGTCATCCGCTGGAACACGCTTTCGCTGTCCCGGCGCCGGCCCTGGCCATCGATCCAGCCAAAACACAGGGCCTCGTCCAGGGCCGCCGCGTAGTCAAGGCCCGTCACCGTCCCGCCCTTCTTGTGCAGCACCAGCCACACCCCCGGGCTGGTGCCGTGGTTCTCTTCCAGCCAGGCGCGCCATGCGGCAGCATCGGGCAGCAGCAGTTCCTCAAGGTCATTGGCCATGGCCTAATTCTGCCTGTGGAATCCTGCACCACAAGGCCCGTGTGCCGGACAGCCACACGTGGCATCATGGCCCTACCGGCCCATCCGCTACCCCGAGGACAACGCCATGCTCCGAGTCCGCCCCGTCCATTTCACCTCGCGCACCGAGTCCTGGAAGCAGCTCCTCACCGCCCTGGGGATGGTGCAGACAGAGGACGACGGCGGGTGGCAGGTCTTTGATTCGGCGTCGGGCCGCGTGGCGCTCCACTCCGCGGAGGCGGGTTCGGGCCAGGACGGCCGGACGGTGCTGGCGGTGGAAGTGGGAGACGTGGCCGAATTCGCCAGGCGCACCAACCTCTCAGCCCAGGAGGAGTCCCCACAGGAAGGCGCGGCGGAAGGCGCCGGACCGGCCGAACTCGTCACCGCTGACCACGGTGACGCCTGCCGGATCAGCGCGCCGGACGGATTCAGCTTCCTCGCGGACAAGGCTGCCCACTTTGCCCAGTGCGCTGACGCCGATCCCGCACTGGCCGTAGCCGCGGTCTGGTACACCGCGGACCCCGAAGGTGCCGTCCGCACGCTGCTGCACATCGGCGTCCGCCCCCGGCCCGTGCCGGACAACGACGAAACCGCGGACTTCACGGCCAAGAATGGCGGGGTACTCCTGGTGCGGCCGGCAGCCGGAGCGTCCCGCTCGGGCCTTGGCTTTGAATACGACGGCGGCCTGGAGCCGCTGCGGGAGCGCCTCACCGCGGCCGGCTTCGCCGCCAGCCTGACGGAGGAGGCGTTTGGCAGTACCCTCCACGTGGCCAATCCCGACGCGGGCACCCCCAACGCGCCCGCCACGGTGTGGGTCTCGCAGCACCGCCCCATGGGGTAGAACTTAAGCATGAACGTGCGCACACCTGACCCGAATCCCGGCTGGCTCTCCGAAGAAGACCTCTTTGAGGCGCGCGGGCGGCTGCCCATGGTGTACGTGGAGGCAGTACCGGTCAGGCTGGACCCGCTGGGATACGTCAACGAGGTGGGCACGCTGCTGCAGGCGGATGCGGACGGGACCATGGTGCGCTCCCTGGTCTCCGGCCGTGTGATCTACCGCGAAACCATCCGCGCCGCCCTGCTCCGGCACATGGAAAAGGACCTGGGCCCCCTGGCGTTCCCGCAGCTGCCGCTGAGCCCCGTGCCGTTTACCGTGGCTGAATACTTCCCCGCACCGTCCCAGACCGGCTTCACGGACGAGCGGCAACACGCCGTGTCGCTGGCCTACGTGATCCCGGTGACGGGCGAGTGCGAGCCGCGCCAGGACGCCCTGGAACTGACCTGGATGACCCCGGAGGAAGTCCTCAGCCCCGGCGTCCAGATGGAGTTCTCCGGCGGCCGCGGCGGCCTGATCCGGCAGGCCCTGGCGTTTGCAGGCGTGGGCTTCTGACCACCCCGCCGGGACGTGGGGGTCCCCGGTTTTGAGTGCCTCCCTTTGTAGACTGTAGGGCGGACCGCAAGAGAACTTAAGGACTCCCATGACCGAATCACCAGCCGCCAGGCACCACCGTGAACAGCAGGCTGGATCTCTGACCACCGGCAGCCACATCCTCCTCCCCGACGGCCGGCGCACAGCCGAAATCGACCAGGTGGAGCTCGAGCACGACGACTTCGGCTCCCCTGCACTGGTCCTGGCCAGCCTCTCCGGCGGCGGCACCCTGCGGGTGGCCATCGGCACCATGGTCACCGTGGTGGACGGCGCGCACGACGACGTCACCCAGCTTCCGCTGCCGGCGGACCTTCCCGAGGCCGTACCGCCGGCGGAAACCCCGACGCCCCGGCACGGCGCGCAGGAGCAGCCCGGCGCCGGGACCGGTCCCCTCAACGTGGCGCCCGCCGTCGTCGTCCCGCCCCTTCCCCCGGCACCGCCTGCGGTGACCGGGCCCGGCGAGGAGGAACTGGCGCTCATCCCGGCCCCGGACGGCACCCCCGAATCCGTGGTGGAAGCAGCCGCGGAGGCCCACCCCGATGCCGAGGGCGTCCTGCTCCTGGCGGACCGGCTCTCGAAGGGGGTCAACTTCAAGTCCGGCAGCTGCCTGAAGGACCTCAGCGACCTGGCGCACGAACTGTTCATCACGCTCAAGGACGCGGACGGCGCACTGTCGGTGGCGGACCTGATCACCGTGCTCCCCTACGACGGAAACCCGGGCCGGTGGACCTCGGTGGAGGCAGCCCTCGCGCTGGCCAGCTATATCTGCCGGCAGGATGGCCAGGACGAACGCGCCGAGGTCTACGAGAAATTGATCCGCACTCCCGAAAACCAGGAGACGGACGCCTTCAAGGCACGGATGGCGGCCAAGGTGCGGCAGCGCTCGCTCAATGAGCCCAACCTGTACGACAAGGAAATCTTCCGCTCGATCGACAACTCCAACCACGACGCCGAGCGCGAATGGCGGCTGCTGCGGCTCGAATCCCTGCTGTTCCTGCGGGCCCACGGCGGATCGGAAACCATCGGCATGTCCGAACTTGAACGGCGCATCAGCAACGAGCTGGAGGCCGTACGCTCCTGACCCCGGGGCCGCGTTGCCGGCATCTTCCGGCAAGGGAAATTAGCCCTACCCCGGGCGTAGCCGGAGTTGTACATTCGGGGCTATGACGAACAATCTCAGCGTAGTGATCAACGCCGATGCCCCGCAGGTCTGGACCATGCTGCGGGAACCGTCCAGGGTGGCCCAGTGGCATGGCTGGCAGGCCGAGGACCTGGAGTCCGAGATCAAGGAGATCTACTTCTCCGATGTGCAGGAATCCGCGGACCACACCAGCCTGACCGTGCACGGCGGGGACACGTTCGAGCTCCACCCGGTCGCGGACGGTACCCGGGTCAGCGTCAACCGCGGCGCGGTGGACCACAACTCCGAATGGGCGGCCTGGGACGAGGACATCACGCAGGGCTGGCTGACCTTCCTGCAGCAGCTCCGGTTCGCCCTGGAACGCCACCCGCACGGCAAGCGGCACACCCTGTTCCTGCACCTGAGCGAAGGCAACGGCTCCGCGATCGACAAGCTGGGGCTCTCGGACCTCCCTGCACCGGGTGAGCCGTACCAGCTGACGCTCGGCACCGGCGAGGAGATCAGCGGCAAGGTCTGGTACCGGACCAGCCACCAGGTGGGGCTCACGGTGCACAGCTACGCGGAGCACGGCGAGGGGCTGCTGGTGGTGGCAGACCATCCCGCCATCAAGGACGTCCGCGAGGAGGGTGACGGCTCGTTCGTCATCGCCTCCACCTACGATCTTGGCGCCGGCGCCTTCGACGCCATCCGGCAATCCTGGGATTCCTGGCGCGCCTCGAACTATCCGGCCTCGGAACCGGCCAGCTGAGCGTACCGGCACACGGCTTCAGGGGCCCGCGTTTACGGGCCGCGGGCGGATTGCTGGCACACTGGTACGGTGCCAGCCAACCCCGCCTTTGCCCTGCCGGAAATCCGATCACAGTTCTCCTTCAAGGTCGGCACGCGCCTTGCGGAGTCCTGCCCGCCATCGGCTGCGCAGGAAGCTGGAAACGGCGGGGAATTCCTGGGCCGCACCGGGACCGTCACCACCCCGCACGGTGAGATCCAGACGCCGGCGTTCATCGCCGTCGGGACCAAAGCCACGGTGAAGGCCGTGCTGCCGGAATCCATGGCGGACCTGGGAGCGCAGGCGCTCCTGGCCAATGCCTACCACCTGTACCTGCAGCCGGGCCCGGACATCCTGGACGAGGCCGGCGGCCTGGGTGCCTTCATGAACTGGCCGGGCCCCACCTTCACTGATTCCGGCGGCTTCCAGGTAATGAGCCTCGGTTCGGGGTTCAAGAAAGTCATCGACATGAAGTCCGTGGATACTTCCGGGCCCGATGACGCCGTGGCCCCGGGCAAGGAGCGGCTGGCGCACATCGACGACGACGGTGTCTGGTTCAAGTCCCACCTGAACGGCGACCGGCACCGGTTCTCCCCCGAGATCTCCATGCAGGTCCAGCACCAGATCGGCGCGGACATCATGTTCGCGTTCGATGAGCTCACCACCCTGCAGAACTCCCGGCGGTACCAGGAGGAATCGCTGGAGCGCACCCGGCTGTGGGCGGAGCGGTGCATCTCGGAACACTTCCGCCTTACGGAGGACCGCGCGGGCAAGCCGTACCAGGCCCTGTTCGGCGTGATCCAGGGCGCCCAGTACGAGGACCTGCGCCGGAAGGCGTGCCGCGACCTTGGCGCCATGCCGTTCGACGGGTTTGGGATCGGCGGGGCGCTGGAGAAGGAAAACCTGGGCACGATCGTCCGCTGGTGCAACGAGGAACTGCCGGAGGACAAGCCGCGGCACCTGCTGGGCATTTCCGAACCGGATGACATCTTCACGGCCATCGAAAACGGCGCCGACACTTTCGACTGCGTCTCCCCCACCCGGGTGGCCCGGAACTCGGCCTTCTATACCCCGGAAGGCCGGTTCAACCTCTCCGGCGCCAAGTACAAGCGCGACTTTGGGCCGCTGCAGGAGGGCTGCGACTGCTACGCCTGCACCAACTACTCGCGGGCCTACATCCACCACCTGTTCAAGGCCAAGGAAATGGTGTCCGCCACCCTGATCTCCATCCACAATGAGCGGTTCGTGGTGAAGATGGTGGACGACGCCCGCCTGGCCATCGAGTCGGGAACGTTCTTCGACTTCAAGGCAGAGACCCTGGGCCGGTACTACTCCTGAGCATGCCTCCCGGGTGCCTCGGCTATCCTGACCAGATGCTCATCGAGATCCAGGCCCCTGCGGGCCGTGCCGAAGCCATCGTTGCCCGCCCGTCCACCGGAACCGGCCCGTTCCCGGGGGTCATCTTCTACATGGACGCGTTCGGCCTGCGCCCGCGCATCCAGGAGATGGCACAGCGCATTGCCGACTGGGGATACGTGGTGCTGGCGCCCAACGTTTTCTACCGCGAAGGAACAGTCGCCGAGCTCGCACCCGAGGGCGACATGTCCACCCAGGAGGGCCGGGAAGCCGCCGGCAAAGCTGCCTTCCCGCGGGTAGGCCGCCTGACCCCGGACAAGGCCCTGCCGGACATCGATGCCTGGGTTTCCGCGCTGGCAGCCCTCGACGGCGTGGCGCCGGGTCCCATCGGCACCACCGGCTACTGCATGGGCGCCCGGCTCGCTGTCCGGACCGCCACCTCGCACCCCGAAGTGGTGGCAGCGTGCGGCGGCTTCCACGGCGGCGGCCTGGCAACGGAGGATCCGGACAGCCCGCACCTGGGGCTTGGCAGCGCCCGTGCCCGGTTCGTCTTCGGGCACGCGGACCACGACCGGAGCATGGCCCCCGACGCCGTCGCGCGCCTGGGCGAAGCGCTCAACGCCGCGGGGCTGCAGGCATCCAACGAGATCTACCAGGGCGCGCCACACGGATACTCCATGGCGGACACCTCGGCGTTCCACCCGGAAGCCACGGAGCGGCACTTCGAGGAACTGCGCGCCCTGCTGGACGGGACGCTGAAGGCCTAAGCCGACCGCCCGCCGTCGAACCCGCCGGAAAGCTGCCGGGCCGCCGGAACGTTGCGGCGAACCGGACGGGTTCCGGCGAGTTGGGGACGCAGGACGTTGTCCACATGACGACGGCGGCGCTTTCAGTGAGTGCCGCAGCGGCGGGATCCTGTCGGGATGACACCGCAGCAACCAACCCCTCTCCCGGCTCTGCCAAACACCGGCAACCTGTGGCGGACCGGGCAACTGCACGTGGCCGGCCTCAATTCCCGGGCCATCAAGGCCTTGGTCCTCCACGGGAAGCTGGTCCGCCTCCGCCACGGTTGCTACATCCGCGCCGAGCTGTGGGAAAAGCAGTCACGTCCCGTCCGCAGCATGCAGCTGATTCACGCCCATGCACTCGGGACTCTGATTACTTCGGCCGGCGGCTACGTGTACAGCCACACCTCCGCGGCCCGGCTGCACGGGTTGTATCTCTGGGACGTGGATGACCTGGTCCACCTTTTGATGCCGGGAAACCCTTCCAGTGAGCGGCTCGGCAAGGATGTCCGCGGCCATACCCGGCCCTGGACTGCGTTGGAGGTGGTGACCCTCGGAGGCCTCAAGGTGACCTCGCTGGAGCGGACGGCAGTGGATTGTGCCATGATGCTGGGCTATCGGCAGTCGCTGGTGCTGATGGACCACGCCCTCCGGCTCGGCGCGGACAGGGCTCTGATGGAAAGCATGGCTGACGGCCTGCGGGGACGGCGCGGGATCCGGACCCTCCGGCTGGCGCTCGCGCACGCAGATCCGCGCTCGGAGTCCGCCGGAGAGACACTCACGCGCGAACTCCTCATGCGGCTGAGACTTCCCCTGCCGGAGCCCCAAGTCTCGGTGGCTACGCGTGCCGGCCGGTACCGGCTGGATTTCGCCTGGAAGGAAAAGAAGGTTGCCCTCGAATTCGACGGGAAAACAAAGTACTTCGACTACAAACCGACTGGTGAGGTGCTGTTCCAGGAACGACAGCGGGAGAATGCCCTCACCGAGAACGGCTGGACGTTTGTGCGCGTGAAGTGGGCCGACCTCTTCCGCGAACACGTGTTCAAAGCCCGCGTGCTTGCCGCACTCCGACCCTAGCCACGCCGGTGGAGCGCCCAAATCGCCGGAAAGGTGCCGGATCGCCGGTTCTTTCCGTCGATCCGGCACCTTTCCGGCGATCCCACGCGATTAGCAACCTGATGGCACGGAGGCCCCGTAACTGGGCTCGCGCCGCTTGACCCAGTTGATGGCCAGCGAAGTCACAGGGACGAAGAGGAACTCCACCAGGGTCTTGTAGACGAAACCCACCAGCACGTAGTTCACGAAGCTGCCGAGATCGGCGATGCCGATGACGGGCGCGGCGATGCTGCAGAAGATCAGCGTGTCCACAAACTCCCCGGCTCCCGAGGAACCCATGAGCCGTGCCCACAGGGACTTCTCGCCGGTGCGCGCCTTCATCCGGACCAGGATCCAGGAGTTGATGGTCTGCCCTGCCAGGAATGCCAGCAGGGAGGCCAGGACGATCTGTGGCACGGGGCCAAGTGCCCCTTCCAGGGCGGACTGTTTCGCGGCGCCGTACTCGTCGTCGAACCCGGGCAGCGCAATAACCACCCAGTAGCAGAGGGAAGCGAAGACGGACAGCGCAAATGTGGTGAGAATGGCTTTGCGGGCCACCTTGAAGCCGTAGACCTCACTGATCACGTCGCCAAGGATGTAGGCGAGCGGGAAGAGGAAGAAGCCGCCGTCGGTGACGATGGGGCCGAATGCCACCCCCTTGGACGCTCCGATGTTGGACAGGATCAGCACCACTGCCATGGCCGCCAGCATGATCCCGAAGTAGGGCGAACCGATGTCCGCGAATCTGGCGTTGGGACCTGCGGCAGTCGGTTGGACGGTTTGGGGCACGGTGCCGTGGCCGGGGGCAGGGGTCATCAAGGGATCCGTTCAAGAGTGGTTGGCCGGCCTGCCGTACTGGGCGGCCGGTTGTATTAGCACTCGTGCCATTCTCGCACCGCGCCAAGCAACGAAGCTCCCCAAGGAGAAAGGCCGACCGGCACGAACTATTTTTTGAACATGTTCAACTCTTGTGGCACACTGATTTTTGAACACGTTCAAAGAATGGAGTGCAGTGGCGGCGAAGAGCGAACAGACCAGGCAGCTGGTGGCGGACACCGCGCTGAGCATGTTCCGTGAGATCGGGTTCGAGAAGACCACCATGCGCGCCATCGCCGCCGAGGCAGGCGTCTCGGTCGGCAACGCCTACTACTACTTCGCATCCAAGGATGACCTGGTCCACGAGCTGTACATCCAGGTGCAGGCAGAGCACGCGGCGCGGGCATCGGAAGCGCTGGACGGGACAGCTTCCCTGGCTGACCGCCTCAAGGCAACACTGCATGCCGGCCTCGACGTCATGGCCCCGTACCACCGGTTCGGCGCGGACTTCGTGGCCACCGCGATCCGGCCAACATCACCGGTGAACCCCTTTTCAGCAGGGTCCACGCCGGCCCGGGAGGCATCCCTGGACATCTTCAGGCGCACCGTGGAGGGGGCCAGGCCCGCCGTGCCGAAGAAACTGCGGGCCGACCTGCCGGAGCTGCTGTGGCTTTGCTACATGGGCATCACCCTCTTTTGGGTCTATGACACCTCGGAGGGCCAGCGGCGGACCAGGAGGCTGGTGGACGGCGCGGCCCCCCTCATTGCCCGCGGCCTCGCACTGGCCCGCATCCCGGGAGCCAGCAAGGTTTTGGACGACGTCCTGGACCTGAGCCGCAGCATCCGCGATTAGGGCAGAAACATTGGGGGAAAAGATGGGCAGCACAAAGACCGTTGTGGTGGCAGGGGCTTCCGGCTTCATCGGCACGTACCTTCGCCGGCGTTTCCAGGAAGACGGGTGGACCGTGCGCACCATTGGACGCAAGGGAACGGGCGGCGCCGCGGCGGCATGGGATGACGACGCCGGCATGGTCCGGGTGCTCAACGGCGCCGGGCTGGTGGTGAACCTCGCCGGACGGTCCGTCTCCTGCCGCTACAACCGGCGGAACAAGGCGATCATCTTGGACTCCCGCGTGGCCACCACCCAGGCGCTGGGGCGGGCCATCGCGCAGTGCCCCGAGCCGCCGTCGACCTGGCTGAATGCCAGCACCGGCACCATCTACCGCGACGCCAGGGACCGCCCCCAGTCCGAAGTAGACGGCGAGCTTGGCTCCGGCTTCTCCGTGGACGTGGCCAAAGCGTGGGAGGCCGCCCTCGCAGCGGCCACGACGCCGGCCACCCGGAAGGTCCCGCTGCGGATCGCCATCGTGCTGGGCCGCGGCGGCGGCGCGCTGGCGCCGTTCGCCAACCTGGCACGGCTGGGGCTGGGCGGCCACATGGGCGACGGCGCACAGAAGTTCAGCTGGATCCACGTGGAGGACCTGTACCGCAGCATCCGCTTCCTGTACGCGCGGACTGATATCACCGGACCGGTCAACGTGGCATCGCCGGACGTGGTGAGCAACAGGGAAATGATGCGCCTGCTGCGGCGGGCCTACGGCGCCCGCTTCGGACTCCCCACCCCTGCGTGGCTCCTCCGGGCAGGTGCCGTGCTGATCCGCACGGAGACCGAGCTGGTGCTCAAAAGCCGGTGGGTCCAGCCGCGGAAACTGCTGGACGCGGGCTTCGTCTACAGCCAGCCGGAGCTGGGGCGGGCACTGCTGCAGATCGCCAAGGGCCGGTGATGAGCCGCCCGCTGCGCGTCACCTTCGGTCCCGGCGCGTTCCTTGCAGGCGCGTTCCTCACAGTCCTTGTCTTCGGGTTCCCCCTGGGTTTCCCCGGCTATCTCTACGGGACGCTCTCCGCCCTGCTTCTGGGCATGCCCCTGGCGCTGGCTACCGGAGTTTGCATGCGGCCGGTCCGCAACCAGGGCCTGCACATCCTGGCCGTCGGCGTGGCCGGCCTGGCCACCGGGATGCTGACGCTCATGTTCATCACGGGGAGCCACTGGACTGCTATGTGGGGCACGGTCCTGTGGACAGGATTCTGCGCGGCGCTGGGGCGGGCGGCCGTGTCCGGCCTCGTCACGATCCATGACGCAGCGGGGCACCAACCCGGAGCACCCGCACCGGCACCGCTGGAACCCTGACCACACGGCGTCCCGGAGCCCTGTCCGGTGACACATGGAAAGCGTCCGACGGCGGGTGGCAGGATGGGTGCATGACTTCCGCTACCCCTGAAGCAACGCTGCCCGCCGCAAGTCCCGCCGTCGTCCTCACCATCGCCGGCTCCGAAGCCACCGGAGGCGCCGGCGCGCAGGCCGACCTGAAGACCTTCCAGGAACTCGGCGTCTTCGGCATCGCCAACCTCACCTGCATCGTGTCCTTCGACCCGAAGGACAGCTGGAACCACCGCTTCGTGCCGGTGGACCAGCAGGTAATCGCGGACCAGCTGGAGGCGACGACGGCGGCCTACGGTCCGGCGTCGGGCGCACCTTCGGCATTGGACACGGTGAAGATCGGCATGCTGGGCAGCCCGGCCACCATCAACACCGTGGCCGGTGCCCTGCAGGAGAACAGCTTCGCCAACGTTGTCCTGGACCCGGTGCTGATCTGCAAGGGCCAGGAACCGGGGCACGCGCTGGACACGGACCAGGCCCTGAAGGCGCAGATCCTGCCGCTGGCCACGTTCGTCACCCCCAACCACTTCGAGGCGGAGTCCTTGTCCGGCCTGGACATCACGGACGTGGAGTCACTGAAAGCCGCTGCGGTCCGCATCCACGAGCTCAGCGGCGCAGCAGTCCTGGCCAAGGGTGGGGTCCGGCTGGAAGGCCCGGACGCCGTCGACGTCTTCTATGACGGCGAGACGCTCGAAGTCCTGAGTGCTCCCAAGGTGGGCGAGGTGGCAGTTTCCGGTGCGGGCTGCTCGCTGGCCGCCGCCGTAACGGCAGAACTGGCCAAGGGCGCCAGCCCGCTGGAGGCTGCCCGGACCGCCAAGGACTTCGTCACCGCCGGCATCCGCAACCGCGTTGCCTCCGGCGCCCCGTTCGATGCCCTGTGGCAGGGCGGCGCCCGCTGACCAAACGCCCCATCACTTTCGGGCCCCACACACCAAACGCCCCATCACTTTTCGCCGTAAAATCCGGAACGCGTCTGCACTTATGCAGACGCGTTCCGGATTTATGGGCAGGATTTGATGGCGGGTTTGGACCCCGGTCAGCGCCGGGGGATGTTGCGCAGGTTGCTGCGCGCCATGCTCACGGCCTCGCCGGCCCCGCGGTTCAGGACCACCTTGGACATGGCGGTGGCGAACCCGATCACCTGCGAACCGGAGATCTTCGGCGGGATGGACAGCGCCTTGGGGTCGGTGATGAGCTCCACCAGCGACGGGCCGGGGTGGGCGAACGCCTCCCGGTACGCCGATTCGATCTGCGCCGGATCCGTGACCCGGACGGCATGGAAGCCCAGCGCCTGCGCCACGGCCGCGTAGTTGGCGTCCGGCACGTCCACGCCGAAATCGGGCAGGCCGTCCACCAGCATCTCGAGTTTGACCATGCCCAGGGTGGAGTTGTTGAACACCACCACGTTGACCGGCAGCTTGTAGGCGGCGGCCGTGATGAGCTCACCCAGCAGCATGGACAGCCCGCCGTCGCCGGAAACGGAGATGACCTGCCGGCCGGGGTACGCCAACTGGGCGCCAATGGCGTGCGGCAAGGCGTTGGCCATGGAGCCGTGCAGGAAGGACCCGATCAGCCGGCGGGTGCCCAGCGGATTGATGTACCGCGCGGTCCAGACGTTGCACATGCCCGTGTCCGCGGTGAAGATGGCGTCCTCAGCGGCCACCTGGTCCAGCAGGGACGCCGCGTACTCCGGGTGGATGGGCTGCTTCTTCTCCACCTTCCGGGTGTAGGCGCCCACGGCCTTGTTCATCAGCCGGTCGTGCTTCTTGAGCATCTGGTCCAGGAACCTGCGGCTCTTCTTCGCTTTCACCAGCGGCAGCAGTGCGCGCAGGGTGGGAAGCACGTCGCCGTGGACGGCGATGTCGACGTCGGTCCGGCGTCCCAGCCGGTGGGCCACCCGGTCCACCTGCGCGGTGCGGGTGTCCGGCAGGAACTGGTCGTACGGGAAGTCGGTGCCCAGGAGGATCAGCAGGTCGGCGTCCTCGATGCCTTCCGCCGCGGCCCCGTAGCCCAGCAGCCCGGTCATGCCGATATCGAACGGGTTGTCGTACTGGACGAAGTCCTTGCCGCGCAGGGAGTGGCCCACCGGCGCCTTGGCCAGTTCGGCGAGCGCCATCAGCTCGCTGTGCGCCCCCTCCACGCCGGCGCCGGCGAAGATGGCCACCTTGCCGGCGTCGTTGATGGCGTCCGCGAGTGCCTCGACGCTGGCCGGGTCCGGGACCAGGCTGGCCGGCCGGAAGGTGGCCGGGAGTGGCGTGGGGCCTGCGGCTTCCAGCCCGGCGATGTCCCCCGGCAGGGTCACAACGGCAACTCCCCCAAGGCCCAGCGCATGCTGGATGGCGCTGTGCATGACGCGGGGAGCCTGCTCAGCGGTGCTGACCAGCTCCGAGTACACCGAGCACTCGTTGAACAGCCGGTCCGGGTGGGTTTCCTGGAAGAAGCTGCTGCCGATCTGCTTGCTGGGGATGTGCGAGGCGATGGCCAGCACGGGCGCGCCGGAGCGGTTGGCGTCGTAGAGTCCGTTGATCAGGTGCAGGTTTCCGGGGCCGCAGGACCCTGCGCACACGGCAAGCTTGCCGGTGAGCTGGGCTTCGGCTGCGGCGGCAAAGGCTGCGGCTTCCTCATGGCGGACGTGGATCCAGTCAATGCCGCCCTTCGCGGAGCCTCCGGTCTGGCGGACGGCGTCCACGATCGGGTTGAGGCTGTCGCCCACAATCCCGTAGATCCGCTGCACGCCGGCAGCCTGGAGTTGTTCGATGAGCTGGGTGGCGAGTTCCTTGGCCATGGGTGCAGACTCCCGCGATGGTGGTGGTGTGCTGACATGGCCCAATATAGTCCGCCCACCTGTCCGGCAGGCCTTTCAGCCGGCCTGGTCCAGGGCAGCTTCGGGTGCCGGCCGCACCCCGGCGGCGAGGGCTTCGGCGAGGAGGATCGCGGTCCGGACAATGAACGCACGACGACGGGTGGTCCGGTCCGGGCTGCTGCCCGCCAGGAGCGTGTCGATCTGGGGCAGGACGGGCCAGCCGTCGCAGAGGGTGATGACGGTGATCAGCAGGTCCGCTGCGTCAGTCCGGTCGATCCCGGGAAGGACGTCCAGGACCTGGCCCACCTTGATGGCGCAGTGGTCGGAGCGGGTGGCGCGGCTGACGGTGTCCCCGCCCCGCTCCAGGCCTTCCCAGAACAGGAGCCTGGGCAGGACGCCGTCGGTGGTGTGTCGGTCGAAGAGGCGGCCGGCGTATTCCCCGAACGCGTCCGGTCCGCTGCCGGTGATGGGAACCTCGGTCATCACCCGGACCATTTCGGCTGCCAGGACGGCGTCGAACAGCTCATCCTTCTTGCCGAAGTACTGGTAGATGCGCTCCTTGTTCACGCCGGCGGCAGCTGCAATGCGGTCCACCCGGGCGCCCGCGAGCCCCTTGGCGCTGAATTCCTCCGTGGCAGCGGCCAGCAGCAGCTCTTTGGTGCGCTCTGTGTTCCATGCCATGACATAAGTCTACGCAATTCCAACCAGGTAGTTGCAATTGCTCCGCGAACCCCGCTAGGGTCTACCAAAAGCAATTGCAACTACCTAGTTGGAGATTCTGATGGACACCATCCCCAGCCCCGCTTTTCCAGCCGTGACAGCACCCGAGGAGCAGGTCATTCCGCCGGCACCGCCGTCCATCCATGTCCGCGCGGCCATCACTTGGCTGGCAATTTTTCCGCTGGTGGCCATCGGCATGATGGCTGCCGCTCCCCTGATGGAAAGCTGGCACCCCATCTTCCGGGCGATGGCCCTGACCATGGTGGTGGTTCCCACTGCTGTCTACCTCGTGCTGCCCCGCCTCTTCGCCGTCCACGGCCGGCTGGCGCGGCGGCGCAGCACCCGCACCGGAAGCTAGCGTCCGGCACCCACCCGCTCGTCGCCGTCGGCCGCGTTGGCCACCCAGGCGTGGCCCTGTTCGTCATCGAGGTGCGTGGCCTTCTTGTTCTTCAGCGCGAAGATGTAGACCAGCAGCGAGATGGCGATGGCCACGGTGACGTAGGTGAAGAACAGCTCTTCCTGGCCGGCCTTCTGCAGTGCCGCACCGATCAGCGGCACGGTGCCGCCGAACAGCGAGTTGGCGATCGCGTAGCCCAGGCCCACGCCAAGCGCGCGGATGGAGGCGGGGAACAGTTCGGCCTTCACCAGGGCGTTGATGGAGGTGTAGCCGCCAACGATCAGCAGGCCGCCCATCATCAGCAGGAACGCGGTGAACGGGTCCTTGGTGCCGGCCAGGGTGGAGAGCAGCGGCCAGGTGAAGAGTACGCCGGTGATGCCGAACCAGAGCAGCAGCGGCTTGCGGCCCACCTTGTCCGAGATGATGCCGTACACGGGCTGGAGCAGCATGAAGATGAACAGCGCCCAGAAGTTGATCACGGAGGTGTCGGTCTTGGCGATGCCGGACGTATCGTTCATGAACTTCAGGATGAAGTTGGTGTAAGTGTAGAACGCCACGGTGCCGCCAAGGGTGATGCCGATGCAGACCAGCAGCGGCTTCCAGTAGCTCGTGAACAGCAGCTTCATGGTGCCCGGCTGGGCCTGTCCGGCCACCGCGGGAGTCTTGGCCGCCTCGATCTGCTCGGCGGAAACGGTCTCCTCCATGGAGCGGCGGAGCCACAGCACCACCAGGGCAGCCACGCCGCCGATCGCGAACGGGATGCGCCAGCCCCACTCGCTCAGGTCGCCCTTGGGCATGACGTTCTGCAGGACCACCAGGACCAGCAGGGCCAGCATCTGGCCGCCGATCAGGGTGACGTACTGGAAGCTGGAGAAGAAGCCGCGGCGCTTGCTGGTGGCCGCCTCGGACATGTAGGTGGCGCTGGTGCCGTACTCTCCGCCCACGGAGAAGCCCTGGATCACGCGGACCAGCACCAGCAGGATCATGGCCCACAGCCCGATGACGTCCTGGGTGGGCAGCACGGCGATGGCGAAGGAGCCGGCGGACATCATGGTCACGGAGAGCGTGAGGGCGGCCTTGCGGCCCCTGCGGTCCGCGTACCGGCCGAAGAACCAGGCGCCGATGGGACGCATCAGGAACGACGTCGAGAAGACGGCCATCGCTTCCAGGCCCGCCTGGAGCTCATCCTTGGAATTGAAGAAGTGGGCCTGGAAGTAGGCGGCGAAGACGGTGTAGACGTAGAGGTCGTACCACTCCACAAGGTTGCCGGCGGAACCTTTCAGGATGTTGCCCACGGCCCGCCGGGTCTGGGCGGCCTCCGATCGGGGCGCAGTTTTCTGGGTGCTCATCGGTGAGTTCCTCCTTGTGGTGACGTGCGTCCTCCAACGCCGGAGGGCCTCATCCACGGTATGGGTGATCCACCGCACAACCAACGCCGCGGGGCATTTCCTAACACTTCCTTAGGTATCTGCGGTGGCTCCGGCGGCGCCGCCTGGCGGCCGCGGCCGGGCAAGACCTTTCCGCAGGCGGTAGTCTCCAGTAGCGGGGATGATCCGGGCAACCGCACAACGGCAAGGAAGATGGCAATGGACGTGCTGATCGTCGAGGATGACGACGCCATGGCAGGTGCCCTGACCGCCGCCGTCGAAAGCGCCGGGCACCACGCCCGGCGGCTGGCGCGGGGCGCTGACGCGCTGCTCTCCCACCGGAACTTCCAGGTGATCCTCCTCGACCTGGGACTGCCGGACATGGACGGACTGGAGGTGCTGCGCAAGCTCCGCCAGGTCACCGACGTCCCCATCCTGATCCTCACCGCCAGGGACGACGAACGCAGCGTGGTGCTCGGACTCCGTTCCGGCGCGGACGACTACCTGGTCAAGCCGGTCAAGCTGGTGGAACTGCTGGCCCGGATCGAAGCGGTGACGCGGCGGGCGGCCCGGGCCGGCGGCGTCCAGCAGGAAGACGTCATTGTGCTGGGCGACCTCGCGATCGACCTGAACCGGCACACCGCTGCGAAAGCCGGGCTGCCGCTGGCCCTGACCGCCACCGAGTTCGAGCTCCTGGCGCTGCTGGCACGCCATGCCGGCTCGGTGGTTACCCGCGAACAGATCCTGGACGCACTGTGGGGCGACGCCTTCCTGGCCTCCTCCCGGTCCCTGGACGTCCACCTCACCGGGCTGCGGGCCAAGCTGCAGAAACCCGGCTTCATCATCAACGTCCGCGGAGTGGGCTACCGGGTGGAAGCGGCTTCCGGATGAGGCTGCGGGTGCTGGGCGTCCTCAGCGTGCTCTGCCTGGTGGTGGTGTTCCTGATCTCGGGCACCATCCTCACGTCCGCGTCCCGCGAGCTGACCCAGGAACTCCAGATCAACCGGGCGGCGTCGCTGAACCGGTTGGCCCAGGTGGCCTTCGACGCCGCGGGCGACGGGGACACGGCGCGGCTGCAGCGGGAGATGGACACGTATTCCGGGTTGTACGGCGAGGGGATCGTGGTGCGCGTTCAGGAGCAGACCCTGGCCTCCGGTGGTTTGGACGCGAGACGGCCCGACGTGCAGAACGCCTTGTCCCTGGCCCGGCTGAACGTCAGCAACACCACCCTTGAACCACTGGAACCCCTTGGCTCCGGTTCGCAGCTCATCTTCCGGCCGTTCGGCAGCGCCAGCCAGGTCCTCGGCGCCGTACTGCTGGACGTCCACGCCGACGCTGCGCGGCAGAAACTCCGCGAGCGCTGGCTGGGGGTGGGGATTGCCGCGCTTGCCCTGGCGGCCGTGCTGCTGGTGGGGGCTGCCCGGGTCACCGGCTGGGTCCTGCGTCCGGTCCTGCGCCTGGATTCGGCCCTGCACGAGCTGGAGCGGACTGGACGCACCGGGCGCCTCCCGGAGGACGGGCCCCCGGAGCTGCGGGAACTGAGCCGGTCCTTCACGGCGATGGCGCGGACTGTCAGTGCCAGCATGGCAGCCCAGCGCCAACTGATTGCGGACACCTCGCACCAGCTGCGCAACCCGGTGGGGGCCCTCCGGCTGCGGCTGGACCTGCTGCAGCTCGAGTTGAAGACGGCCCGCGAACACGATGCCGCCGAGCGGGCCATGGCGGAGCTGGAACGCGTGGAAGAGATCCTGGACGGGGTACTGAAGCTTGCCGCCGCAGAGCACCGCGCCTCCGAGGGGTATCTGCGGGCTGCCGGCAGCCTCGATGAGCTTCCCGCGCCGGACCCGGTGGACCCGTTCCCTGTGCTCCAGGGCGAGATCGAACGGGCAGCCCCGCTCGCCGAACAGGCCGGCTGCCGGCTGGTCCTCACTCCGCCGCCGCAGCCGCCTGCACTGGTTTCCTGCCACCCGGCGGAGCTGGCCCAGATGGCCGCCGAGCTGCTCAATAACGCCATCAAATATGCCCGGGGTGCCACCATCACGGCAGCGGTCCGGCCGGAACCGGGCATGGTGGCAGTGGAAATTTCCGACGACGGTCCAGGGCTCAGCGCCGTTGAGCGCGCCTCGGCAGCCACCAGGTTCTGGCGGTCCCCTCAGCACGCGTCGGTTCCGGGCACCGGGCTGGGCATGACCATTGTGGGCGAGCTCGCCGCGGCCAACGGCGCGCGCCTGGTGCTGGCCGACGCCGTCCCCCACGGGTTGTCCGCCCGCCTCGAGTTCCCCGTCAACCCTGCGGACCATGCGCTCCCGCGTTCCAGCCGGGGTAGCGCCCGTGCGTGATCCCGTCGCCCCGGGCGGTCCTTTGCCGCAACTGCCGCGGCGGTCCGTGCTCAGGTCAGCCATCGCCGTCGGACTCGCGGCCTGCCTGCCGCCTGCCCTCAGTGCGTGCACCGGCGCCGACCGCCCTGAGGACCTGGTGGTGGCGGGCGGGGAACCGGGCGGCTTCTACCTCGAGTTCTCAACGCTGCTGGCCGCGGCACTTGAACGCCACGGTGTCGCCGGCCACGCCCGGGCCGTGGCCACCGGCGGAAGCCTGGACAACATCGCCGAACTGCGGGCGGGGCGTGCCTCCTTTGCCGTGGCCCTGGCCGATGCCGCCGGGGACCAGGCCGGCGGGGATGCGGCAGAGATCGCTGCGATCGGCAAGGTGTATGAGAACTACGTCCACTGCGTGGTGCGGAAGGACAGCGGCATCCGGGACATTTCCGGGCTTGCCGGGCGGCGCGTGGCCGTGGGGCAACCCGGATCGGGGACTTCCCTTACCACTCCACGGTTGCTCGAAGCAGCGGGCCTGGGCACCTCAACGGATGCCGCGCCGCCCTCCGCCGGGACTGCCGGCGTCGAACATCTTGGCCTGAATGACGGCATCGCAGCGCTCAAGGCGGGGACCGTGGATGCACTGTTCTGGTCCGGCGGCGTGCCCACCGCGGCCATCGCTGCCGCGCAGCAGGACGTGGCGTTGGGACTGCTGGATTTGTCCGCCCTGCTGCCGGAGCTGCGCCGGAGGTACGGCGGAATGTACGACCGGGTCCTGATTCCAGAGGGCAGCTATCCCGGCATACCGGCGGTGTGGACGGTGGGCGCTCCCAACCTGCTGCTCTGCCGGCGGGACCTGGACAGCGCCACCGTGGAGCGCACAGTCCAGTTGCTGGTGCACAACGCCGGCGAACTCATCCCCCAGTCCACCCTGGGCGTGCAGTTCCTCAGCGCGGAGAGCCTCATCAACACCGCCGGGATCCCGCTGCATCCCGCCGCCGCTGAGGCCTACCGCAAGCTCCACGGCTGACCCAACGCCCCATCACTTTTGGCACTTAATCCAGCAACGCGCCATCACTTCTGGCGGCGTAAACCCAAACGCCTCATCACTTTCGTCAGGAAAGTGATGGGGCGTCCGGAGGAAACCGGCGGGATCTGATGGGGCGTCCGGAGGAAACCGGTGGGATCTGATGGGGCGTCCAGAGGAAACCGGCGGGATGTGATGGGGCGTTGGGAAGAAAGGGGCAGTAAGTGATGGGGCGTTCCTATGAGCCGGAGTGCGCCTGCAGGAAGCTGTACACCTCGGTCTCATCCACCCCCGGGAAAGCTCCGGGAGGCATCGCGGCCAGCAGGTGCGAGTGGGCACGCGCGGACGGCCAGGCGTTCCCGGCCCACTGGCTGGTCAGTTCGGCAGGCGGCCGCTTGCAGCAGTTGGGATCCGGGCAGTTGGACCTGGCCCGGGCGGTGGTCTCCCGCCCGCGAAACCATTTCACGTGCTGGTACGGCACGCCGATGCTGAGTGAGAACTCCCCGCTGGCGGACCGCTCGGTGCGGGCTGTGCACCAGTACGTGCCTGACGGCGTATCGGTGTACTGGCTGTAGGCACTGAACTTGTCCGGCACATCGAACACGGCACGGGAGGTCCAGGCCTTACACGACGGCTGGCCCTCGATGGCGCCGGTGTGGTCCTGGGGGAAGTTCACGCCGTCGTTCTCGTAGGCCTTGTAGATGATGCCGCTCTGGTGCGTCTTCTGGAAGTGCGTGGTGATGCCCAGGTGCTTCGTGGCCAGGTTGGTGAAGCGGTGCGCCGCGGTCTCATAGGACACGGCGAACGCGTCCCGGAGGTCCTCGACCGCGATTTCCTTGGCCGCTTTGGCTTTTTGCAGAAATTCGACGGTTGCCTGCTCGGGCAGGAGCAGGGCGGCGGCGAAATAGTTGGTGGCTACCCGCTGGGCGAGGAAGTCACCGTAGTTCTTGGGCGTTTCATGGCCCAGGACGTAGTGGCCCAGGGCCTGCAGCAGCACCGAGCGGGGGTCGTGGTCCTGCCGCTGGCTCTGCGTCAGGTAAATTTTGCGGTTCTTCAAATCCGTCACGGAGCGGGTGGAATGGGGCAAATCCCCCACGTGGTGCAGGGTGAACCCGAGGTGCTCGGCGATGTCCGCGATGACGTGCTGGCTCAGCGGGCCGGTGGTGTAACCCACCTCCTTGAGGACCTTCTGCGCCTCGGCCTCGTACTCCGGGAAGTAGTTGCCGCGTTCCCGCATCATGGCCCGCAGTTCGCCGTTGGCGCGGCGGGCTTCCTCCGGGGTGGCGACCTGCTCGTTCATCTTCCGTTCCAGCTCGTGCAGCAGCCCCACCTGGGCCTCCAGCACATCCAGCGGAAGCCGCGAACTGATGCGGATTTTGGGCAGGTCCAGCGACTCGTACAGCGGCCCGCGCTGGTAGCGCTCCAGCTCAATTTCGAGAGCGGCGCGGCGGCTGGGCGGTTCGGCCCCGAGCAGCTGGTCGATGCTGACGTTCAGCGCCGCTGCCAGGTGCTGGAGCAGCGTCAGTTTGGGCTCGCGCTTGCCGTTTTCGATCAGGCTCAGCTGGCTGGGAGCGGTGCCGACGGCGGCGCTCAGGTCATCGAGCGTGAGCCCGGCTTGTTTGCGGAGATGGCGGACGCGGCGGCCCAGCGCGATGACGTCAAGTTCCGCGGCGGCGGCTGACGGGGGCTGGGAAACGTCCCTGTTCCAGCTTGAAGGCGACATTTCTGAAGAATACGTGAAGAAGTGCATTTCTTTCCAGACTTTTTGTCTAGAAAGGGGGTTGAAAGTGCTGAAAAGTAGTTGTCACGGAAAGAAACACCGCACCGGATAAGCCGGTGGGAACCTCAACGACGCGGTTCCCACCTACCCCGTCCGGAGCTCAATCAAGGAGATCAACGATGACTGCAGCATTTGAGCCCACCCAGCAGACGCCCGAAGAGCAGGCCGCCGCCCTGGAGCTCGAGTGGGCCGCCAACCCCCGCTGGGAAGGTGTGACTCGTGACTACTCAGCCTCCGACGTCGTCCGCCTCCGCGGCCGCGTCACCGAAGAGCAGACCCTGGCCCGCCGCGGCTCCGAAAAGCTGTGGAAGCAGCTCACCGAGGAGCACAAGACCGGCGGCTACACCAACGCACTGGGCGCCCTCACCGGAAACCAGGCCGTCCAGCAGGTCAAGGCGGGCCTGCGCGCCATCTACCTCTCCGGCTGGCAGGTAGCTGCCGACGCCAACAACTCCGGCCACACCTACCCGGACCAGTCGCTATACCCGGCCAACTCCGTACCCACCGTGGTCCGCCGCATCAACAACGCCCTGCTCCGGGCGGACCAGATCGAGTTCTCCGAAGGCATCCAGACCGTCGAGGACTGGCTGGTCCCGATCGTTGCCGACGCCGAAGCCGGCTTCGGCGGCCCGCTGAACGCCTACGAACTCATGAAATCCATGATCCAGGCCGGTGCAGCAGGTGTTCACTGGGAGGACCAGCTCGCATCGGAAAAGAAGTGCGGCCACCTCGGCGGCAAGGTGCTGATCCCCACCCAGCAGCACGTCCGGACCCTGAACGCCGCACGGCTCGCGGCTGACGTCGCCGGCACCCCCACCGTCGTCATTGCCCGCACCGACGCCGAGGCCGCCACCCTGATCACCTCCGACGTCGACGAGCGCGACCAGGAATTCATCACCGGCGAGCGCACGGCGGAAGGCTTTTATAAGGTCCGCAACGGCATCGAACCCTGCATCGCCCGCGCCAAGGCCTACGCCCCGTATTCCGACCTCATCTGGATGGAGACCGGCACCCCGGACCTGGAGCTGGCCCGCAAGTTCGCCGAGTCCGTCAAGGCCGAGTTCCCGGACCAGATGCTCTCCTACAACTGCTCCCCGTCCTTCAACTGGCGCAAGCACCTGGACGACGCCACCATCGCCAAGTTCCAGCGCGAACTCGGCGCCATGGGCTTCACCTTCCAGTTCATCACCCTGGCCGGCTTCCACGCCCTGAACTACTCGATGTTCGACCTCGCCCACGGCTACGCCCGTGAAGGCATGAGCGCCTACGTCGAACTGCAGGAAAAGGAATTCGCCTCCGAGTCCCGCGGCTACACCGCAACCAAGCACCAGCGCGAAGTCGGCACCGGCTACTTCGACACCATCTCCACGGCGCTCAACCCGAACGCGTCCACCCTCGCATTGGTCGGATCGACCGAAGAGGGACAGTTCCACTAATCCCCAGCCGCCCAAGGTGAGCCGTTCGCTTCGCTCACCGAAGAGGCACGACGGCGGCACTCGCCCAAGCGTGACCGTCGCGGGCCGGGAGGGGAAATCCGGAAGCGTGCGTAAAGGGGCCCTGTCCCCGGCGTCGACCGAGCTTTGCGAGGTCTTACGCC
This sequence comes from Pseudarthrobacter sp. 05T312, assembly GCF_056396685.1. Taxonomy (NCBI): domain Bacteria; kingdom Bacillati; phylum Actinomycetota; class Actinomycetes; order Micrococcales; family Micrococcaceae; genus Pseudarthrobacter; species Pseudarthrobacter sp. 05T312. The sequence continues at coordinate 50,500 of NZ_JBFTLY010000007.1, forward strand.
GGGGATGGGGATAGCACGCGGAGGATTTCCCTTCCCGGCCCCACCCAGGCAAGTCCCGCCGTCGAACTTCCCTTCCGTCTTTAAGGAGACTGAGATGAACAGCTTCACCGATAGCTTCACCATCAACGGCATCACCATGACCGCGCAGCCCATCTGCCGGCAGGACGAGGTACTGACCCCGGATGCCCTCTCATTCATTGCGAAGCTGCACCGGGCTACTGCGGAGCGGCGGCAGGAGCTGCTGCAGGCGCGGCGCACCCGGCGGGCTGACATCGCTGCCGGAGCGGACCCGCGGTTCCTGCGGGAAACCGAGCACATCCGCAATGACTCCTCGTGGCGGGTCGCTCCCCCGGCACCGGGACTGGAAGACCGCCGCGTCGAAATCACGGGCCCGGTGGACAAGAAGATGACCATCAACGCCCTGAACTCCGGTGCCAAGGTGTGGCTGGCGGACATGGAAGACTCCTCCACCCCCACGTGGCGGAACGTCATCAAAGGCCAGCTGAACCTCACCGACGCCCTGGAGCGCCGGATCGACTTCACCACCGAAGAAGGCAAGGAATACAAGCTCCGCCCGGCCGGCGACCTGCCCACCATCGTGGTCCGCCCCCGCGGCTGGCACCTGCCGGAGAAGCACATGCTCATCGACGGCCAGCCCATCGCCGGCGGCATCGTGGACTTCGGCCTGTTCTTCTTCCACAACGCCCGCCGCCTGCTCGCCCAGGGCAAGGGCCCGTACTTCTACCTGCCCAAGATCGAGAACCACCTCGAAGCACGGCTGTGGAATGACATCTTCATCCTGGCCCAGGACCTGCTCGGCATCCCGCAGGGCACCATCCGCGCCACGGTGCTGATCGAGACCATCACCGCGGCGTTCGAAATGGAGGAGATCCTCTACGAACTGCGCGACCACGCGGCAGGGCTGAACGCCGGCCGCTGGGACTACATCTTCTCCCTGATCAAGAACTTCCGCACCCGCGGCCCCCGCTTCGTCCTGCCGGACCGCGGCCAGGTGACCATGACCCAGCCGTTCATGCGGGCCTACACCGAACAGCTGGTCCGTGCCTGCCACAAGCGCGGCGCCATGGCCATCGGCGGCATGGCGGCAGCCGTTCCCAACCGCAAGGATCCGGAAGCCAACGCCAACGCCCTCGAGAAGGTCCGCGCCGACAAGACCCGCGAGGCCAACGACGGCTTCGACGGCTCCTGGGTGGCGCACCCGGACCTGGTGCCGGTGTGCCGCGAGGTGTTCGACGGCGTCCTGGGCACCAGGCCGAACCAGCTGGACCGGCTCCGGGAGGACGTCACGCCGGATGACCGTGCCTTGATCGACGTGGCCGCCACCACCGGCACCATCACCGAGCAGGGCATCCGGAACAACATCGAAGTCGGCATCCGCTATATCGAATCCTGGCTCCGCGGCAACGGCGCCGTGGCCATCCACAACCTCATGGAGGACGCCGCCACCGCGGAGATCTCACGCTCCCAGCTGTGGCAGTGGATCTACGCCCGGGCCATCACCGACCAGGGCGAGATCATCAGCCACGAATGGGTCGAGGAGCTGCTGGACGAGGAATTCACCCGGCTGGAACGCTTCGACGGCGACCGGTTCGAAGACGCCCGGGACATCTTCGAGGAAGTCACGCTCAGCCGTGAGTTCCCTTCGTTCCTCACCCTCCCCGCCTACGCCCGCTACCTGACCGAGGCCCGCGAAAAGGCCACCGTCGAGGAGCTCGCCGCGGCGTAACAAACCTCCGTTTGCCGGGCCGGCACGCCCTTCGCAACAGGCCCCCCGAAATCCGGGGCGCCGGCCCGGCGGCGGAACAACCCCACACGTCCGCCCACTTTCACCAGGAAATTGGGCGGGCGTTGCCGGTTTAAGGCGTTACCTGGACAGGCGTTCCGGGAAGAACGGTCGACGGCGGCAGGTCACCTCAGCGGCCCTTCGGCACCTTCCGCACCGACAGGGTGGTTCCGACGAAGAAGGCCAGCACCGACCCCAGGATGACCAGCAGGGCCGGCGTCCAGGATCCTGAGCTGTCGTGGACGAAGCCCACCAGCGGCGGGGCCACCGCCGCGAGGCAGTAACCGAGCCCCTGGACGGTGGCGGACATCCGGCCCGCAGCGGCCTGGTCCCGGGCCAGCTTGATGACGGCGATGAAGATCAGCGTGATGCCGCCGCCCTGCGCGATGCCGCCGGAGGTGGACCACAGCCACCACAGCTGCGGCAGGAAAAGCAGCCCCACCGGGACGGCAAGCCACAAGGCACTCAGGGTGACCGCCACCGCCGTCGTACTCATGTATTTGGCCGCAAAAGGCACACCGAGGCCGCCCACGATGGCCAGGATCTGGAAGATCGAGGACGCGGCGCCGGCCTGCGCGGCATTCATGCCCAGTTCGTCGTGCAGGTAGCTGGGCAGCCATGCCGTGACGCCATAGTAGGAGAAGGCCTGGCCCCCGAAGCCCGCGGTGAGCCCCACCGTGACCCAGCCGGAACGGCTCACCGGGGCCCGCGGCGCGTCCACGCCGTCCTCGCCTGACACCATGAACGCGGTGCGGGGTCCCACGGCCAGCACCCACACCACCACCGCTGCCACGGCCAGCACAGCCACCGCGGCCAGGGCCAGCCGCCACCCCGTCACGGCCGCCAGCGGGGCCATGGCCACCGAGGTCAGGAAGGACCCGATGTTCAGGGCCGCGGTATAGATCCCCATCGCGGTCCCTTGCCGCCGCGGGGCAAAATCCCGGCGGATGATCAGCGGCACCGCAATGTTGCCCACGGTAATGGCCACGCCAATGACCACCGTCCCCGCCACCACCAGCGCCGGCCCTCCCGCGGAACGGAGCAGCACGCCGGCCAGCACGCCCACGATGGTCAGCGTCACCGCGAACTCCGCACCGAACTTCCGCGCCGCCAGGGACGCCAGCGGAGCGGCGAGCGAAAAGCACAGCACCGGGATGCTGGTCAGCAGCCCCAGCATGACCGGCGAAAAGTGCAGTTCCGCCTGCATGAGGTCCACCAGGGGTGCCACGGAGACGATGGGGCCGCGAAGGTTCAGGGCCAGCAGGCCGATGCAGGCCAGCAGGACCCAGCTTTTCGGGATGCGGGACAGGGCGGGGCCGCTCACAGGGCCAAAATCGGGAATGGGCATGGATTCATCACTCCCATTGCTATCACGCTCCTGCGGTGCCGGGGCTTCACGCGCCCTGGTGACCGACTCCTGCCATACGATAAGCGTGACCCCAGGACGTAGGACACTGCGAAGGACACCCGATGACGCACCGCCTTGCCATCCTCGATGACTACCAGGACGCGGCCCACGGCTTCGCCGATTTCACGGCTTTGGAGACGGCGGGTGTCACCGTGACGACCTACCGTGAACCTTTCACGTCCCGGGATGCCCTGGTTGCGGCGTTGGCGGACACCACCATGGTGATCGCCATGCGCGAGCGGACCGCGTTCCCCCGGGAAGTCTTCGAGAAGCTGCCGGCATTGGAGCTGCTCGTCACCACCGGAATGGCGAACGCCGCGATCGACGTCGAAGCTGCCGCCGAACACGGGGTGACGGTGTGCGGAACCCCGGGCTCACCCACGGCCGCGCCGGAACTGACCTGGGCCCTCCTGCTGGCCATTGCCCGGCACCTTCCCGCCGAGGAGAGCTCGCTGCGGGCAGGTACCTGGCAGTCAACGGTAGGCCTCGAACTGGCCGGGAAGACCCTGGGCATCGTGGGCCTGGGCAAGATCGGCCGGCGGATTGCCGCTTACGGGCAGGCGTTCGGCATGGACGTGGTGGCCTGGAGCCAGAACCTCACCGCGGAGTCCGCAGCAGAAGCCGGCGCCCGGCTGGTGTCCAAGGAGGAACTCTTCACAGTGGCCGACGTCGCAACGCTCCACCTGCGGCTCTCCCCGCGGTCGGAGAACACCGTGGGCGAGGCGGAGCTGAGGCTGCTGGGCCCCGAAGGCCTCCTGGTCAACACCGCCCGCGGACCCCTGGTGGACCAGGAGGCGCTCATCAAGGCATTGAACGAGGGGTGGATCCGCGGCGCCGCCCTTGACGTCTTCGACCAGGAACCCCTGCAGGCCGGGCACCCGCTCCTGGCCGCGCCGAACACGGTGCTTTCCCCGCACCTGGGCTACGTCACCCAGGAAAGCTACCGGCAGTTCTACGGGGGCGCCCTGGAGGACATCACCGCCTGGCTTGCCGGCTCCCCCGTCCGAACCATCACCCCCTGACCTGGAGGGACACCGCATGACCCACATCATCCGCAGGGCAACAGGGGACGACGCCGGCCCGCTCGCCGACCTGGCTGCCGTCACCTTTCCGCTGGCCTGCCCGCCGTCGTCCTCACCTGCCGACATTGCCGCCCACCTGGCCAACACGCTCAGCGAGGAACACTTCACGGGCTATCTTGAGGACCCGGACGTCACCATCCTGGTCATCGACGCCGACGGGCGGCTCACCGGCTACAGCCTCCTGGTGGACAGGCCGGCCGCGGACCCGGACGTGGCCTCCGCCCTGGCACTGCTGCCCTCCGTTGAAATCAGCAAGTGCTACGTCCACCCCGACTATCACGGCCTGGGCGCGGCTGCCGAACTGATGCACGCCAGCCTCCAGGCCGCGGCCTCCACCGGGGGCGCCGGGGCCTGGCTGGGTGTGAACAGCCAGAACGCCCGCGCCATCCGCTTCTACGAAAAGTCCGGCTTTCACAAGGTGGGCACCAAGTCCTTCCGGCTGGGCAGCACCGTGGAGCACGACTTCGTACTGGAACGCGCCCTGCCCTGAGCCGTGCCGGGTCGCCTTACGTTTTGGGTTGGGCCATCCCCTGGCGTCCAGGGCTGCCGGCAAATCCATTGGGCGGGTAGGCCAGCGGCGGCCGGGGCTCCGCCAGGAACCTGAGTCCGGGCGGCAGGCCCTCGATGCTGCCCTTGGTGCCCGTGGCGGTGATGGTGACGCGGCTGGTGTCCAGCAGCACGTTCTCTGCCCGGAATGTCCCCACGACTTCGGGCAGGATCGGGGCCAGGTGCACCACTCCGCGGGTGAAGACGGGATCGAACCGCAGCAGGATCCGTGCCAGCTGGACCGGTGCCGCGGCAGCCCACGCCTGCGGCGAGCAGGCCGTGGGGTAGGGCACCGGGCTGGCGAACTCGCCCCGGTCAAAACCGCAGAACAGTTCCGGGAGCCGGCCGTTGAAGTGGGCGGCAGCGTCGAAGATTCCCAGGGCCACCCGCTTGGCTTCGTCCACGAATCCGTAGCGCATCAGGCCGGTGGCCACCAGCGCCGTATCGTGCGGCCAGACGGAGCCGTTGTGGTAGCTCACCGGGTTGTAGGCGCCCATATCGGAAGCCAGCGTGCGGATGCCCCATCCTGTGAACATCTGCGGCGACATCAGGTGTTCCATCACGGATGCGGCTTTGTCCTCATCCACGATGCCGGTCCACAGGCAGTGGCCGATGTTGGAGGTCAGGGCGTCGACAGGCCGCTTGTCCTTGTCCAGCGCCACGGCGAAGTACCCTTTGTCCGGCAGCCAGAACCTCTTGTTGAATTCCTCCTTGAATGCCGCGGCCTTGTCCGCCCAGTGCATCTCCAGGGCTGTGTCACCGCTCCAGTGCGCCAGCAGGGACCTGCCCAGGTAGGCCGAATAGACGTAGGCCTGGACCTCGCACAGGGCGATCGGGGCTTCGGCGATGGTACCGTCGGCGAAATTGATCCCGTCCCAGGAGTCCTTCCAGCCCTGGTTGACCAGGCCATGATCATTGGCGCGGAGGTATTCGACAAACCCGTCGCCGTCCCGGTCGCCGTACTTTTCGATCCATTCCAGGGCACGGTCGGCGTGCGCCAGGAGCGGCTGGATCTTCTCCCGGGAAAGTCCCCAGCGGCTCAGCTCGCCCAGGACTGCAACGAAGAGCGGTGTGGCGTCCGCCGTGCCGTAGTAGGCGCTTCCGCCCAGGGAAAGCCCCGCCGTCACGCCCAGCCGTACCTCGTGCGGGATCCGGCCCGGTTCCTCCTCCGAGTCCGGGTCCACCTTCTTTCCCTGGATTCCGGCCAGGGTCTGCAGCGTTCCCAGCGCCAGGTTGGGGTTGACCATCATGCTCATGTAGGAGGTCAGCAGCGAGTCCCGCCCGAACAGGGCCATGAACCATGGTGCGCCCGCGGCCACGGCTGCCCGTTCGGGGTGGTGGGCGTCGAAGATCCGCAGGGCGCCCAGGTCGCTCTGGCTCCGGTTCAGCAGGTCCTGGAGGCTGGCGTCCTGGATGCTGATCCGGGGAACGCCTTCCTCCCAGGCCAGGTGCCGCTGTACACCTTCCCGGTGGTGCGGCAGTTGCCCCTCCTTGAAGGGCTTCTCGGGTGCCTCGCCGTTCACCAGCGGCACCACGATCACGCTGGCGGCCCATTTGCCCCGGGCCGGAACGGTGACACGGAAACGCAGGCCTTCGGTGGTGACTTCCGCGCCCCGGGCCCCGATGGCGGAGCCCCGCTGCTGGCCATGGCGCTCCGCTTCGATAATCAGCCGGCCTTCGGACACTGTCCTGGTGGTGTCATCTGATCCCGTGGTGCGTCCGCCTTTGACGTCGAACAGGTCTGCCTGGTCCGCGTCGACCAGCAGTTCGATCTCGCATTCGACCGGTTCGGAGGCAAAGTTTTCCAGCGATATGTCGTCCTGCAGGCCCGGACCGATGTGCCGGACCTGGCGGACCACCAGGGGGCTGTCGAACCTGCCGCCGGGCCACTTTGCCCGGCCCACGAAGGTGGCTTCGAACGGCTGCGGCCGCTGCGCGGACAGTGGTTCGCGCGGCGATCCGTTGATCCTCAGCGCCCAGCGGGAAACGATCCGCGTGTCCTGGTAGAAGACTCCGTTCGTGCCTGCCTCGGGGTTGATGTCCCCGGTGGCGGAGGAGATGCAGAACGAGGAGCCCTCCAGTACGGTGACCGACCCCGACTCTGAGCCGGCTGCCTCTATGTCTTCGTTCCAGGCGGTCATGGAAAAGACTCCTTCTGTCGCGGAAGCTGCCCCGGGGGATCGGGGAAGCATTTCTGCCCCTATCGATTCTGGTGCAACCGGGTACCGTGCGGAACCCCCGGGGGCGTCCTCCCTTCAATGAGGTCACTGTAGAGTTCCAGGTGCTCGGCGACCATCCGGTCGGCACTGAACCCGTCCACCACCGCCCGGCGGCATTCGGCCCTGTCCAGGCCCGCTGCTGCCGGAACCAGGCCGGCCAGTTCAGCGGTCTTTCCCAGGAACCCCGTGCGCCCGTGCTTGACGATCTCCGGGGCTGATCCGATCCGGGTGCCGATGACCGGGGTGCCGGTGGCCAGGGCCTCGATCATCACCAGCCCAAACGGCTCGGACCACTGGATGGGGTTCAGGAAGGCCAACGCCTCCCCCATCAGCCGGTATTTCGCGGCGTCGTCCACTTCGCCCACGAAGTCCTCGTTCGGACCGAGCATGGGTTCCACGACGTCCCGGAAGTAGTGCACCTCCTCCGGATCCCGCATCTTGACCGCGATCTTCAGGTGCAGTCCGGCCTCCCGCGCGATGGCTATCGCCTCCAGCAGCCCCTTGTCCGGCGAGGACCGGCCCACGAAGCACAGGTAGCCGCCGGCCCCGGACCCCACCGGCACTGCCGACAGGTCCATGCCGTGGTGGATCACGCGGGTCACCGGGACGTCGGGGGCGTGTGAGGCCTGGTCCCTGGAAATGGCAATGACGGCACCTTTCCGGGCCACAGCCCGGTAGATGTCCGCCGCCTGGGCGTGGATGGGACCGTGAATGGTGGTGGCCACCGGCACACCGGCCGGCCGGTGCAGGTACAGGGGGCCGGCAAGGGTGTGGTCGTGGATGATGTCCACGTCCTGGAGCCCCTCGTAGGCCCTGGCCACGTGGCTGAGCTCGGAGAGGGTGGTTCCAAGGCCGCCGTAATCGGTGGGCCGCATTCCGGGGACGAGCTGGACGGGGCAGGTGCTGTCCGCGGGTGCGGCCAGCAGCACCTCGTGGCCGGCTGCGGCGAAGCCCCTGGCCAGCGTGTCCACCACGCGTTCGGTTCCACCGTATGTTGCCGGCGGGACCGGAATCCACGGCCCGGTGACAAGTCCAATCCGCATTCCTGGCCTCCCAGGTTTGACAGGCCGGGCTCCCCAGCTGGCCGGGCGCTCTTCCACCGATTTCCGTCGGTGTTTTGAGCTTCGAAGGGCCCACTGCTTGACCTCTGCTCCGACTATTCCGCTTTATGGGTCCGGCCACAAGACCCGCTGTGTGGGGCATCTCATAGCGGTCCCCGGAATGGCGGCCAGGGGCTGCAGGTTGTGCAGATCATGAAGATTGAGATCTGGTCAGATGTTGCCTGCCCGTGGTGTTTTATCGGCAAGCGCCGGTTTGAGGCTGCCCTGGCAGCGTTCCCCCACCGCGACTCTGTGGACGTGGTGTGGCGCAGCTACCAGCTTGATCCCACCCTGCCGGAGCACTATGACGGCACCGAGCTGGAGTACCTCAGCAGCCGGAAGGGCATGCCCGCCCAGCAGGTGTCGCAGATGTTCGAGCATGTGGCCCAGCAGGCGAAGGGTGAGGGCCTTGACTACCGGTTCGACCAGGTGGTGGTGGCCAACAGCTTCACCGCCCACCGCCTGATCCACCTGGCGGCAGCCCATGGCAGCCAGGACGCGGCCAAGGAGCGCCTCCTCAGCGACCACTTCGAGCACGGCAAGGACATCGGGAGCCGGGAGTACCTGACGTCGCTGGGCAACGATCTCGGCCTGCCGGCAGGCGAGGTGGAGGAACTTTTCACCACGGACAAGTACTCGGACGAGGTCCGGTTCGACTTCCAGGAGGCCCGGGGCCTGGGCATCAGCGGGGTCCCGTTCTTCGTGATCGACCGCAAATTCGGGTTGTCCGGCGCCCAGCCCACTGAGACGTTCACCGCTGCCCTCACCCAGGCCTGGCAGGACGCCAACCCCCTGGTCCTCGTCAATTCCTCCGACGCCGAAGCCTGCGGACCCGACGGGTGCGCCATTTAGCTCCTTTTACTGACACATGGCGGTAAAGTGTCTGTATGCCCAGGATTTCAGCGGCGAGCAACGCCGAACAGCGCGCGGACACCCAGCGACGTATCCTCACCGCTTTTGGCGAGCTTCTCTTCACCCATGGCCTTCCGGGGCTGACCATGACGGACGTGGCGCGGCACGCAGGCGTGGGCCGCACCGCTGTCTATAACTACTACGCCGATATCGAAGAACTCCTGATCTCCTATGCCCTGGACGAGACCGAGAAGTTCCTCACCGAACTGCGCGAATCGCTGAACCGGATTGGTAACCCGGTGGAACGGCTGGCCCTGTACGTCCGCGCCCAGGTGGTCGACCTCAGCCGACGCCACCTCCCGCCGGGCCCTGCCATGGGGGCGGTGCTTTCGCCGTCGTCCTTTGCCAAGCTCTCCGACCATGTGGGCGAGCTCAGCGTCCTGCTGCAGGGCATCCTGCGCGACGGCATGGAGCAGGGGTACCTGCCGGTGGCGGACGTGGGCCAGCAGTCCCAGCTGATCCTGGGCACGTTGTCGTCCAGCGCGGCGCGGGGCAGCGACGAGCCGGCTGAGCTGGAGGCGCGGGTTGCCCGGACCGTCCGGTTCATCCAGCTGGGTGCCGGTGCACGGTTCGACGACGACGGGCAGCCGGTGAAGGTGGCCAAGCTTCCGGCGGTGGCCGGCTGAGTCCGGCCGGCCTCGGTCAGGGCGTCGGAGCGGCGGCAGGCATGACGGGCAGCTTGTCCGTGTCCGCGGTGCGCCGGTTTTCCCTCGGGCAGCTGAGCTTGCCGGGCGTCTGGTCCACCAGGTCTGCCGGGGCGAGCGCCTTGTAGTCCTGTGCCAGGATCACGTCCACGCTGGCATCGGTCCTTCCGTCCTGGAAGTAGTCCGAGCCGGGCACATGGCGTTGCACCGTGAACGCCGAGGCCTGCCCTGCGGCACCCGACACCACGGCGGCCACGCCCCGGTAGCCGGCGTTGATGTTCGACACGTTCCCCACCACGAACTTGCGTGCAAGGAATTCGTCCGCCACCGACCGGGCAATGCCTGGCCGGCTGGTGGAGTTGTAGACGTTGAGGTTGACCTTGTCCGGCGGCACGTAGTCGTACATCGAAGCCGGGCAGGATGACACCGGGGCAGGAGCGGGCTCCGCGGAGGGCAGCTTCAGCCGGCCATTGATGATGGCCATGGCAAGGATGATGCCGGCGGCGATCAGGCCGATCAGCAGGACCAGCACCACCCCGTGCAGCACGCGGCGCCGTACCCGGGCGGTTTCGTCGGCGTCCCTGGCCGCCTCCATGGCGGCGCGCAGTTCAGGGCCGGTAACAACGTGGTGGCCGTGCAGGACACTGGGGTCCTTTGGCCGTTTGCTAGCCATCGAGCACCAGGACCCGGGCATGGATCGCGGTGCGCTGGTGCAGGGCGGTCCGCACCGCCCGGTGGAGACCGTCCTCCAGGTAGAGGGTTCCTTGGTACTGCACGACGTGCGGGAACAGGTCGCCGAAAAATGTTGAGTCTTCCGCCAGCAGCGCTTCCAGGTCCAGGGTGCGCTTGGTGGTCACCAGTTCATCCAGCCGGACCGGCCGCGGCGGCAGCGACGCCCACTGCTTGGGGGTGCTGTAACCATGGTCGGGGTAAGGGCGGCCCTCGCCCACAGCTTTGAATATCACCATGCAACAGTAGGCACCGCCGTGCCCCAGCGAAAGTGGCAGGGCTGGCGCGCGGCAGGTTGTAGCCAAACAGTGACCATCCGATCCGCGGGCGTGCCGCCGGTGGGCGCGGAACGGCGCCGGTCCTGCTGACAGAATGGATCCATGACAGTCTCCGAGTCCCCTGCCGTGTCCGCGCCCGGAACCAGCCAGCCGGCGGAGCCGCCTCTGGCCCTCCTGCTGGACGTGGACGGGCCGGTGGCCAGTCCGGTGACACGTGACGTCAAGCCCGGCATCATCCTTGACCTGGTGGCCCTCGCCGCTGCGGGCATCCCCGTCATCTTCAATACCGGACGTTCCGACGCCTTTATCCGCGAACAGGTCATGGAACCCATGATCGCGGCGGGCATCCCGGCGGGAACTGTCATCCACGCCGTCTGCGAAAAGGGCGCGGTCTGGTTCAGCTACACCTCGGCCGGGCCGGGCCCCATCCACGTGGACCGGGAGCTTGCCGTGCCGGCAGCCTACGGCGACGACATCCGCCGGCTGGTGGCGGAGGACTACGCCGCCCATATGTTCTTTGACGAAACCAAGCGCGCCATGGTGTCCGTGGAGCAGCACATCAACGTGCCCAGCGCCGACTACCTGGCCGAGCAGAAACTATTCGATGCGGAGGCCATGGAACTCATGGCACGGCACGGGCTGGGTGTGGTCCGGCTGGACCACCATGCACCAAATTCCGACGACGAGGTGGACTACCGGGTGGATCCCACCATCATTTCCACCGACATTGAGTCCATCCGGCTGGGGAAGGACCTGGGCGCCAGCCGCGCGGTGGAGCTCCTGGCAGCGCAGGGCATCACGCCCCAGGCGTGGCGGACGGTGGGCGATTCCCGCACCGATTACGCCATGGCGGACTGGCTGCACCACAACGACCATCCGGTGAAGCACGTCGATGTGCGCCCGGCGGACGGTATTCCCAGCAAGCCGTATCCGGTGCTGACGGCAGCGGACCTGGGGCTGGAGGACACAGTGATCCACGACGACGCCGGCGGAGCCTTCCTGCACGCGTGGCGGGACGCGCTGGGCGCCTGAGCCGCTGCCGGGCGGACAGTCGACTCACCCGCCGCCGCTGTGCCACGAAACCTTCCGTTACCCGGGCAGGACTATCATGCAGGTAAGAATGCCCACTACCACCAGCACGGAGACAACCATTACAGAAGCACCGGTCCAGGACGAGGTTTACTACGGCGCCCAACCGTCCGTGGAAGAACAATTTCACGCCGAAATCACATCGGCAGCGGCTGAGCAACGCCTCAAGCACCGCCCCGACGTCATCCGGCACAAGGGCCGCCACGCCCTGATCAACGACACCCGGACCCCCTACCAGGCCATGGTGGAAGACCTGCTGTTCCTGCGCAACGTCCTGGCCAACGCCGGCCTTTCGTACCTCCTTGTCCGCGGCAACAACGACCGGCCGGTGGTGGCCCTGGACTGGAAGGACCGGAAGAAACTCCGGGCCGCCCTGGTGGATGCCTGCCGGGACGAACCCTTCTATTCCATGACCGTGGACGCCAAGAAGAAGACTTCCGTCCTGGTGGCGGACGGCGAGCTCTCGCCCAACCGGCAGGGACGCATCTTCCGCCTCTACCGGCCGCGGGTGGAACCCGTGGGCGGCTTTGAGTTTGGCGCCTCCGCCGGTGTCCAGATCGAGTTGTGGGCCTTTGAAGGCGAGCAGCTGATCCTCCCCATCGAGAACTCGCTGACCCGCCGGACGCTGTTGCGCCAGGATGCGGTCCGCGGCACCGTGGAACGGTATGGCCACACCTGGCCCACCATCGAGAACATGTTCGCCGATCACGCCAGCGATATCAGCTTCGATGTCGACATCGTGTTCTCCTGGGTGGACGGCAGCTCCCCCGAATACATCGCGGCCCGCCGCGCCCAGCAAAAGGGACATGTCCTGGGCGAAGGCGACGACCACGAGGCCCGGTTCCGGCAGATCAACGAACTCAAGTACGCGCTGCGGTCCGTGTACATGTTTGCGCCGTGGATTCGGCGCATCTTCATCGCCACTGACTCCCCCGCGCCTGCGTGGCTGGCGGACCACCCGTCCGTCACGATCGTCCGCAGCGAGGAGTTCTTCTCAGATCCCTCGGTGCTGCCAACCCACAACTCGCAGGCCGTGGAGTGCCAGCTGCACAACATCGAGGGGTTGTCCGAACACTTCCTCTACTCCAACGACGACATGTTCTTCGGCCGGCCGGTGGGCCCGGACATGTTCTTCACCCCCGGGGGCATCACCAAGTTCATCGAGGCTGAAACCAGGATCGGCCTGGGCGAAAACGACGCCGAACGCAGCGGGTTCGAAAACGCGGCCCGGGTGAACCGCAAGCTCCTCTGGAACCGGTTTGGCCGGATCACCACCCGCCACCTGGAGCACACCGCCGCGCCGCTGCGGCGGAGCGTCGTGGACCAGATGGAAGAGGAGTTCCCGGAAGAGTTCCGGAAGACCGCTGCCAGCCGCTTCCGGGCAGCGGACAACATCTCCGTGACCAACTCTTTCTACCATTACTACGCCCTGCTGACGGGCCGGGCCGTCACGCAGACGGCGGCCAAGGTGCGTTACGTGGACACCACGATGCGCTCGGGCCTGAAGTACCTGCCCAAGCTGCTGGCCAAGCGGAACATGGATTTCTTCTGCCTTAACGACGGCAGTTTTCCTGAGGTCAGCGCCGATGAGCGGGCCGAAGTGGTGACGGACTTCCTGGAACGGTACTTCCCCATCAAGGCACCCTGGGAAAAGTAGTCCGCACGCGTTGCCCGGGCCGGTCCGGCAGCCGGGCCGGCCGGAGCAACGATCCTAGCTCCGGCTGGGTGCGCCGAGCTTGGTGCTGCCGCGCTGTTTGGTGGTCTCCGGAATCCGGACGCCGGCAGCCTGCAGCCGCCGGGCCGTCTCTTCCGGGGAGACATATTCGCCCACGGTGGGCGCACTGCCCATGGGCACCACGGAGTGCACGATGGTGTGTTCGTACACGTGCACCAGGTTGAAGGCCTGGCCCCCGTCCTGGCCACGTGTTCCACCCACGGGTACGTTCAGGTCCTGGGTGTAGCAGGAAGCCGAAGCGACCGAGACGGGCACGCCCGCAAAGCTCGCCGTGGTGGAGTAGTGCAGGTGGCCGGCCAGGATGGTGCGGACGTCCGAATTGCGCACCACCGCTGCCAGCGAAGCCTGGTCGCGCAGTTCCACGAGTACCGAAAGGTCCAGCACCGACGGAACCGGGGGGTGGTGCATCGCAAGGATGGTGCCGTCCGGTGCAGGGGTTTCCAGCTGGCGGGCCAGCCACTCCAGCTGCGCCGGGCTCAGTTCGCCGTGGTGGAACCCGGGCACAGTGGTGTCCAGGGTAATGACACGAAGGCCATTGATGAAGTAACTATGGTCCACGGGCTCGTCACTGCCGGGCTGGTCCAGCAGGCCCCGGCGGAAGTTGGCGCGGTCGTCATGGTTTCCCATGGCCCAGATGACCTGGGCTCCGAGTTCCTTGCAGGCCGGCTCGACGATGGCCCGCAGCTTTACGTAAGCCTGGGCGTCACCCTTGTCGGCGAGGTCACCGGTGAAGATAACGGCCTCAGGCCGGGCCCCTGACGCTTTGACTTCGTCGAACAGCTGGGCAAGCCTGGCTTCGCTGTCGACGATTCCGTAGAGGGGTTCCGGACCTCCCAACAGGTGGGGATCGCTCAGGTGGAGTAGGAAGTGGCGTGGCCGGGGGTGTTCGGCCTCGATGTGCTCCATTGCTACCTCTATGGTTGGTGGGAAGCCGTTCTTCCCTTGTACCCTTCAGTAATATTTATCCAATCAGACATTTGGCAAACATGGGGTAAATCGCCGTGGCTGATGTGGAAAAAGTTAAAAGAACTGTGCTTTTGCAGGCCGGATTCGGCCCACTGCCCGTTTATCCCAGCGTCTGTTCGATGGCGTCTGTCACCTCTTCCGAGTCAGGTTCCACGGTGGGGGCGAACCGGGCCACCACGTCCCCCTCGCGGTTGACCAGGAACTTCTCGAAATTCCACTTCACCAGCCCCGGCAGCAGCCCTGTCTTGAACCTGGTGAGTTCGGAATAGAGCAGGTGCTGGTTCCGGCCGCGGACGTCGGCCTTGGCTGTCAGGGTGAATGTGACGCCGAAGTTCCGTTCGCAGAAGTCCGCGATGTCGCTGTCGCTTCCAGGTTCCTGCCCAGCGAACTGGTTGCACGGGACGCCCAGGACCTCGAACCCGCGGTCATGGAACTTCCCGTAGAGCGCCTCCAGTGCGGCGTACTGTCGCGTGAAGCCGCAGTTTGAGGCCACGTTGACCACCAAAACCACCTTCCCTTTGAACTGGCCGAAATGTGTCCTGGTGCCGTCGTTCAGGATCAGCGGGATCGGATAGAGGGGTCGCGGGCGGCGCGACAGCAGGAAATTGCTCATGCAGGGTATTCGGTGCCGGCGGCGGGCCGTACGGGTCCGGCGCAAAAAATTTCCTAGGGCGGGGGTGCCGTTGGGGATGGCTCGGTCACGGCGGGAGTTGGCGAAGGGGCGGGTTCCGCGGGTGGAACAGTGGGGTCGGGTTCCGGCGTGGCAGTGATGGGTGCCGGGACGGGCACGGGGTCAACAGGCGCCGGCACGGGTTCAACGGGCACTGGCGCAGGAACGGGCTCAGCAGTGACGGGCACGGGAGCAGGGGCCGGGTCGACAGGTGCCGCCTCCACGGGGGCGGGTTCGGGCTCGACGGGCGTGGGAGTAGGCGCGGGTTCGGTCGGCGACGGCGACAGGCTTGCCGGGTCAGTAGGCGCAGGTTCCGTCGGTGCAGGTTCCGTCGGTGACGTGGGCGACGGGCTTGCCGGGTCAGTAGGCGCAGGTTCCGTCGGTGCAGGTTCTGTCGGTGACGTGGGCGACGGCGAGGGCGTCACAGGTTCCGTCGGTGACGTGGGCGACGGCGACGGGCTTACAGGATCAGTCAGAGCCGGTTCCGTGGGGGACGGCGTTGGGCCTACAGGATCAGTCGGTGCAGGATCCGTCGACGCAGCAGGCGACGGCGATGGGCTTGCCGGGTCCGACGGCGGCGGCGCGGCACTGTCCGACCGTGCAGCACTTGGCGGGGTCGTCGTCGTCAATTGCACGTCGGGTGGCGGCAGCACAATGCCCGTCGGTTGGGACGGTGAGGGCGCCGGCCCCGGGACCGGGAGCGGCGGGAAGGGCGAAGCCTGCAGGCCGGCCGCAGGGAGTCCGTCACCCGGATCGATCTGCAGGGGAATGGTCCAGCTGATCCGGCCGCCGGACAACCCTGTGCCCGGCGCATAGGAAACCATGTCAGCCGGGAAGGACTGGCTTATCGCCCGCAGCTGGAGGAAGGTCCACCTCAGGGGGTTCGTGTAGCGGCCGTTCAGGACGGCTTCAAAGTGCAGGTGGCAGCCCGTGGACCATCCGGTGGTGCCCACACGGGCGATGACCTGCCCCACCCGCACCTGGTCACCGGTGTGCACACCGATCGATTCCAGGTGGTTATAGGTAGTGATGAGCCCGTCGCCGTGGTCAATCTCTATCCGGTTTCCACCTCCCCAGGGGTGCCAGCCGGCTGCCCGCACAACACCGGAATCAGCTGCATAAACCGGCGTCCCGCACGGCGCTGCGTAATCCTGCCCCAGGTGGAAGTCCCCCGCCGACCCACTGATCGGACTCACCCGGAAACCGAACGGCGAACTCGGACTCAGGAGCTGCAGGGGTGCCATCAGGAATCCAGCCAAGGGCCTGCCCGCGCCGGCAGGGCCAACAGTCAGGGCTGCCGCTGTGCCAGGGTCCGCGCCGCCGATCGCGGTGTGCGGGAAGGCCAACGTGGCCTGGGGACTGGAAAGTATGGTGGGCGGAGGGGGCGCGGCACCCAGGTGGCCTGCCGCGGACGAAGCTGGTCCGCTATCCGGTTCCAGGCCGTTGACCGTTCCGGAAATTCCGTCCATGGCAGCAGCGCCGGGGGTGGCCCCTGTTTCGGAAACCGACCGGGCAAACTGCGGCGGCTCAGCGGAGCCTGCGGACAGGTTCACGGCATAAACAGATGCCGCCAGGACACCGGCGGCGGCGACGGCACGGGCGACAGGGGGAAGGGTGTGCTGGGCCGGCTTCCGGTTGCCGGGCACTGAATTCTTGCCCAATTCACTGACTCCAGGACGTGTCCTGCCGCGCGTTGTCTCGACGGTATGTCCCATGGGACCACAGGACCGCAGGGGTGGAAACCCCAAAGCTGGAGTATGCGGGTTTTTTGTGGGCCGTTAGGGGGTGGGAGGCCGCGCTTCCCCACCGGAGCGGCCGTGCCGGCGGAAATGGGCAACAATGTCTCATGCGCAATGTCCTTCGTACCTGGCAGGACGAGATCAAGAAGACGTTCTCCGGCAGGGCCGACGCCCCGCCGGACTGGACGCTGAAGCTGGCCGAAGGGGACGACCCCGGCTACCACCTGCCCGGCTCCGCGGTTTGGGCGGTGCACGGCTCCATGACGCCCATTGTGGGTGGTATCCGCACGCTGCTGATGCAGTCGCTGCATCCGGGCGCGCTGGCGGGGGTCCACGAGCACTCCAACTTCCGCGATGATCCCCTGCGGCGGCTGGCCAACACCATCCGCTGGATCTTCACGGTGACCTATGGGTCCACGGCGGCCGCGGAGGAGGCAACCCGGCGTGTCCGCCACCTGCATGAGCCCGTTCAAGGCACCTACCAGGACAACGACGGCGGGGTACGCCCCTACAGTGCCAACGATCCCGGACTGGCCAACTGGATCCATCTGGCCTTCACCGATGGCTTCCTCGCAGCCCACAAGATCTGGGGCAAGCCCATCCCTGGCGGCACCGACGCGTACGTCCGGGAATGGGCCCAGGCCGGGATGCTGATGGGAGTGGAAGACCCGCCGCTGACGGAAGCACAGCTTCACGGCCAGCTGGAACGGTGGTACGAAGGGGGCGAACTGCGTACGGACGCGCGGGTCAAGGAAACTGTGGAGTTCATCCGCAATGCGCCGCTGCATCCCCTGCTGAAGCCTGGATACCGGATCCTGTTTGCTGGTGCCGTGTACAGCCTGGAACCCCGGTACCGGCACATGCTGGGACTTTCCGTTCCACGCCTTGGCCCGTTTCCACTGCCGGTCCGGCTGGCAACCAAGGCGGTGCTCGTCGTCGTCCATTTTGCCCTTGGCGGCCCGCTGAGGCGGATGGGTCCCAGCGAAACGGCAGCGAGGAAGCGCCTAAGGCGGCTTGGGGAACCGTTGGCAGACGCGGCCTGATCCCCAGTTTCGGGGCCTGTAGGCTCCGCATATAGCAAGAACCCGGCCCCGGGTTACCGGGGCCGGGTTCTTGACCGGCGGAGAATGGGGGATTTGAACCCCCGAGGGCGTTAACCCAACACGCGTTCCAGGCGTGCGCCATAGGCCGCTAGGCGAATTCTCCAACTGCTTCTGAATCAAAAGCAGGTACTAGATTACCTGAAGTTTTCCGCATCGCCCAATTGGCTCCTCCGGCGCGCGTTTTGGACGGCACCCGCACTCCCCGGCGAGCGGGTGCCGGGGGTGTCTTTTAATCTGGAAATGGACGCCCCCAATGCGCCCATTCCCTGGTGCACCGTTGAACTGCCGGGTCCGTTCCGTTACGCCAGGCCACGCAGCTCACAACCTTGAGATTGCCCCAATCGGTGTACATACCCATGATCGCGGGTGGGGCAGAGATGCGCAATGGAAATCCATGCCTGCACTGCGCTTCTTCGGCCACGTACCGGCCGTGCGTTCGCTCCGGCTGCGGCGGCAGGCGCCGATTCGAGTCGGACAGCATGTTCGGGTAAAGTATCTGACGGCCCCTCATGTGGCGTCATCCTGTTGAACTCCCCCAGGACCGGAAGGTAGCAAGGGTAGACGGGCTCTGGCGGGTGCATGGGGGGTCTTTACTATTCCCCCACAGGGCGGCATGATGTCAGCCCGGATTGGTAGGGTTTTCTTCGTGACAGTTACTACCGCCCTGTACCGCAGATACCGTCCCGACTCGTTCGCAGACGTTATCGGGCAGGAGCACGTCACCGAGCCCCTGATGACGGCTTTGCGAAAAAACCGCGTCAACCACGCCTACCTCTTCTCCGGCCCCAGGGGTTGCGGCAAGACCACGTCCGCCCGCATCCTGGCCCGCTGCCTCAACTGCGCCCAGGGGCCAACGGACACCCCCTGTGGAACCTGCCCCAGCTGTGTGGAGCTGGCCCGCGGCGGCTCAGGCTCCCTTGACGTCATCGAAATCGACGCCGCGAGCCATGGCGGTGTTGACGACGCGCGGGACCTCCGCGAGCGGGCCACTTACGCTCCGGTTCGGGACCGCTACAAGATTTTCATCATCGACGAAGCCCACATGGTTACCTCGGCCGGGTTCAACGCCCTGCTGAAGATCGTGGAAGAGCCGCCGGAACACATCAAGTTCATCTTCGCCACCACGGAGCCGGACAAGGTCATCGGGACCATCCGTTCCCGGACCCACCATTACCCGTTCCGGCTGGTACCGCCTGAGCCCCTGATGGCATACCTTGAGCTCCTGTGCCGCCAGGAAAACGTCCCCGTGGCCCCTGGCGTCCTGTCTCTGGTGATCCGCGCCGGAGGCGGTTCCGTCCGTGACTCCCTCTCCGTCCTGGACCAGCTCATGGCAGGTGCGGGACCCAACGGGCTGGATTACGAGCTCGCCGTGGCCCTGCTCGGCTATACGCATGCCTCGCTCCTGGATGACGTCGTGGAGGCCGTGGCCGCTTCCGACGCGGCCACCGTGTTCCGCGCCGTGGACCGGGTCATCCAGACTGGCCACGATCCCCGAAGGTTCGTCGAGGACCTGCTGGAGCGCTTCCGCGACCTGATCATCGTGCAGGCCATGCCCGAAAGCGCCCACGCCATCCTGCGCGGGATGCCCGCAGACCAGATCGCCCGCCTGCAGAACCAGTCCCACAACCTTGGCGCCGCCGAACTTTCACGGGCTGCCGATGTCACCAACACGGCCCTGACCGAAATGACCGGCGCCACGTCACCCCGGCTGCACCTGGAGTTGCTGTGCGCCCGGATCCTGCTCCCCAGCTCCGAGCAGAACGAACGGGGCATGGCCGCACGGATCGACCGCGTGGAGAGGCGGCTGAACTACGCAGGGACCGACGTCGGTGCCCCCGCAATGGCCACGCCCGCCCAGCCCGCGGCACCAGCGGCGCTCCAGGCGGCTCCAGCCGCCGCCCGCGCGGACGCCCCCTCGGACTCCCAGCGTCCGCAGGAGCCGGCCGCCCAGGGCTCTCCAGCGCAGACGTCTCCATCGGAGGGCTCTCCGGCGCAGGCCCCGCCGTCCCGGTCCATGACGACGCAGTCGGTGCCAACCCCGGCCATCCCCGAAGAATCCGCAGCGGGGCAGCCTGCGCCTGCCGGTCATGCACCTTCACAGGCCGGAAACGGTTCATCTGCCGCAGACCAACCTGCCCAGGGAAGGCACGAAAATCCCGTTCCGGCCGGTCCGGCAGCTCCGTCGACGCCCGCTTCAGTTCAGCGGCAGGACAATCCTGCCGGTGACGGCCCCCGCAGCCCGCTGACGCCGCCGCGCGTCAGCACCAGCGACTGGCCCGTCGAGGAACCGGCCCGCATCCGGGCGCCTCAGGACCCGGGCGCTCCAGGCACCCCCACGGCCGCGCGGCAAACGCCCCCAGCGGCGCCAGCCAACCCAGCGCCGCGGCCCGAGACTGCACCGCAGGCACCTGCCCGCCAGGTCCCGGCCGCGGACCAGCAAGCACCCGGCTCGCCCGTACCGTCTGCTCCCCCGGCCATGGGCGACGTGGAGGTCCTACGCCGGGCCTGGCCGGACGTCCTGCAGGCACTGTCCAAAATAAAGCGCAGCACCTGGGCCCTCGTTGAGCCCAATGCGCAGGTCCAGGGGTTCGACGGCAGTGTCCTGACGCTGTCCTTCACCACGTCCGGGCTTGCCGGCGCCTTCGGCAGGGCGGACCACTCGGACAACCTGCGCCAGGCCATCCACAAGACTGTCGGTATCGACTGCCAGATCCAGGCGGTTGCCGGCGGCGCCAGCCAGGCGAGCTCTGAGCCAAACCCAAAAGTACCCGCCAGCCCGGTGGTTCCGGCCAATTCAGCTGACGTTGCCTGGGGGCTGGCTCCTGCGCCTGCCGGGGCAGCACCCACTGCGCAGGCTCCTGCAAGCGCGGCTGTCTCCGGGGCGCCGCTTGGCGGGAATGCGGGGAACCCAGCCGGCGCCGGAGGCTCCAGCGCCGGGAGCACCACCCCTGCCGCCCGCTCGGGCAGCTCCGCCGTTGCCGCCGGCCCGGCCGCGGCACCCGCCGTCGTTCCCTCTGCTGCCGCCCCGGCCGGGGGCAGCAGCACGGAAGTGGCCTCCGCTCCCGCCATCCAGGGGCCAGTGTCCGGACGCGAGTCTGTCAACGGCCGGAACGCTGCTGCCCGGCCGTCCGCCACGGACGCCGCGCAGGCCGCCTACCCGTCGGCAGGGGGTGACTACTCCTATTCCGATGACGACTGGGGCCCGCCCCGGGATGAGGATGCTCCCCCGCTGGATGAGGAGCCTCCCATGGACTGGGAGCCTTCGGCGCGGCCGGGCGGCCGGACGGCATCACTGTCCCCCGCCACTGGTGTCCCGCATTCGGCAGCCGGCGCCCGCCCGGGAGCTGCCACGCGCACCCAGGACACTCCCTCCGGCGCCCCGGGCTCGAGTACCGCTTCCCGCTCCGACGCCCCGCAGGCCGACGCCGCCCACGATCCCTGGACCAGGGCCGTGGAGCAGGCACCCGGCGTATGGGTGGTGGGCGACAAGAGCAACGTGGGTGCCGCTCCGGCTTCGGGCTCGGTGAATGACAACATCGGGGCATCGGCCGACGTCCCCCATTACGAACCCGCAACCGCCCAGGTGCCGCCCTCCATACCCGTGGCCCCTGCCGCGGCGGCAGCCGTCACGGCGCCGTCCTGGGCTCCGGGTCCGGGTTCCGGCTCCGACCCTGCTGATCCGGCTTCGGGAACCTACCAGGCGCCGTCCCCTGACCGCGCTCCGGTTCCCGAATTCGCCATGGCAGCTGCTGCCCCCTCCCCTGTTGCTCAGGCCGAAACTGCCAGGGCCGCCGTCGCCCCGGCTTCGGTGGCACCGCCCGCGGCGGCGCCCACCCGTCCCCAGCCAGCGGCTGCCGCGCCGGTTGCTGCCCCTGCCGCCGGTCCGACCCAAACGCGGCAAAGCCTCTACCAGCGGCTATCCAACAGCCCCGAAGCGGAGGCTGGACGCGCCAAGGCACCGGCCAGGGCCGCTGCCGCACCAAGCGCGTACGTTCAGGACATCCCTAGCGCCGACGATGAAACCATCGAGGAATCGGGCGTATTCGGGCGGGCCGCCGTCGAACGCATTTTGGGCGGAAAACTGATCGAGGAGCGGTCCCTGGACGGAAGCCCTGTGACGCCACGCTATTGACGGCTGTGGTGCCTGCCCCGCACGGCCAACTGACTGATCCATCCGCTATCCACACGAAGCTAAAGAGGAAAAAGTGTACGAAGGTGCCGTCCAGGAGCTGATCGATGAGCTCGGACGCCTTCCGGGCGTGGGCCCCAAATCCGCGCAGCGGCTGGCTTTCCACATCCTTGAAGCCGATCCCCAGGACATGAAGCGGCTGGTCGAGGCAATTACCACCGTCAAGGAACGGGTGAAGTTCTGCACCGTCTGCGGCAACGTCACGGAACAGGAGCTGTGCAACATCTGCCGCGACCCGCGACGCGACCCCGCGGTCATTTGCGTCGTGGAGGAGTCAAAGGACGTCCTGGCCGTGGAGCGCACCCGTTCGTTCCGCGGCCGGTACCACGTCCTGGGCGGGGCCATCAATCCCATCGCCGGCGTGGGGCCGGAACAACTGCGGATCCGTGAACTGCTCACCCGGCTGAACGACGGCGAAATCCAGGAAGTGATCATCGCCACCGACCCCAACCTGGAAGGTGAGGCGACGGCGACCTATCTGGCCCGCATGCTGAAGACAATCGGTATCGCAGTCACCCGCCTGGCCTCGGGCCTTCCCGTGGGTGGTGACCTGGAGTACGCCGACGAGGTCACCCTTGGCCGCGCCTTCGAGGGGCGCCGCAACGCCCTGGGCTGAGGCTGGCCGGCCCGCTGCCCGATCACGCGCTTCCGGCTTGTCCCGACGGAACCCGGCGCCCCCTCGACATCATCTGAGCCCCAACGACAAGCAATCCCGCTAGGCCGCCCTGAATCAACAGGCCGGCTGCACCAACGGCATGCGGGCCGCATCGCTGTTCAAGGGCTCTCCGTTTACGCAAGCTACCTGGGTCCCGTCGGCCGCTTCCTGCAGCCGGGTCGAAACCCAGCCAAGGAGCTCGTTGCCGGCGTCCTGCTCCGCGGCCAGCATAACGAACACCACGATGGGGCTTGAGGCGGCCAGCCACATGATGCGGTCCGTGCGGTAAACCTCCGCCGTTCCTGCCGGAACGCTGGAGCATTCATAAGCCATGACGATGCCGTTCTGCCCACGTTGCACATTCATCGCCACGGTTACCGGTTCCTCCGATCTGACAGTGGGGAGCAGCAGGACGCAAGTTCCGATGCCGCCGGCCACCAGGAAGATTGCCACGAACCACCCTGCGGCCACAGCCCAGGTGTGGCTCCGCACCATGGATGCCACCGCAGCCCCCATGCCGCTGAAAATTACGGCCTCCAGTCCCGCAACAGCGGCGGAGGCCACTGCCCGCGCCCCGGGCTGCCGGGAGAGCGCCGCCTGCACCAACAGGGCGGCCAGGACGAGCAATACGAATACCATGCTGCGCATGATCGAAGAAAGGATCCGGCCCACCAGGCCCGGGGACTGTGCCCGCCGCGGGGACGGGTGCCACCGAGCCGTAGCCCAATGCATTGCGACGAATGCTGATGCGGCCGGGAGCAGCAATGCCGCCACCAGGTAGGCGGACGCCGGCATCCAATCGGCGGCCTCGTCCGCACCCGGCGACAGCAAGAGAACCATCCCGACCACAAGCCATATGGCGATGGCAGCACCCAGGGTAGCCAACCAGAAATGAAGCGTACGCACCGACGACCACCAGTCGAGTGCTGCTGCCCGCAGCACCGGTCTGAACACCGGACGGGCCTGCGTCCCAGCCTCGTCATCGTCCGCCGGCTCCAAACCGGCGGGGTCCCCGATGGGTTCAAAGTAAGGCCTGGGCAGTTGCGGATCAGGTATGTGCCACTCGTCAGCCACGTGCGCAACGCCTTTCCCCGGATGGGGCCTCCTCCGGCGGTGTCCGGCGTGCCACCGCCATCCGGTTCAGAATAGTCCCATCGTCGGACAGCGTGGCCGGCGTGTCCAGAGCCGTGATATGCGGCGCATCGATCGGCCTCCAGCCATCGGCGCGCGCAGTTCCGCGGTGTCCGGCAAACGCCCACCATGGCCGGAATGTGGTCACAATTCAACGTCCCTCCGGGCACGGCGATAAACTGTCCCAAGGATTGCCGCGCCCACCCGGCGCCGGGACGCCTGGCCTCCAAACTCCAATTGACCCAATGAAGGTATGCGCATGAGTACGCCCACCACCGAAGTGCACAACGCAACACAGCCGCAGACGGCATCCGCTGCCGGCGCGGTGACCAAGCAGCTCATTGTGCAGAAATTCGGCGGCTCCTCCGTTGCCGACGCTGCCGGAATCAAGCGCGTGGCCGCGCGGGTGGTCGCTGCCCAACAGGCCGGCAACGAGGTGGTGGTTGTCGTCTCGGCGATGGGCGACACCACGGACGAACTCCTGGACCTCGCCGCGGAGGTCACCGATTCAGCTCCCGCCCGCGAAATGGACATGCTCCTGTCCGCTGGTGAACGCATCTCCATGGCACTGCTGGCCATGGCCATCAACAAGCTTGGCGCCTCGGCCCAGTCCTTTACCGGGTCACAGGCAGGCATGATCACCGACGGAATCCATGGCAAAGCCCGGATCATCGACGTCGACCCGCACCGGATCCGCACCGCCCTGGACAAGGGCAACATCGCCATCGTTGCCGGCTTCCAGGGCATGAGCCGTGCCACCCATGAGATCACCACCCTTGGCCGCGGTGGCTCCGACACCACCGCAGTTGCACTGGCGGCGGCCCTGGAGGCGGACGTCTGCGAGATCTACACGGATGTGGACGGCATCTTCACCGCCGATCCGCGGGTTGTCCCGTCAGCCCAGAAGATCGACACCATCTCCAGCGAAGAGATGCTGGAACTTGCTGCCTCGGGCGCCAAGATCCTGCACCTGCGCTGCGTCGAGTACGCCCGCCGGTTCGGCGTACCGCTGCACGTCCGTTCCTCATTCAGCCAGCATGAAGGCACCTGGGTCATCCCCAGCGCCGACGACAAGATCACCACTCAAGAGGGAGTTGCCTTGGAGCAGCCAATCATCTCCGGCGTTGCGCACGACCGTTCCGAAGCGAAGGTCACCGTGGTCGGCGTCCCCGATATTCCCGGCAAGGCCGCCGCGATCTTCCAGGTCATCGCCGACGCCCACTCGAACATCGACATGATCGTCCAGAACGTGTCCACCCACGGCACCGGCAAGACGGATATCTCCTTCACCCTGCCCATCATTGAAGGCGCCGACGCCCTGGCCGCGCTCCACGCCGCCCAGGACCAGATTGGCTTCGAAGCCATCGAATACAACGAGAAGATCGGCAAGCTGTCGCTGATCGGCGCCGGCATGCGGTCCCACCCGGGCGTCTCCGCCACGTTCTTCAAGGCCCTGTCAGACGCCGGCATCAACATCAACATGATCTCCACCTCGGAGATCCGCATCTCGGTGGTGACGCACGCCGACCTGCTGGATGAGGCCGTGCGCGTCATCCACAAGGCGTTCGGGCTCGACACCGAAAGCGAAGTGACAGTTTACGGCGGCACCGGCCGCTAGGTACCACCGGAAAAGCCGGGCCGTCCCTCCCCGTGAAAGGAGAAGGACAGCCCGGCTTTTCCGTGCCCGGGAGCGACCGGGAAAAATTAGGTTTCGCGTTCCAAATCTTCGCGGCGCACCGCGTAGTGGTGGCCGGTCGAATCGGTCTCCACCACGAAATGAGACAGGTCCTCTTCGGAGGCCTGTTCAAATTCGTCATGTTTGTGCACCACGGGCGCATCGGCGTCCAGTCGGGTGGCGGGACCAAAAACGAAGCGGAGCCGCTCGGTCAGGCCCATGAAACTGGTAAGGACATGTGCCACTGTTTTCCACCCCCTTCCCGAATATCGGGCGAAAGTGCCGCCGGTCTCCGTCAGGAGCCAATGCCCCCATTTTATGCCCGGCACAGCAAAAAGGCTCCGGCGGAGGGGCGGCGGAATTGCTACCGAAGGGAGCGGTCCTCGGGGTTCTTCGGCACCACATAGGTGCTGCCGTCCGGCCTGGTGATGGTCTCCCACTGCTGGGTTTCCGCCTGGCGCTGGGCCAACAGGCGGCGGTTCTCTTCAGTCATGTCGTGTGCCAGGGCGCTCCGGTTGGCAGGCCCGAAAACGGCCCGCAACTTACCGGTGGCGCGCATGAAGCGCTGGGAGGCGTTGCCCTTGTCCGCGGTCCTGTCCTTGCCCATGAAGAGGTTCCTTCCACTCACTGCCGGCTACAACAAATGTACACTAATGATTAGTGCACTAACAATTGGAGGGCAAATGACTGCAACGACGGCAACGGACGCGGAAGCAACAAACCCGGCACCCGACGAAGACCTGCTGCTTGAACATCAGCTGTGCTTTGCACTGACGGTGGCCGCCCGCAGTGTTGTAGGTGCCTACAAACCCGTACTCGAGAAGCTCAACCTCACGCATCCGCAGTACCTGGTGATGCTCTGCCTTTGGGAGGAGAGCCCGCGCACCCTCCGGAACATCAGTACGGCCCTGGCCCAGGAGCCGGCCACCATCTCTCCGCTCCTGCGCCGGCTGGAAGCAGCGGAGCTGATCACGCGGCGCCGTGTGGACGGCAACGAGCGTGCCCTGGCCGTGGAGCTGACTCCCAAAGGCGCCGCCCTGCGGGAGCAGGCGCTCCAGGTACCGGGAACCATGATGGAACGGCTGGGGTTGACCCGGGACCAGGTCACCGAACTGCACGCATCCATGATGGGGCTGATCGCCGCCACCTCCCAGTGACTGCCCGCGGCAGGGCGACGGCCTGCCAGCCCCATGCCAAGCGACTAGAATTACTGGACGAAGGGGAGGTGGCCTGATGCCGAAATTCCGGATGCTCGCAGCATTCCTGGCCGTTGCCGCCGGCCTGGTCTCGGGCTGCAGCGGCACCCCCGACAATGGCACGTCCGCGTCGACAGCGCCCTCCACGACATCGGAGGCCTCCCCGGCCGGCCCTGCCGCCCCCTCTCCGGACACAGAAACCTCGGTACCGGCGCCAGCCCCCGCCACGTCGCGGCCGGCCGAGGGCCCGGGACAGGGAAATGCCGAGCTCGCCATCACCGTGATTCCCTCACCGGGCGCCCCCGAGGTCGACTACACCCTGGTTTGTTCCGCGGGCACTCCAGCCGCCGAAAGCAGCCATCCGAACGGCGTTGCCGCCTGCGCCGCCCTGAAAGCGAATCCAGGCATCCTGGCCCCGCTCCCGGCAGGGACGTCGCGGCCCTGCACCCAGCAGTACGGCGGCCCCCAAACAGCCACCGTCACGGGCATGGTGGACGGCGTCGCCGTAGATTCGACGTTTGCGCGGACCAACGGATGCGAGATCAGCGCGTGGGACGCTGCCAAGGACGTATTGGGCGCAACCGGTGGAGCCTCTTAAGGTCCTTGCGGCCGACACTGCGCGGGCAAGGCAAGAAGCCCACCTGCAGCGCGTCAGCCGCTACGCCGATCCTTACCTGGCCCGCCGGTCTGCAGGACAAAAGCACCCGGTGGAGGATTTCCTTTTCACCTACTACACGCAGAAACCAGGGCAGCTGAAGCGCTGGCACCCCGGCGCCGGCGCGGTCCTCACCGGCGCCCAGGCTGCCGAACGGCTTGGCTGGAAGCATTACAGGAAGCTCGACGACGGCGAGCTAGGCTCCCTGGGCCTGCCTGCGGGAAGTACGGCGGCCACCTTCGACCGGCACGCCTTTTTGGCGGACCGGAGCGACGCGATGGCGTTCGCCGGCATCATCCTCCGAGGCACCTCGGCCCGGCCGGCCCAATTCGGCTGTTTCGGCCTGCATGAGTGGGCCATGGTTTACCGGCAGGACAAGTTTGACCTCCGCCACGAATACCTGCAGCTGCGGCTGGGTGCGACGGGCACGGACAAGGTGGTGGAAGACAACAGGATCCGCTGCACCCATTTCGACGCCTTCCGGTTCTATACCCCGGACGCCATCCCGCTCAACGAGCACTCCCCGAGCAGGGAGACCCAACGGCACTTGGAGCAGCCCGGCTGCCTGCATGCCAACATGGACCTCTACAAGTGGGCTTACAAACTGCTGCCGGCGCTGTCCAGTGAGCTGGTCATGGACTGTTTTGAACTGTCGTGGCGGATCAGGGCCATGGATATGCAGGCGTCCCCGTATGACCTCGCCGACTGGGGCTACCCCGCCATCCCCATTGAGACGCCCAGCGGCAAGGCGGCCTACGTTGAGCACCAGCGCGCCTTCGCAGCCGAAGCGGGGGTCCTGCGCGGCCGGCTGGCAGCGGACCTTGGAGCCATCGCCGGGGGTGCGGGCCGGTGATCGACCTGACCATCAGCATCCGGGACCACCCCGAGGCACCCGAGCACGTATTCCGGCTGGTCTCCAAGGACGGCCATCCGGATGCCGGGACCACGATGCCTGAGCCTGCGGCCGCCCTGGCCGCCGTCGAGCGGTTCGGCGAAAACGTCTTCTTCCCTCAGCCAGGGCCGCCAAGGCTGTGTACGCAGCAGTATGGCGGTCCGCAGATCGCTGTGGTCACCGGAACGTTCCATGGCCGGGACGTCCACTCAACCTTCACCCGTACCGACGGCTGCGAAATAGCGCGGTGGAATGCCATGGGTCCCCTGCTGGGCGGGACTGCCACCTAGCTCTCTCCGCCGGGACCGCGGTGCGGAAACGAAAAAGGTCCCGGGTGGCCTGGCGACCACCCGGGACCTCCCCCCATGTCTTCCCGGTCAGGTGGCGGGGACCTCCTGTGCCAGGCCAAGCTGGGGAGCGCCGGCCGGGGCGGAGGCGGAGCCCGCTCCCACCTGCACGTTCACCCAAGCTTTGATGCCGTTGCTGCCAATGCTCAGCCGGGAGAGGTAGGACCCCTCGGAAAGTCCCGTCCAATTGAGCGTGGCCGAGGTGGCGGTTCCGTTCGGCGCCACGATGGGGTTCGGATTTACCGTCAGGTTGCCGGCGTCACCGGCGAAGGAGACTGCCTGGACCGAAGCGGTGGCAGGCCCGTTGTCCGGGGTGGCGTACAGGTTCGCCACCACATAGTAGGTCCCGGGACGGGGTGATTCGAGGTCCAGGAACTCACTGGCCGATGCCGTTGCCACCTGGGTGGCTGTGAGGCCCCCGGATCCGTTCGGTGCGTAGACCACCATGTCCCAGTCGACGTCGTTCGACTGCGCCTGAATGCCCAGCCGGGCAAACGAGGCGCCGGCCGGCACCTTCACCTGGAGCAGGGCGTTGTGCGCGTCGTTCGTGGGAGCGTACGCTCCCGGGGTTTTGGTGATCGCGGTCTGGCTCAGGGGTGCCAGACCCTCTACTCCGACGGCGATGGGGCTGTCCGAGCCGGATACGAGGTTCATCGATCCGCTCCCGGTGCCCGTGGCCGAGCTGAAGGAGAACGACGGAGCGATCTGGGCGTCAACGGGCCGGATGGCGATCGGTGAGCCAACCGTCCGTGGCCCCTTCCAGGTGAGGCTGCCGGTGCTGAACTTGCCCACAGGGGCGCTAACGTTCCGGATGGTGAGGGTCACCTCACGGGTCTGCCCGGCCTTGGCGAAGTTCAATGCCTTGG
Source organism: Pseudarthrobacter sp. 05T312 (assembly GCF_056396685.1). Lineage (NCBI taxonomy): Bacteria > Bacillati > Actinomycetota > Actinomycetes > Micrococcales > Micrococcaceae > Pseudarthrobacter > Pseudarthrobacter sp. 05T312. Next base: position 80,130 of record NZ_JBFTLY010000007.1, read on the forward strand.
GTTCGACGTTGACGTTGAAGCCGGGCATGTTCACTTCGGGACGGTACATGCCCGGGACCAGCGCGGTCAGCTTGCGTTTGACCTGGACTTCACCGACGAGGCTGCCCAGGGCAACCGAGGGAACGTTCAGGTCGCGCGCAGCGATGGTGCCTGCCTGCGGCGCTCCGGTTTCCACGCCCTGTCCGTTGAGGAAGCCGAGCCAGTCCTGGATGCCTGAATCGTAGACCAGCCCGGGATCAAGGACACGGGCGGAGTCGATGTGGCCGGCGCCGCCCTGGAAGGGATCGGTATTGGGCGTGCCATCGGCGTTCACCAGCGGGTACGCGGTGGTCATCATGGCGGACTTCACCATGGCGGGGGTCCACTTGGGCTGCTTGCCCAGCACCAGGGCACCGAACCCGGCGATGTGCGGGGCTGCCATGGAAGTGCCGGACATGAAACCGAACTGATCGCCGTGGTTGCCGATGGTGGAGACGCCGGCCAGGACGTTGACACCCGGGGCCGAAATGTCAGGCTTGAGCAGGTCACCGCCGGACGCAAGCGTGGGCCCGCGGGACGAGAAGCCCGCAATCTGGGGCGCGGCTGCCGGGGGGAGCCCCGTCAGGTCGCCCTTGACCAGGCTGACGGTCAGCGCCGGATTCGCTTCGAGCTTGGACTTCAGTTCCAGGCTCTTGGGCGCGTTGACGTGGACGGTGGGGACAGCGTGGTTGTCAGCATCCTCGGAGCTGCTGGTGAGGTTCACCAGGATCATGCCCACGCCACCCTTGTCCAGGACTTCCTGGCTCTTGGCGGTCCGGTCCACCACACCGCGGTCGCAGACCACAACCTTGCCGGCCACCTTGGCGGCGTCAAGGGTTCCCGGGCCGCAGAGGTTGGGGTTGGCCGCACCGGCAGCGGCGGCAGCAGCAGCCAGGACCACAGGCTTGTCCGCCGGCTCGGACTTCATGATCGAAGCGCCGCGGTACAGCGATCCGTCGGATACCTTGACCGTGCCCACCAGGTCGCTGGGAAAGGTTGCGGCGGCCACCGTGGTCAGCCATGGCGAGGCGTGGTTCACGGTGGAGGCCGTGGGACCGGAATTTCCTGCCGAGGCAGAGACAAAGATGCCGGCGGCGGCGGCGTTCAGGAATGCCAGCGCCACGGGATCGGTGGTGCTGTTGTTGTTTCCGGAGATGGAGTAGTTCAAGACGTCCACTCCGTCCTTGATGGCTGCGTCCACGGCCTCAACCGAAGCGGAGGAGTAGCAGCCGCCGGTGTCCGGGTTGGTGTCCTCCCAGCAGACCTTGTAGACCGAAACCTTGGCGGCCGGCGCCACGCCGGAGCTCCTGCCGAAGCTGGCCCCGTCGATCACCTGCTCGATATTGGCGTTGCCGGCGGCCGTGGTGGCCGTGTGGGTGCCGTGGCTTCCCACGTCCACGGGTGAGATCTGCTCTTCGGGGGCACGGTTTCCGGGTGTTACGTACTGCAGGAAGGAATCCGCGAAGTAACGGGCCCCGATGACTTTGGAATTGCAGAGTGATCCGTCAAAAGATGCCCCCGTTCCCTGGCCTTTCTGGCATTCACCCTCGAATGTGGTGCCGTCCGCTTTGAGCATGGCAATTTTGCCGTCGCCGGTGCGGTAGGGAACGCCAACCTGCGCCTCACCCTGCAGGGGCTTCAACGGTTCCCCTTGAAGGAAGGGGTTGTCCGGGGCATAGCCGGAATCGATAACCCCGACCACCACTCCCTTGCCGGCGTTGGCTTCGCCCCCGAACTGCTTGGCCCACGCCCCATCAGGACCGGTGAGCTTGAGGAAGTCGGTGGTGGTGTAGTCGGGTTTGTTCTCGACGTCCGGCGCCACCACCATGACACGCTTGTCCTTGGACAGGGCTCCCGCCTGCGCCGCGGTCAGTTCCGCCGTAAACCCGTTCAGGGCCGCGGTGTACTGCTTGGCGGGCGTCACTCCCTGCGCAGCTGCAACGTCGCGCTGCTGCTTGCGCAGATGGGCGTCATAGGCCTTGTAGTTGGGACTGCCCGCGTCGAGCTTCCTGCCCTGCTGCGGCTTGGTAGCGCCCAGGCCGGCAGTTCCGCCTTCATAGGCCGCCGCAGCCGGGCCGGCGAGTACCACGATGTACCTGCCGTCCTTGAACTGGCCTTCCTCGGCGCCGGAGGAGGCGTTTCCGGCGCCCTGGAGGTCAGGCGCCGCCGAAGCGGGCCCCACTGCCAGCGAGCTGAGGATCAGGGGCAACCCGACGGCCAGGGCGGCCGCCTTCCGGAGTCCCCCAGCCCGCAAGGGGCTCTTTCCAGTTGATTTCACGTGCAACCCTTTCACGATGTGCCGCCCAGAGTGGTGGGCGCCCCGAATGACTGGCACTGCAGAGGAAATTACAGGTTTTGTAATTAGCTGAGACCAGACTGTTCACAGGGTACAGACTGAGAGCGCGATATGACATAGAGCACATTTAGGAAATTTTTGCCTGTCATACGGCGGCCAAAAGCCCAGGCACGCAAAAAGGGCGCCCCGAAGGACGCCCTGCGACGAGGGGAGTTTGTTTGCCGGCTAATGACGGGGAGTGCGCACCACGTCACTGATCCATTGCCTGGTCTTCTCATCCACCGGCCCGGCCACCCGCGTCTCGCGGGCCAGGCGGTCGGCCTTCACCTTCTGGAACACCATGCGGCCCAGGCCGGCGAACACGGCAGCGGCGACCATCGGCAACAACACGGACTTCGAATTCTCAGCCATCCAGCAATCCTAGTGAAGGCCCTGCGGCAACTCCAGAACCAGACCCACATCAGCCTCGTCGGTTGCGGTATTTTGCGCGGCGCCGCCCCCGGCCCACGGGAATTCAGAGGGATGCGCCCGTGCCGGTAGAATGATAGGGCAAGCTCGCGGAGCGCCCGTCCACCATGTCCCCGACACACCGGTACGGCGTGAGACGGCACCACTCCGCTGCGCCCTTACCCAAGCTCACGCACAGGAGTTGCCGGATGCCCCGGATCGTTGTTGACGTCATGCCCAAGCCCGAGATTCTGGACCCCCAGGGGAAGGCAATCGTTGGCGCTCTCCCCCGGCTGGGCTTCACCAGCTTCAGCTCTGTCCGCCAGGGCAAGCGTTTCGAACTGACGGTCGACGGCGAGGTGACGGAGGAAATCCTGGCCCAGGCCCGCGACGCCGCGGAAACCCTCCTCTCCAACCCCGTGATCGAGGACGTCGTCAACGTCGAGGTCGTCGAGGCCTGAGATGACTGAACTTCCCCTGATCGGCGAAGCTGTCGCTGTCGCGGCGGAACCGCGCCTCGCCGGCGCCCGCATCGGCGTCGTCACCTTCCCTGGAACCCTTGACGACCGGGACGCTGCCCGCGCCGTGCGCCTCGCCGGTGCCACCGCCGTCGAGCTCTGGCACGGCGACACCGAACTCGGTGATGTGGACGCCGTCGTGATTCCCGGCGGCTTCTCCTACGGCGACTACCTCCGCGCCGGCGCCATTGCCCGCTTCGCGCCGCTGATGTCCAGGATCATCGACGCCGCCAACTCCGACGCCAAGCTGCCCGTCCTGGGCATTTGCAACGGCTTCCAAATCCTCACCGAGTCGCACCTGCTGCCCGGCTCGATGATCAAGAACGACCACCTGAAGTTCCTCTGCCGCGACCAGGTGCTGCGCGTGGAGAACACCAACACCGCGTGGACGCTGGACTACCAGGCCGGCCAGGAAATCACCATCCCGCTGAAGAACCAGGACGGCCAGTACATCGCCGACGAAAAAACCCTGGACGCCCTTGAGGCCGAGGGCCGAGTCGTCTTCCGTTACGTGGGCTTCAACCCGAACGGTTCCCGCCGGGACATCGCCGGCATCTCCAACGCCGCCGGCAACGTGGTGGGCCTCATGCCGCACCCGGAGCACGCCGTGGAACCGGGCTTCGGCCCCGAATCGCTGGACGGCATCGGCGGGTCCGATACCGACGGCCTCGGCTTCTTCACCTCCGTACTGAACAAGATTGTGGGAGGCGACAAGTGACCACCGAAACCACCAAGAAGTTCAACATCGACACCGTCGAGAACGCAGCCAAGACTCCGGACACCGAGCTGCCCTGGGCCGAGCTCGGCCTGAAGCAGAACGAGTTCGACGAGATCGTCAAGGTCCTGGGCCGCCGCCCCACCGGCGCCGAACTGGCCATGTACTCCGTTATGTGGAGCGAGCACTGCTCCTACAAGTCCTCCAAGAACCACCTGCGCCAGTTCGGCCAGAAGGTCACCGAGGAAATGAAGAAGGACATGCTGGTGGGCATCGGCGAAAACGCCGGCGTGACCAACCTGGGGGACGGCTGGGCCGTGACCTTCAAGATCGAATCGCACAACTCGCCGTCGTTCGTTGAGCCTTACCAGGGCGCCGCGACCGGCATCGGCGGCATTGTCCGCGACATCATCTCCATGGGCGCCCGCCCGGTCGCCGTCATGGACCCGCTGCGCTTTGGCGCCATCGACCACCCGGACACCGCCCGCGTCATGCACGGCGCGGTGGCGGGCATCGGCGGCTACGGCAACTCCCTGGGCCTGCCCAACATCGGTGGAGAGATGGTCTTCGACTCCGTCTACCAGGGCAACCCGTTGGTCAACGCCCTGGCTGTCGGCGTCATGCGCCACGAGGATATCCGCCTGGCCAACGCCTCCGGCAAGGGCAACAAGGTGGTCCTGTTCGGTGCCCGCACCGGCGGCGACGGCATCGGCGGCGCCTCCGTGCTGGCCTCCGAGTCCTTTGACGACACCAAGCCCTCCAAGCGCCCCGCCGTCCAGGTGGGCGATCCCTTCGCCGAGAAGGTCCTCATCGAGTGCTGCCTGGAGCTCTTCAAGGGCTCCCTGGTGGAAGGCATCCAGGACCTCGGCGCTGCGGGCATCTCCTGCGCCACGTCGGAGCTTGCCTCCAATGGCGACGGCGGCATGCAGGTTGAGCTGACCTCCGTCCTGCTGCGCGACCCCACGCTGACCCCGAGCGAGATCCTGATGTCTGAGTCGCAGGAACGGATGATGGCCGTGGTCACGCCGGAGAACGTGGAAGCGTTCGAGGCCGTCATGGACAAGTGGGCGGTGGAGTACTCCTGGCTGGGCGAGGTGACCGATACCGGCCGCCTGATCATCACCTGGGAAGGCGACGTGATTGTCGACGTCGATCCCCGCACCGTGGCGCACGACGGCCCGGTCTACGACCGCCCGTTCGCCCGTCCCGAGTGGCAGGATTCCGTCCAGGCCGATACGTTCACCGGCTCCGTGCAGGATGCCGGCCGCCCGGCCGCCCCGGCCGAGCTCGCTGCGGCCGTGACCGAACTCGTGGCCTCACCGAACATGTGCTCCAAGGCCTGGATCACCAACCAGTACGACCGGTACGTCGGCGGGAACACCTCCATGGCGTTCCCCGACGACGCCGGCGTGGTCCGCGTTGACGAGGAGTCCGGCCTGGGCGTCGCCCTGGCCACGGATGCCAACGGCCGTTACACCTACCTGGACCCGTACCACGGCGCGCAGCTGGCACTGGCCGAGGCCTACCGCAACGTGGCCACCGCGGGTGCGATCCCCATGGCCGTCAGCGACTGCCTGAACTTCGGCTCCCCCGAGGACCCGGACGTCATGTGGCAGCTGGCCGAGGCAATCCGCGGCCTGTCCGATGCCTGCATGGTGCTGGGCATTCCGGTCACCGGCGGCAACGTCTCGCTGTACAACCAGACGGGCACCACGCCCATCCACCCCTCCCCCGTGGTGGCAGTGCTGGGCAAGCTCGACGACGTCGCCCGCCGCACGCCGTCGGGCTGGCGCGAGGACGGCCAGGCCATCTACCTGCTGGGCACCACCGCTGCCGAGCTGGACGGTTCCGAATGGGCCAACATGCGCGGCCACCTGGGCGGTCAGCCGCCCAAGGTCGACCTTGAGGCGGAACGCGCCCTGGGCGAGATCCTGATCAACGCTTCCCGCGACGGCATGATCGACGCCGCACACGACCTCTCCGAGGGCGGCCTCGCGGCTGCGCTGGTCGAGTCCTCGCTGCGCTACGGCGTGGGTGCCCGGATTGCGCTTCAGGATGTTGTTGACCGGGACGGCGTGGACCTGTTCACCGCGCTCTTCTCCGAGTCACAGGGCCGCGCCATCGTGGGCGTCCCGCGGTCGGAGGAAATCCGGTTCACGGACATGTGCACCGCCCGCGGCTTCGCGCACACCCGCATCGGCGTGGTGGACGCGGCCAGCGGCAAGCTGGAGATCAACGGCGTGGAGGGCCTGTCCCTCGACGCCCTCCGTGAAGCCCATGAAGGGACGCTGCCGAAGTACTTCGGCTAATCTCCACCGGCACCACCCGTCGACTGCTCCGTAACTGCCCTTTTGAGCCCTCAAAACGGCGGTTACGGAGCAATCGTTTTTAAGGGTTCCTCCGCCAGCCGGCCTGTGCCAGGGCAACCAGCACCTTGGCGGCGGCGGGCTTTGCATCGTTGACCATGTGGCGTTTGGAGATCCTGACCTCCGTCCACCCCAGGGCGGCGTACCGTTCGGAGCGGGCTATGTCCCTGGCGATCTGGCTGGCGTCGCCGTGGTGTTCGCCCTCGTACTCGATGCCGATCCGGTATTTGCGGTAGGACAGGTCCGGTTCGTGATGCCTGGCGCCGTCTTCAGTGATGATCGGGACGTTCAACTCGGGTTCGGGCAGCCCCGCGCGCACAATCGCGAGCCGAAGCATGGTTTCCTGGGCCGAATCCGCTCCGACCCGGATGAGTTCCAGGGCCTCCTTTGCCTTCCGGAGGCCCCGCTTTCCCCGGTGCCTGTCAATCGTCCGCTGCAGATCCCACATACTGCACAGCGGCATGCTTCGGCCCTCGAATTCGAGGCGCGGAACGCGAACGCAGGCGTCCCCCATGGCCACCAGCTCGTCGACTGACAGCAGCTCGGCCATGTCGAGCCACGTCCGCTCCGGCGTTGTCACCGGAATCCCGTCAATTGCCATGACCTCGTCCTCGTACAGCTTCATGCGGTGCACGATGACGTGGGGCCGGTCCAGGTGGGCTGCGCCTTCGGGACGGATGAGGTGGAAAACGTCAAAGGGCCCGTCCTGGCGCCGCTGCGGCAGTGAATGAAGCTCAGCCGCCGTCAAGTGCGACGCAGCGCACCTCTCGTTGACTTCGATGAACGGCCGGACCCTGGCGCCCAAGGGGAGCGCCGCCGTCGGGCCGTCTGCCCTGATGCCCTTACCAAGCCTGCTGAGGGAACGATGCCTCAGGCGCTTGGCTGAGACCCCCTCCCTTACCGCCTCAGCCGCAGTGAACGGCCGGCCCTCAAGTACTTCAGGAAGCGGATGTGCAGTCTTCATCGCTACATCAGAGCAGAAGGAGTCGCAGGTCCGCAGAAGTTATCCACATCCTCCATCGATTGCTCCGTAAACGCCCTTTTGAGGCGCCAAAAGGGCGTTTACGGAGCAATCGACGGGTGGGCCCACGCCGCCAGGGCTCCCTGGCCGAGCTTGCGAGGCGAGGGTGGCGATGGGCTAGTCCTCGCTGTGGAGCTCGCGCTGGCGGGCGCTGAGCAGCTCGATCTCCGGCCGGCCTGCCACGAAGCGTTCGACGGCGGCAAGCACCTCCACGAGGTGCGCCCGGTCCGCCGCCACCAGCCCGACGCCGAGCTGCGTGCGCCGGTACTGGCCGTGGTCCCCCACCTCCGCCACGGAGACCTCGAAGCGGCGTTTGAGTTCGGCCAGGAGCGGCCTGACGACGGACCGTTTCTCCTTGAGGCTGTGTACGTCGCCAAGGAGGACATCGAACTCGGTCCAGCCGATCCACATGGAAGTTCCTAGCTGATGGTGAGCTCGCCCATGAGGTCCCAGCCATCACCGTCGAGCTGCCGGCTGATGATCTTCGGCGTCTCTACGAGGGCCTGCGGCATGTCAGCCATGGCTTTCTGGAAGTGGTCGCTGTTCACGTGGTCGCCGGCGGCATCATCCTGGAAGGCTTCCACCAGGATGTATTCGTTGGGGTCATCCAGGCTGCGTGACCAGTCGAACCAGAGGTTGCCCGGTTCCTTGCGGGTGGCTTCGGTAAAGTCCGCCACGAGCTCCGGCCAGCGCTCGGACCACTCGGGCTTGACCTTGAACTTGACGACGATAAAGATCACTGGAATTTTCCTTCCGCGGCGAGACTGCGTGCCCCTTCAATGTACCGGGAAGTAACGTAGCGCTGCGCCGCGCGGGTCACCAGTCCGCCGGCGGCGTAGAACCAGTTGGCGGGCCTGCTGAACGCCCGGATCCGCAACCACACCTCGCCTTGGCTGTTGATCTCCACCTCAAAGGATTCCTCCCCGCGGGCAGGGTGGCCGGGCAAAGTGCCGTAGCCAAAACCGGCCGACTGCGGAATTTCACCCGGCACCGGCTCATGGACCCACACCACCCGGCAGGGTGCCGGCAGGCGGAAAGGCCCGACGCCGAATCCGCTCACCACGTGTGCCCCCGGCACGGCCCGCGGTGAGCCGGTGCGGACCCGAAGCCCGGCCCGCCGCTGCAGTTCCCAGGCGAGGATGCCGTCCGCCACGCGCCGGTAAGTGTCCAGCCCAGTGCCAAGGCGAACCTCTTCCAGGACACGGTCATACCCCTCGGGGGCGCTCCCCTGTTCGGTGCTTCCCACTCCCGGGTATTCGAGCCGGGCAGTTGCCTTGTCAGTCACCGTTGCCTGCCTTCCCGAGGCGTGCCCACCCCAGTTGTTCCTGCTGCTTCCGGCTCAAGCCTGCCACCACGAGGTCGTAGGAGTCCTCCACCATGTCCCGGACCATCCCGTCCGGCAGCGATCCGTCAAGGCGGACACCGTTCCAATGGGTCTTGTTCATGTGCCATGCGCCGGTAATCGCCGGATGTACTGCCCGCAGCTGCACGGCAAGGGCCGGTTCACACTTCAGGTTTACGTAGAAGTCGTCCTCGTCCATGGATGACAGGGCAAACAGCTTCGCCTCGTGGCGGGCGCCCCCGGCGATCTGGGACCGGACTTTGAAGACCGACGTTTCCGGTCCAAACGGAAAATCCTCGTAGGCACCGGGAAACGAAAGGCAGAGTGTCCGCAGCGCGTTGGGGTCCATGGAGGAAGCCTATAAAGCACGCGTGTACGGTGCTAGTCTGCGAGGATGTCACGCGACCAGGGAGCCATTCCTGTTCTGGATCTGAGTTCCGCACGGCAGCCCTACGGAACCTTCAGCCCGGAATTCATCGAACAGCTGCGGCATGCCACCCATGACGTGGGCTTCTTCCAGATCACCGGCTACGGCGGCCGACCCGGCCAGGCTGAAGAGTTGCTGGACCTTGTCCGGCAGTTCTTCAACCTTCCCCTTGCCGAGCGGATGAAACTGGACAACCGCCTCTCGCCGCACTTCCGCGGCTACACCCGCATGGGCACCGAAGTGACCCAGGGCCGGGCGGACGCGCGGGAGCAGATCGACTACTCCCCCGAGCGCGGACCGGTGGCGGACTACCCGGAGGACCAGCCCTACTGGCTGCTGCAGGGGCCCAACCTCTGGCCCGACGAAGCGTTTCCCGGGCTCAAGCCCGCCGCCATGGAATGGGCCGACCTCATGTCAGAGGTTGGTATGGAACTGTTGCGGGCCATCGCGGTTTCGCTCCAGTTGCCGGAGGACTACTTCGATGAACCCTTCCGGGACACTCCGGCGTGGATGGGCAAGCTGGTGCACTACGTGGGCGGTGTGGTGGAGGAAGCCGGCGACCAGGGCGTCGGATCCCACGCCGATTACGGGTTCGTGACGCTCCTGCTGCAGGACGGCGTAGGCGGCCTTGAAGTCCTGCCGCCCGGTACCAGCGAATGGCTGCAGGTGGAGCCCCTCCCGGGCGCGCTGGTGGTGAACCTCGGGGAGATGCTGGAAGTGGCCACCGAGGGTTACCTGGCGGCCACCATCCACCGCGTCCAGGCCCCGCCGCCGGGCGTGGACCGCTACTCGGTGCCGTTCTTCTGGTCGCCACGGCTCGACGCTGTCATCGAGCCCGTCCCCCTGGCGCCTGAGCTGAAAGCGGCGGCCCGCGGCATCACGGACGATCCCGCCAACCCGCTGCTGGCATCCTTCGGCCTGAACATGCTTAAGGGGCGCATGCGCGCGCACCCGGACGTCACCGAACGGCATTATCCGGAATTGCTGAAGCGCCGGGGTTAGGGGAGCCCTAAAGCCCGTACTTCCAGGCAACCTGGGCAGGGCAGGCGTTCATCACCACATCGAGGCCGGCCGCCTTGGCGCGCTCCGCCGCCGCCTCGTCAATGACGCCCAGCTGCATCCACACGGCCTTGGCGCCCACGGCAATGGCCTGGTCAACCACGCTGCCCACCTTCTGCGAATTCACAAAGCAATCCACGACGTCGATGGGCTGCTTTTCCGCCGGAATGTCGGCCAGGGTGCGGTACCCCGGTTCGCCGTGGACAGCATCGCCGGGCAGGTTGACGGGGATGATTTCCATGCCCAGCCGGTCGCGGATCAACAGCGAAACATCATAGGCTGAGCGCCACTCATTGGTGGTCAGGCCCACGATGGCCCACCGGCCCTTGGTTCGCATAAGCCGTTCAATGACTGCAGGATCGTTCGTGTGGCCCATGGGATCAGCCTACGCTCCACACCTGGAGTCACGTCCGGTCGAATAAAAGAATGATCGGGGGCGCCAATGGACGCTGTGAATGAATATTACGCGGCAGACGCGAGAGTTTGCTCTCGCCGATTCATTGCTGTGTAGTGGTCTTTGACCATCCCGAGCGGCCGAGAGACCTGGATCGATGACGCCGCAGCAACCCTGGTCGCCGGACGCGCCCCAACGCCCCGGCGATAGCAAGGACCGCAGCAACGGATATCCGGAACTGGCTTTTCCGGAACGCTGCCTCCGTCGGGTGCTACCGCCAGGACCGATGGAGTGAAACGATGGGCTTGAGCGCCTCTGAAACGATGGACCTGAACGCGGGGGTGCACCCGGACAACGTCGCCTTCTGGGAGCAGCAGGCGCTGCGCTTGGACTGGGACACCCCGTGGCACACTGCGCACCGCTGGAATCCGGCGGACCCGGAAGCCGGCCGCGGACCGGGCATCACCTGGTTTGAAGGCGGACGGCTCAATGTGGCGGCCAACTGCCTGGACCGCCACGTCGCGGCCGGCCGCGGCGCCAAGGTGGCCCTCCACTTCGAAGGCGAGCCGGGCGACCGCAGGTCCATCACGTACGCCGAGCTCCAGCGCGAGGTGGCCAAAGCCGCCAATGTGCTCCTGGCCCTGGGCATCACCAAGGGCGACCGCGTGGTCATCTACCTCCCGGTCATCCCCGAAACAGTCATCATCACGCTTGCCGTGGCCCGGATCGGCGCCATCCACTCCCTGGTGTTCGGCGGTTTCTCGGCCGAAGCGCTGAAGTTCCGGGTGGAGGACACCGGCGCCAAGCTCCTGGTCACCACCGACGGCCAGTTCCGCCGCGGCGTGGCTGTTCCTGTGAAGGACAACGCGGACGCCGCGGTCGCCGGGGACAATGCCATCGAGCACGTCCTGGTGGTCAACCGCACCACCCCTGCCGGCGACCTGGCTGCCGTCCCCATGACCGCAGGCCGCGACGTGTGGTGGCATGACGTCGTCGGAAACGCCCCGGACGTCCACGAGCCGGAGGCTTTCGACGCCGAGACGCCGCTGTTCATCATGTACACCTCCGGGACCACCGGTAAGCCCAAGGGCCTGGTGCACACCTCCGGCGGCTACCTGACGCAGGCCTCGTGGAGCTTCGAGCACCTCTTCAGCAACCCGGACCCGTCCCTCCGCGACCAGGACGTGCACTGGTGCACGGCCGATCTCGCCTGGGTTACGGCGCACACCTACGAAATCTACGGGCCGCTGTCCAACGGCGCCACGCAGGTCATCTTTGAGGGCACGCCCAACACCCCCCATCCGGGCCGGCATTTCGAAATCATCGAACGGTACGGCGTAACCCAGTACTACACCGCGCCCACGCTGGTCAGGTCTCTCATGGGCTGGTTCCCGGACGGCGTCCCGGACACCTACGACCTGTCCTCCATCCGATTGCTGGGCACCGTCGGGGAAGCGGTCAACCCGGAGGCCTGGCGCTGGCTGCGCGAGAATGTGGGTGCCGGCACCGCACCGGTGGTGGACACATGGTGGCAGTCCGAAACCGGTGCCACCATCCTCTCCCCCGCACCCACGGACACCAGCTTCAAGCCAGGCTGCGCGGCACGCCCGCTGCCGGGGGTCAGCACCAGGATCGTGGACGACGGCGGCGATACCGTTGCGCCGGGCGTCCAGGGAAACATCGTGGTTGACTCCCCCGGGCCCGCCATCGCGCGCACCGTCTGGGGCAACCCCCGGCGCTACTTCGATTCGTACTGGAGCAAGTACGCGGACCGGGGCTGGTTCCTGGCAGGCGACGGCGCCAAGTACGATGCCGACGGCGACATCTGGATCCTGGGCCGCGTGGATGACACCCTGAACGTCTCAGGCCACCTGCTCTCGACCATCGAGATCGAATCCGCCCTGGTGTCGCACCCGGACGTCGTGGAGGCCGGCGTCTGCCCGGTGGCGGACCCGAAGACCGGCCACGCCGTCGTTGCCTTCGTCGTCCTGAAGGCCGGGGCCCCGGCAGACTGTATCGACGACCTCCGGAACCACGTCGCCAAGGAGATCGGCCCCATCGCCAAGCCGCGCGACGTCGTCGTGGTCCCCGATGTTCCCAAAACGCGCAGCGGCAAAATCATGCGCCGGCTGCTCACCCAGCTGTTCGAAGGCACAGTCCTGGGCGACACCACCTCACTCCAGAACGAACCGGCCATCGCCGGCATCCAGGACGTCCTGCGCCAGCGGGCCCTAACGAAGGAAGAATCATGACAGACATCAGCAACGTCGCCCGTCTCTCCGAGCCCCTCAAGTTCGCCTACTGGGTGCCCAACGTTTCCGGCGGCCTGGTGGTATCCACCATCGAGCAGCGCACCGGCTGGGACTTCGACTACAACAGGAAGCTGGCGCGCATCGCCGAGGAATCCGGCTTCGAGTACGCCCTGACCCAGACCCGGTACGCCGCCTCCTACGGCGCGGACAAGCAGCACGAGGCGACCTCGTTCAGCCTGGCCCTGCTGGCCGCCACGGAGCGCCTGAAGGTCATCGCCGCAGTGCACCCGGGCATGTGGCACCCGGGAGTGTTGGCGAAGTACATCATCACAGCCGACCACATCTCCAACGGCCGCGCCGCCGTGAACATCGTCTCCGGCTGGCTGAAGAGCGAGTTCACCAACTTCGGCCTGGAGTGGCTGGAGCACGACGAGCGCTACGTCCGCACCGAGGAATTCATCAACGTCCTGCGCGGGTTGTGGACCGAAAAGGACTACAGCCAGTCCGGCAAGTACTACAACATCACCGACTTCACCCTGAACCCGGCCCCCGTGGACGTTCCCGGCCGCGCCCACCCCGAGATCTTCTTCGGCGGAAACTCGACGGCGGCCCAAGCCACCGCGGGCCGCGTGGCGGACTGGTACTTCTCCAACGGCAAGGACCTTGAGGGTTTCAAGGACAACATCGCCGGCGTGGTGGCCGCTGCCGGCGAAACCGGCCGCGGCGCCGAAGGGCCGCTGGCTGCTCCCCGGTTCGGCCTCAACGGGTTCGTCATCGCCCGCGACTCCGAAAAGGAAGCCCGGGACACCCTGCGCGAGATCGTGGAAAAGGCGCACAAACCCGCCGTTCAGGGCTTCCGCGACGCGGTGCAGGAAGCCGGTGCCTCCACCAAGGACGGCAAGGGCATGTGGGCCGACTCCACCTTCGAGGACCTGGTCCAGTACAACGACGGCTTCAAGACCCAGCTCATCGGCACCCCGGAGCAGATTGCCGAGCGCATCGTGGAGTTCAAGAAGATCGGCGTGAACCTGTTCCTCACCGGCTACCTGCACTTCCAGGAGGAGGTGGCGGCGTTCGGCCGCGACATCCTGCCGATCGTCCGGGAGCTTGAGGCGGACCTGGCCCGCAGGAACGGCACCGAATTGGACCTGTCCGGAACCCCGGTTGCCGCCGAAGCCGTGGCTGTCTGATGGCTGAGCGCACTTTCGGGTTCCGCACCCGCGCCCTGCACGCCGGCGGCACCCCCGACGCCGAGCACGGCGCCCGCGCCGTACCCATCTACCAGACCACGTCCTTCGTCTTCAAGGACACCAACGACGCCGCCAACCTGTTCGCGCTGCAGAAGTACGGCAACATCTACTCCCGCATCGGCAACCCCACCGTCGCGGCGTTCGAGGAGCGCATCGCGTCCCTCGAAGGCGGCATCGGAGCGGTAGCTACGGGGTCGGGCATGGCAGCGGAGTTTATCACCTTCGCCGCCCTGACCCAGGCGGGGGACCATATCGTGGCAGCCTCCCAGCTGTACGGCGGCACCGTGACCCAGCTCGATGTCACCCTGCGCCGGTTCGGCGTGGACACCACCTTTGTTGCCGGAACCGACCCCGCCGACTATGCCGCGGCAGTGCGGGAGAACACCAAGGCGATCTTCGTGGAGGTGGTGGCCAACCCGTCGTCGGAGGTCCAGGACCTGGCGGGGCTGGCCAAGGTGGCACACGAAGCCGGCATCCCCCTGGTGGTCGACGCCACCTTGAGCACGCCGTACCTCGTGCGGCCGATCGAGCACGGCGCCGACATCGTGATCCACTCCGCTACGAAGTTCCTGGGCGGCCACGGCACCACACTGGGCGGCGTGGTGGTGGAAAGCGGCCGGTTCAACTGGGGCAACGGCAAGTTCCCCACCATGACCGAACCCGTGGCTTCCTACGGCAACGTCTCCTGGTGGGGCAACTTCGGCGAATACGGCTTCCTCACCAAACTGCGCAGCGAGCAGCTGCGCGACATCGGCCCGGCCCTGTCGCCGCAGTCGGCGTTCCAGCTGCTCCAGGGCGTCGAGACGCTGCCGCAGCGCCTCGACGAGCACCTGAAGAACGCGCGGGCCGTGGCCGAGTGGCTCGAAAACGATGACCGGGTGGCCTACGTCAACTACTCCGGGCTGCCCTCCCACCCGCACTACGACAGGGCACGGAAGTACCTGCCGCTGGGCCCGGGATCGGTCTTCTCGTTCGGGGTGAAGGGCGGGCGCGCTGCCGGGCAGAAGTTCATCGAGTCCCTGCAGCTGGCTTCCCACCTGGCCAACGTGGGTGACTCCCGGACCCTGGTGATCCACCCCGGCTCCACCACCCACCAGCAGCTCAATGCGGCACAGCTGGAATCCGCGGGCGTGCCGGAGGACCTGGTCCGCATCTCAGTGGGCCTCGAGGACATCGAGGACATCCTGTGGGACCTGGACCAGGCACTGACCGAGGCGTCCAGCACGTTGGTTGAGCCTGTCGAAACCCAGGCTTTGACCGGTTCAGCCGAGGATTCCTGCACGATCGGAGCAAACGCATGAGCACCGCCGAACGAAAGTGGTCCGGCCCGTCGGCACCTGAGCGGCTGGCCCTGCTCCGGCAGGCGAAATCCATCGCCATTGTTGGAGCCTCTGACAAGCCGTCGCGGGCCAGCTACTTCGTGGCCACGTACCTGCTCTCCTCCACCCGCTACAAGGTGTACTTCGTGAACCCGGTGGTCAAGGAGATCCTGGGGCAGCCCACGTACGCATCCCTCACGGACCTGCCGGAGAGCCCGGACATCGTTGACGTGTTCCGCAAGCACGACGACCTTCCGGGCGTCCTTGACGAGGCCGTGGCCGCCGGCGCCAAAACAATCTGGCTGCAGCTGGGGTCCTGGCACGAAGGCGTCGCGGCAGGCGCGGAAGCCGCAGGGCTGAACGTGGTGATGGACCGCTGCGTGAAGATCGAGCATGCACGCTTCCACGGCGGCCTGCACCTGGCCGGTTTCGATACCGGCGTGATTTCCTCCAAGCGCCAGGTCATGGCCTGACCAGCTGCTGAAGAAGACAACAGCGGGTCCGTTCAACGGGCCCGCTGTTGCTGTTTCGACTATTTCGCCGGAGATGTGGGCTTCGGAACGTTTCCCTGCCCCGCGCCCTGGGGACCTGCCTGGCCCTGGACCACTCCGGCGGCGGGTTTTGCCGGCCCGTTGGCCGCACCTGCCGCTGCGGCCGCAGTCTCTGAAGCCGGGGTGCCCGCCTTCCCCTGGTTTGCGGCGGCTGGTCCTGCCGGCACTTCTTCCGCCGCAGCTCCCTGGTCGTCCCTGCCGCGGCCGGCTCCGTTGCCCTGCGGGACAGCCCCTGCCCCGGAAGGCGTACACATCCCGCCGGCTGCTTCGTGGTTGACCGGGCCGGCACAGTGCGGCGTGCCTGTGTGCACATGCCCCGTGTGCCGGGGAGCTCCGTCGTGGTCCGGCAGGAGGCGGGAGGCAAGGTTGGCGGCGTCGGTGGCCCCACCGGCCGCAGCCTCCGGGCCGGCGGCAAGTTCTCCGTCGGAAGCCAGCCTGGGAGCACGGAAGCCGTAGCCCGCGGCCGACGGACCGCCCACCGAATTGCTCCAGGGCGACAAATCCTCCAGCAGTTGCTCCACGGGGCTGCTCCCGTGAGGTGTGGAGCTGGCGGCTACCCCGCCAACTCCCAGCCCCATTCCGGCCACCAGCACAAGCCCCAGCGTGGTGGGACGGTGCCTGCGGCGGCGGCGGGCCAGTTCATCGGCGGGAGGCTCATCGTCCTGCCCAACTTCACGTTCTCCGGCTGCGGCATCTGGCGCGCCGCCGGGTACGGGGCCCTCCCCGAGGATGGGCCCGGCTGCCGTGAGCAGTGCAGCGAGCTCCCCGATGGGCTCGGGCGTGGGCACGGACGCCAGGGCGCCCAGCGAATGGAGGGCCCCGCGAAGGTCCGCATCCAGTTCGAAGCCGACGTCCTGCAGCATGTCGTCGACAAGGGCGGCAAGGTTATCCTGGGCAGGCGTCATGGCGCGAGGTACTCCTTCACTGCGGCAAGTTCCCGGAGTTTCAGCAATGCGCGCCGCTGCAGCTGCTTCACCGAACCAGCGCTCTTTTCCATGGTCTCCGCCGTCTGTTCCACCGTGAGGCCGGCCACCAGGCGCAGGGACAGAACGTCCCGCTGGTCCTGGGGCAGCCCGTCCAACAGCCTGAGGACTTCCCGGGGTTCGATGCGCTGCAGGGCTTCCTTCTCCGCCGACGTGTCCTGGCGCTGGTCGAGCTCGGGCTCGAAGGACAGCTTGACCGGAGTCCGGCTCTGGCGGCGGTGGTCATCCACCATCCGGGCGTGGGCAACAGAGAAGATGAAGGTCCGCAGCCCCGACTCCCCTCCCCGCACGGTACCGAGACGTGGCAGCACGGACAGGAACACTTCCTGCATGGCGGCCTCCGGATCCTCGACTCCCCGGGCCGTGAGATAGCCCAGAACCTGTGATGCGTACGTCTTATAAACCAGGCTGAAGGCAGCGGTCCCGGAAACTGGCTGGTCCGGGGCCTCGTCTGTCTGTGCATCGGTCACTGACGTGGTGCTTTCCGTCAAGAAGGGTGGTGGCAGGGCAGCGTTCAGTACATCCGGAACGCTGCCCTCACTTTACCCGCCAGTAACCGCACAGCCCGAAGCGCCACGGCCGGGGCCAGTGACGGGCGAAGCCTGGGCAGCCACCCTTGCGGAAAGATAAAAGAGCCGGCCTGGAACGTGATGGGGGACAGGTTCCAGGCCGGCGCTTCATAGAGGTAATCGCTCCGGCTGCCCGGGGGGTTACGCCTTTTCAAAAAAAGTTCGAAATCTTTTTCAGCGGGTTGCTGTCCTGGTCCAACGGGGCACACTGGCGTGCCTGCGGGGTGCCCCTGCCAGCACGAAGGCGTGCACCAGGGCGGGCGTGCGCTCCTCGCCGCATACGGGTACGACGGCGGCGGGCAGCTCCGCCGGCAAGGCGGCAGCAGCTGCTGCGGGTACGGGCGCGGGACGGGAGACGGCCCCGGCGGGACAGAGGTCGGTCACCAGGCCGGTTCCGGCACATTCGCGAACCGCGGCTATCCCCGCCACCACGGCGGCTTTGTCCTCAAAAGGGCCGGAGACGGCGATCACGGCCCCGTCCGGAGCCAGGAGCCGGAACCGGAAAAACGAATCAGCGTCGACGAAGGCTTCAAATTTTCCGGCCATGACGATCCTTCCTTGGGCACCAGGTGGTACAGACGAGTCTGGCGGCGGCACCGGAAGCCTCACAAGACCGCGCGCGTTAAGCCTGTGTAAATTCGTTTTCCGCCACCAAAAACATGCGGCAGGCCACCTGCAATAGGTGGCCTGCCGCCGTCGTCATCCCCCCGTTCCGGGAGGAGTCGTCAGTCGTTGATGAGGTCGTTCACCACGATGGTCTGGTCCCGGTCCGGGCCAACGCCGATGGCGGAGAACCGGGTTCCGGAAAGCTTCTCCAGCGCCAGGACGTAATTGCGCGCGTTCTCCGGCAGGTCCGCCAGCGTCCGGGCTCCGGTGATGTCTTCGGTCCACCCGTCGAAGTACTCGAAGATGGGCTTCGCGTGGTGGAACTCGGTCTGCGTCATGGGCATCTCGTCATGCCGCACGCCGTCGACGTCGTAGGCGACACATACCGGGATCTGCTCGATGCCGGTGAGGACGTCCAGCTTGGTGACGAAGTAGTCCGTGAAGCCGTTGACGCGGGAGGCGTGGCGGGCCAGGACCGCGTCGTACCAGCCACAGCGGCGGGGACGGCCGGTGTTGACGCCGAATTCGCCGCCGGTCTTCTGCAGGTAGACGCCCATCTCATCGAAGAGCTCCGTGGGGAACGGGCCGGCACCAACGCGGGTGGTGTAGGCCTTGATGATGCCGATGGAGCGGGAGATCCGCGTGGGGCCGATGCCGGAGCCCACCGAGGCGCCGCCGGCGGTGGGGTTGGAGGAGGTCACGAACGGGTAGGTGCCGTGGTCCACGTCCAGGAATGTTGCCTGGCCGCCCTCCATCAGGACTACCTTGCCCTCGTCCAGCGCGGAGTTCAGGACCAGGGTGCTGTCGATGACCAACGGGCGGAGCCGCTCGGCGAAGGACAGGAAGTACTCCACGATCTCGTCCACCACCACACCGCGGCGGTTGTAGACCTTGACCAGGAGTTCGTTCTTCTGCCGCAGCGAGCCTTCCACCTTCTGGCGGAGAATCGATTCGTCGAAGACATCCTGGACGCGGATGCCCAGCCGGGCCACCTTGTCCATGTAGGCGGGACCGATGCCGCGGCCGGTGGTGCCAATGGCCCGGCTGCCCAGGAAGCGTTCGGTCACCTTGTCCAGCACCTGGTGGTAGGGCGCCACCAGGTGGGCGTTGGCGGAGACCCGCAGCTTTGAGGTGTCGGCGCCGCGCGCCTGGAGTCCGTCGATTTCCTGGAAGAGGGCCTCCAGGTTCACCACGCAGCCGTTGCCGATGACGGGAACGGCGTTGGGGCTAAGAATGCCTGCCGGCAGAAGTTTGAGTTCGTACTTTTCACCGCCTACGACGACGGTGTGCCCGGCGTTGTTGCCGCCGTTGGGCTTGACGACGTAGTCAACACGGCCGCCCAGCAGGTCGGTGGCCTTGCCTTTTCCTTCGTCGCCCCACTGGGCTCCTACGATCACAATTGCTGGCATGGGATCCTCCCCCATTCGTTCGGGCCGCCCGGGCCCGGCCACCAGGTGGCAGGCCCATGCAGCGCCGTTCATGAGAATGCCCCGAACAGACCGGCCTTCGCACAGCCGCAGCACGGCGCAACGAAGCAAGAGTTCCGGGGCTCTTACCACCCAAGTTTAGCCGATAGGGCACTTTGTCCACTGTTGTGGCCCGCCGCGGCCGTGGAGGTCAGCGTGGTGACGGTCTGCTTGATCAGGTA
Source organism: Pseudarthrobacter sp. 05T312 (assembly GCF_056396685.1). NCBI lineage: Bacteria > Bacillati > Actinomycetota > Actinomycetes > Micrococcales > Micrococcaceae > Pseudarthrobacter > Pseudarthrobacter sp. 05T312. The sequence continues at coordinate 99,911 of NZ_JBFTLY010000007.1, forward strand.
GCCGTTGCTGCGCTGCCCGAGTGCATAGCAGGGAAGCCGCCCGCAAGGAGCCGCGACATAAAGCGGCGCAGACTTGCCCCAAGGCGGGTCTCTCCATTTATCTGAGAGTGAACCATCCGGAGCGGCCGAGAGACCTGGCTCGATGACGCCGCAGCAACCACGGTCCAGCAGGATTCCTGCGGGCCGAAGGTGCTACTGCCAGGACCGATGGAAAGGAAGATTCCAGCATGCCCCTGAACACCGACCACATCCGCGTCACCCACGCCGGATCGTTGCCCCGCACCCCTGAACTCATCGCCGCCAATGCCGCCAAGGAAACCGATGGCATCACCCCGGAATTCCTGGACCTCCTTGAAACCTCCGTGGTGGATGTGGTCCAGCGCCAGAAGGACCTCGGCATCGACATTCCCAACGACGGCGAATACGGGCACACGATGGCCAACTCCGTGGACTACGGTGCCTGGTGGAACTACTCCTTCGCACGGCTGGGCGGCCTGGAGCCAACCAACGTGGACCGCTGGGCCGATGCCCAGGTGCACCGCTCCTCCCCCGGCAACATTGTCCTGACTTCCTTCCCCGACCGGCGCGACCGGCAGGCGTTCAACGAGGCCTACAACGACCCCTCCTCGGGCATCCTGTCCCACCGCAAGAGCGTGACCCAGCCCAAGATCGCCGGACCCCTGACCTACACGGGCCAGGACCTGGTGGCATCGGACATCAAGAACCTGAAGACCGGCCTCGCCGCCGCCGGGTTGTCCGACGGCTTCGTAGCATCCCTCTCTCCCGGCTCCTGCGCCCGCGTGGCCAACGAGTACTACAAGTCGGATGAGGAACTTGTCTACGCCTGCGCCGATGCCATGCGGGAGGAATACAAGGCCATCGTCGACGCCGGCCTCACGGTGCAGCTCGACGATCCGTCCCTCGCCGAGAGCTGGGACCAGATCAATCCCGAGCCCAGCCTGGAGGACTACCTGAAGTTCATCCAGCTGCGCGTGGAGGCCACCAACTGGGCCCTCCGCGACCTGCCGCAGGAACAGATCCGGCTGCACGTCTGCTGGGGTTCCTGGCACGGCCCGCACACCACGGACATCCCGTTCGCCGACATCATCGGCTCGGTGCTGCAGGTCAACGCCGGCGCTTACTCCTTCGAGGCAGCCAACGTCCGCCACGAACACGAATGGCGCGTATGGGAGGACACCAAGCTCCCCGAGGGCAAAATCATCATCCCGGGCGTCGTGTCCCATGCCACCAACGTGGTGGAACACCCTGACCTCGTTGCCGACCGCATCGTCCGTTTTGCCGACGTCGTGGGCCGCGAAAACGTCATCGCCTCCACCGACTGCGGCCTGGGCGGCAGGGTGCACCCCCAGATCGCCTTCGCCAAGCTGGAGGCCCTCGGCGAGGGCGCCCGCCGCGCCACCAGCCGCCTCTGGTAGCTGCAAGAGGCGAAGCGGGAACCCGCCGGTTCCGTGTTCCGCCGTGGCGGATTCGCGGGACCGGCGTTTCCGTTCCCGGGGGCTTGGTAAACTGGACAAGGCCGACCCGGAGTTGGCCCACCCCAATCAACCGCCGCTGAGGTGTCGCGCCCCCGCGTGCCCATTTCCGTGGCGGCAGCAACGCCAATCCCCGCAGGAGACCCAGCACTTCATGACAGCCCTGGCCCCAGAAACATTCCACGAACAGCTCATGAGCCGCCGCTACGAACCCAGCGTTGCAGCCGTCAACGAACTGTGTGATTCCCTGCAGGAGGCCAAGCCCGGAACCGTGGTGCCCTATGTGGACCCGATGCATGACGTCGACGAATGCCGCATCATCAGCCTGTTCTCCAACATCGGCGAGGCGGACCCGTCCGGATTCATCACGGCCGGTGACCAGGACGCGGCTACCCGCATGCTGGGGCTCCAGTGGAAGCTGGGCCTGCGCCCCGAGTTCGTGATGCCGTGGAACGTCCACCCCTGGCACGTCACCGGCGAAGCCAACGGCAAGTTCACCCCGGACCAGATCCAGGCAGGCCTGAAGCCGCTGCTGAAGTTCCTGGCCCTGGTGCCCCGCGCCTCGGTCATCGTGGCGCATGGAACCGAAGCCAACCGGTTGGCCAATGCACTCCTGAAGACCGAAGTTCCGCTGCTGTGGCGCCGCGGCCTGAAGACCTACAAGGTGCGTTCCCTCAGCGGCCGTGCGTTCGCCGGTTCCCCCGCGCGCCAGGAGGAGTACCTCGAGGACATGCGCGCGGCCTACGCCGACGCCATGGCCCGCACAGGCATCGCCCGTAAAGCCTAGGGTTTCGGCAGGCTCAACCTACGACGACGGCAGGTCACCTTCCTTGGGAAGGTGACCTGCCGTCGTCGTAATTATTCGAATCTAGCCCTCGATGGCCGCTTTCGCGGTGGGATCGGAATCGTTGAGGAACTTTTCGATCCGCTCCGGCTCGTCGGCCTCGCCGATGGCCGATGACGCCCGGCCCAGGGAGTAGAGCGCGCGCAGGAAACCGCGGTTCGGCTCGTGCTCCCACGGGATGGGACCAACGCCGCGCCAGCCGTTGCGGCGCAGCGCGTCCAGGCCCCGGTGGTAGCCAACCCGGGCGTAGGCGTAGGAGTCGATGGTGCGTCCTTCTGTCCACGCCTCCTCAGCCAGCACGGCCCAGAGCAGCGAGGACGTGGGGTGCTTTTCCACCAGGTCCAGGGCCTCGTGCCCGGCCTCCAACTGCGCGTTGACCTCAGTCTCGGCAGGCAGGAGCGTGGGCTCCGGCCCCATCAGGTCCTTGCGGAACTCATCCGACATTTAGAAGGTCTTTCCGGCCGAACCGAGCTGCTTGGTGGCTTCCACCACGCGGGCTGCCAGGCCGGCTTCGGCGGAGGCGCCCCAGACGCGGGGGTCGTAGGTCTTCTTGTTGCCCACTTCGCCGTCAACCTTCAGGACGCCGTCGTAGTTCTTGAACATATGGTCAGCCACCGGACGGGTGTAGGCGTACTGGGTGTCGGTGTCGATGTTCATCTTGATCACGCCGTAGGAAACGGCGTCGGCGATTTCCTGGTCGGAGGAGCCGGAGCCGCCGTGGAACACGAGGTCGAACGGGTTGTCCTTGCCGATCTTGGCACCCACCTGGGCCTGGATGTCCTTGAGGATCTCCGGGCGCAGCTTGACCCCGCCCGGCTTGTAGACGCCGTGCACGTTGCCGAAGGTCAGGGCGGTGATGTAGCGGCCGTTCTCGCCGGAGCCGAGGGCGTCGATGGTCGCCAGGGCATCCTCCACCGTGGTGTAGAGCTTGTCGTTGATGGCGTTCTCCACGCCATCTTCCTCGCCGCCCACGGTGCCGATCTCCACCTCGAGGATCATCTTGGCGGCGGCGGTGCGGGCCAGCAGGTCGCGGGCGATCTTCAGGTTCTCCTGCAGGGTCTCTGCGGAGCCGTCCCACATGTGGGAGTTGAACAGCGGGTTGCGGCCGGCCTTCACCTCAGCCTCGGAGGCTGCCAGCAGGGGCAGGACAAAACCGTCCAGCTTGTCCTTGGGGCAGTGGTCCGTGTGCAGGGCGATGTTGACACCGTAGTTCTTTGCCACTTCGCGGGCGAACGCCGCGAAGCCCAGGGAACCGGCAACCATGTCCTTGGTGGAGGCGCCGGACCAGTAGGCGGCACCGCCGGTGGAAACCTGCACGATGCCGTCGGACTCTGCCTCGGCGAAGCCGCGGAGCGCTGCGTTCAGCGTCTGCGAGGACGTGACGTTGACGGCGGGGAAGGCGAATCCGCCGGCCTTCGCGCGGTCGATCATCTCGGCGTAGATCTCTGGGGTTGCAATGGGCATGCTGGCTCCTCTGCTGAGTTTCGTCTGTGGGTGGATGACCCTCAAGTAGACCGCTTACGGCTTGGCACCATCCTAGCCATTCCCGGGCTGGGAGTGCTCTGGGTTACGCCCCCGGGTGCTGGTTGAAGACGTGCCGGCGGATCCAGGCGTGCATGGCGATGGCCGCGGCGGACGCGGCGTTGATGGAACGGGTGGAGCCGAACTGCTCAATGGACAGGGTGGCGGCGGCGGCCTGGTGGACTTCCGGGGTCAGGCCCGGGCCCTCCTGCCCGAACACCAGTACGCAGTCGCGCGGCAGCTCGTAGGTCTCCAGGGGCACCGAGTCCGGGAAGATGTCGATCCCGATGATCGCGAGTCCCTCCCCCTGCGCCCACTGCACGAAGTCCTCAACGGTGGGGTGGTGGCGGACGTGCTGGTAGCGGTCGGTGACCATGGCGCCGCGACGGTTCCACCGGCGTCGGCCGATGATGTGGACTTCCTTGGCGAGGAAGGCGTTGGCGGTGCGCACCACGGTGCCGATGTTCAGGTCGTGCTGCCAGTTTTCGATGGCCACGTGGAAGTTATGCCGGCGGGAGTCCAGCTCCGCGACGATCGCCTCATGCTTCCAGTAGCGGTATTTGTCCAGCACATTGCGCCGGTCGCCGTCGGCCAGGAGGTCAGGGTCCCAGTGGTCGCCTTCCGGCAGTTCCCCTTCCCAGGGCCCGACGCCGACCTCCGCCTTTGCGGGTTCGGCCTCCCCGGGCTGGTGGTCGGGTTCGTCTGTCATGCCGGGCGTTTGGTTCACCCTTCAACACTAGACTGGACTCTTCGGGCAACCATCACAGGCGGAGGCAGGCATGGCAGACGAGGACCAGGTAACAGGCAACCCCGCGGTATACCGCAGCGGCCAGGAGATCGAGTGCTGGCTGACGGACATGGATGGCGTCCTGGTGCACGAAAACCAGCCCATTCCCGGCGCGGCCGAGCTGATCCAGCGCTGGGTGGATACGTCCAAGCGGTTCCTGGTGCTGACCAACAACTCCATCTTCACGCCCCGCGACCTCGCAGCCCGCCTGCGTGCCTCCGGCCTCGAGATCCCGGAGGAGAACATCTGGACGTCAGCCCTGGCCACGGCCCAGTTCCTGAAGGACCAGGTCTCCGCCGGCGGGGCGGAGTCCGGAAACCGTGCCTACACCATCGGCGAGGCAGGGCTGACGACGGCGCTGCACGAGGCAGGCTTCATCCTCACCGACCAGAACCCGGACTTCGTGGTGCTCGGCGAGACGCGCACGTATTCCTTCGAGGCAATCACGATGGCCATCCGCCTGATCCTCGCCGGCGCCCGGTTCATCGCCACCAACCCGGACGCAACCGGCCCTTCCAAGGACGGCCCCATGCCGGCCACTGGTGCCATCGCGGCCCTGATTACCAAGGCCACCGGCCGCGAACCGTACATCGTGGGCAAGCCGAACCCCATGATGTTCCGGTCTGCGATGAACCAGATCGACGCACACTCGGAAACCACGGCCATGATCGGTGACCGGATGGACACGGACATCATCGCCGGCATGGAGGCCGGCCTGCACACGGTCCTGGTCCTCAGCGGCATCACGCACAAGGACGACATCGCCGCGTACCCGTTCCGGCCCAACCAGGTGCTCAACTCCGTAGCGGACCTGAAGAACCAGATCTAGAAGATACTGACCCGGGTTCCGCCCCGGGGCAGCGGGAAGTACTCGTCCAGCAGTCCCGTGACCAGGGGCCGGTAGATCTGCGGATTCCAGCCCGGGCTGGCATGGGCGGGTACTGCCCCGGTGGTCTGAAGGCTGCTTGAAACCATGTTGTCCTTGTAGACCACGGCCCAGGTTTCGGATGCGGTTTCGTAGTCGACGGTGGCGTCCTTCGGGTTGCCCAGGTAGGCCATCCTGGCCGTGCCGAGCTGCCCGGCGAACTGCCGTCCCTCGAAGTGGTAGATGTAGGCGGACTCCGTCTGGACCAGGACATTGGACGGGGCAATGGGTGAGAGCTGCTCCAGTGTCTGGTTGAGGATCTGCCGCCAGCTCCGTTCGTCCTTGTGGATGATCCGCTCCCCCAGTTCATACCCGCCGCGGAGGGTGGATGGAAACCTGACGCCGCTCTCGTAGAGGAACACAACGCCGTCGAACCAGCTTTGGTCCAGGACGTCGTGGGCGCTGTACGGGCTGGAGTCAAGGAGGATGAACTGCACCTGGAGGCCCTGCAGGGCCAGGAGCCGGGCCGCCACCTGGGTGGCAAGCATCCCGCCGAAGCTGTGCCCGTAAAAGAAGAGTTTGGTGATCTTCTCAGCGGCAACGTAGTCGGCGATCGCGGCGACCACCTCGGAGACGTTCAGCCCCAGGTTGGAATATCCGACGGCGGCGAGCCGGGCACGCTTGTTCAGGGAACCCCGGAGCGTGTTCAGGATCCACTGCGCCTCTTCCCAGCTGGTTTTGTACCCGGGGAACAGGAACCAGCTGGCGTCCGGGTAGTAGGCGTCGGCGAAGTCATCGGCAACGGACAGGATCCGGGTGGTCCGGCGCTGCGACTGCACTTCACGGGTCACCAGCATGTCGGCGGCCAGCAGTCCGGACGCGCCGGCTCCGGCCAGGAATGAACGCCGTGAGAAGCGTTTAAGAGCAGCGGCTTCCGCCAGCAGCCGGGCGTCGGAGACCCCGCGCCGGCCCTGCGGATGGACCTCCCCCTCATACGGCACAGTCCTACCGTAAGCCCAGCCAAACGCGGCACCGCAATGAACGTGTGTAACCGTTCGGTGACGCCGGGATCAGCTGGCGGCCTGTCCTTCGGTGGCCGGGAAGGGTGCCTGCGGTTCCTGTTGGCGGCGGAGGATTTCCAGTCCGATGTCGTTGTAGCGGCCCAGCAGGTCGGCGCCGTCGGGTGCCTCCGGGTTGTCCAGGAGGGCAAAGGCGGAGTCGCTGGCGAGCAGGAGTTCCTGGTCGGTGTATTCGGTCAGCGGACGTCCGTACAGCTCTTCGATCCACATGACCGGCAGCTGCGGGAATTCGCCTGCGAAGTCGCCGCCCGGAAAGAGCTCCCTGACGTCGTCGTCCATCAGGAGCGGCCGGCGGCTGGAAGCTTCGCCCGCCGCCCAGTCGTGGGCCGCAGGCGTGAGCTGGAGGGAGACCCCCGCGGCCGGAACGCCCAGCAAGGACTTGGTGTCCATGGCGTTGAGGTCGCTGCGCAGTCCGGCCAGGGCGGAGGATTCGACAAGTTCAGCCCGCGAGAGGTCGACGCAGATGCGGCAGCGGATGCCCATCCTCCGGACGCGGCGGATGATGTGGACCAATTCAGCACGGGATTCGTGGTGAAGGGCTCCCCGGACTTCAATCCGGACGATGTCGGCAGGGACATCAAGGTTAACGAGTGCGTCTAGCGCGCGGTCCATAGGTACTCCAAAAGAGGTTCTATGGCCGACGGCTCAACCTCCGCAAGCGTAACTCCCGCCGGGCCGCCGCACAACCTGCCGCTCAGGCGCGCGGACCGGGGCTGACCTTTCCAGGCTCCTGGTAGTGGGTGCGCGCACCGGCGCCGCCCACCGAATCCACCAGTGACTTGGCGATGTCCCGCAGTTTGGTGTTGCTGTTGCTTGAGGCCTCCGTGAGGATTTCGACGGCGGCTTCCTGGCTGCACCGGTTCTGCGCCATGACAATGCCGATGGCGATGTCGATGATGGTCCGCGATTCCAGCGTGGCCCGAAGGTTGGATGCACTGTCTGCGTGCAGCGAGAACCTGACAGCGAGCCGCAGCGCTTCGGAGATCTCGCGGGTGAAGTCCCGTGCCCTGTCCGCGGCCCGCCCATCAAACTTGTGCGGGGCGTCGGAGTAGAGATTCAGCGCAGCTTTGGCCTCGCCCTGCAGGTTGAACGGCAGGGAAAGCACCGAACGCAGGCCGTGGGAGGCAACCGCGGACGCGTAATCCGGTCCCCACCGGTCCTCCTGCAGGAGGTCCGGGACGTAGACTTCACGTTCGTCCTGAGCCGCGGAAAGGCAGGGACCCTGGGCCAGGGAGTACTGGATTTCATCGACTTCCCGGGCCGTCTCGCTGCTCCAGCCAATGGTGGCAGCCTTGCGGTCGCGGAGCAGCGTGATGCCGCACAGGGCGTCGTCGCCGTCGCCTGCCATCTGGTGCGCGGAGAAGCGCGCCAATTCGTTGAGGAAGTCCTCGAAGTCGGCGCTTTCCAGGATGAGGTTCTGGACCTGGTCGGTTGCGCTCAAAGGCTGTTGTGGGGGGAGCAAAATGCAGGATCTCCAAGCAACTGAAAAGTGTTAACGCATATGATATTGCAGTCTTCAGCGGCGAGCCAACAACCAGACCCAAATGCGTCCCCGGAGCCGGACCTGGCCGGCTCCCCTGGCGTCAGGCCAGTCCCAGTTCGTCTTTGCCGAATGCGAACAGGTAGGGAACGCCGGTTTCGGCTTCGATCTTTTCCTTGGCGCCGGTATCCCGGTCCACGATCACGGCCACCGCGACGACGTTGCCGCCGGCCTTCCGGACGCCTTCCACTGCGGTCAGCGCGGAGCCGCCTGTGGTGGACGTGTCCTCCAGGACCAGCACCTTGCGGCCCTCAACAGAGGGGCCCTCCACCTGCCGGCCCATGCCGTAGGACTTCTGGGCCTTGCGGACCACGAACGCGTCAACCGTGCGGCCGGCGTCGACGGCCGCGTGCATGACGGCAGTGCCCACGGGGTCGGCACCCATGGTGAGGCCTCCGGCGCACTCAAAGTCGATGCCGGCGTCGTCCGCCAGTGCCAGCATGACCTGGCCCACCAGCTTGGACGCCTCATGGTGCAGGGTGATGCGGCGCAGGTCGATGTAGTAGTCCGCCTCTGCTCCGCTGGAGAGGATCACCTTGCCGCGGACCACGGCGAGTTCCTTGATCAGTTCGAGCAGTCGGGCGCGGGCAGCTGCGGTGTCTACCGCAGTGTCAGTGGGCGAAGTCATGGCCCCAAGTTTAGTGGGTGGGCGGACCGTGAGCGGGCGGGCGAACCCTGGGGCGTGCTCTGGGCGCGGTCCGATTGCGATGACGCGGGGCAGCACACGTTTGACCACGGGGTTGTGGCGCAGGATGAAGAAAAGCATGCGCTGGACGGAGAACGGGGCCTTGCCGGCGAGCATGTCACCGGACAATGTCCCCGCGAAGAGTGGAACGAACACCACCCGGTGCATGATGCGCTGCACGGCCTGGACCACTACCGTGGGCATGCGGCGGCGGCGCTGGATTGCCGCCAGGGTCCTGGTCCGCACCTTCCCCTGGCGCAGGTCAGGGGCCAGGCGTTCCGCGGCCGCCACTGCGTCCTGGATGGCCAGGTTGATGCCCACCCCGCCCGCGGGTGACATCGCGTGCGCAGCATCGCCAATGCACAGGAACCCGTCGATGTACCAGCGCTGCAGCCGGTTCAGCCTGACGTCCAGCCAATGCAGGTCTGCCACGCTGCGGATCGAATCAACCCGGTCGGCGAGGTCGGGACGCAGTGCTGCCACCCTTTCGCGGAACCGTTCCACGCCGCCTTCCCGGATCCTGGCGTCCGAGCCTTTGGGCGCGAGGTAGCCCATTTGGTAGTAGTCGGTGCGATTAAGCGCAATCATGGCGTCCCGGTTTCCCAGCGAGGGGACCACGCCCGCCGCGTCGCCCTGCTCCGAGGGGTGGCGGGGAATTCTGAACCACCATGTATCGAACGGCACCGGATACTCCCGGGCCCGCAGTCCGGCTGCCTGCCTCAACACCGAATGCCGGCCGTCGGCGGCCACCACAACGTCGGCATGCAGCACGCGTTCACCGTCATCGGCGGTATCTCCGGTGGACCGGTAGCGCACACCGGTGACGCGTCCGCCGTCGAACTCCAAGCCGGTGGCCTCGGTTTCCATGAGCAGGGTGAACGTCGGCTCCGCGGCGGCAGCTGAGGCGAGGAAATTTAGGAAGTCCCATTGGGGCATCATGGCCACGTAGTTGTACGGGGGCTTCAGGGAGTCGAAGGCCGCCAGCGTGACCAGCCCGGCACCGGGAACCGGAACAGCGACGTTGTCCAGCCGGCTTTGCGGCAGGGCCCGGAATCCGGCGCCCAGGCCCAGTTCGTCCATCAGCCGGATGGTGGACGCGTGCACCGTGTCGCCGCGGAAGTCCCGCAGGAAGTCGCGGTGCTTTTCCAGGACTGCAACACGCACGCCGGCCCGTGCCAGCAGCAGGCCAAGCATCATTCCTGCCGGGCCACCGCCCACCACGGCACATCCCGTCCGCTCCATGCCATAAAGCTACGCCGCGCAGGGGCCGCCCGGAACAGTTGAGGGTTGTTGACAGCGCTGGCTAGGCTGGACAGCATGCGCGAACTCCAGGCCAAGATCATTGAAGAAATGGGCGTTCAGCCCCGGATCGACCCCGCAGGGGAGGTGCGCAAACGCGTCACTTTCCTCAAGGAATATTTGAAGGCCACCCACACCAAGGGCTTTGTCCTGGGCATCTCCGGCGGCCTGGATTCCTCGCTCGCCGGAAGGCTTGCCCAGCTGGCGGTTGATGAGCTTGGGGCTGAGGGCGTAGAGGCCAACTTCGTTGCGGTCCGCCTCCCGTACGGCGTCCAGCACGATGAGGAGGACGCCCAGGCAGCCCTGGACTTCATCAAGGCCAAGACGGAGTGGACGTTCAACATCTCGGCAGCGGTGGACGGCTTCGAGGACGAGTTCGAGAAGACCGTGGGCTCGGAAATCTCCGACTTCCACAAGGGAAACACCAAGGCCCGCACCCGGATGATCGCCCAGTATGCGCTGGCCGGGGAGTTCAACTACCTGGTGATCGGCACCGACCACGGCGCGGAGTCCGTCACGGGCTTCTTCACCAAGTACGGCGACGGCGGCGCCGACATCCTGCCCTTGTTCGGCCTGAACAAGCGGCAGAACCGGGCCCTCCTGGCTGAACTGGGTGCGCCGGCCCGCGTGTGGGAGAAGGTGCCCACCGCGGACCTGCTGGATGACCGGCCGGGCCGCACGGATGAGGACGAGCTGGGCATCAGCTACGACCAGATTGACGACTACCTTGAAGGCCGCGAGGTCCCGGACGCGGTGGCCGGGTCCATCGAACAGAAATACCTCCGGACCCGCCACAAGCGCACCGTGCCGGTGACCATCTTTGACACGTGGTGGAAGGGCGAAGGTCCCGTGGAGCCCCGCGCCGGGCTGTAGCCCGCCCCTTCTGCTGATTTTCCCCACCTTCGGGGAGTACGACGGCGGGCCGCGCCTGAAAAGCGTGGCCCGCCGTCGTCGTTCACGGGCAAAGCCGGGGAGGCTCAGCGGGTGCGCCGTCCGCCGTCCGCTCCCCCGCCCAGCTGCTGCGTTATCCGGTGGGCCTCCGCCATCAGCAGGCCGCCCAGTTCCTCCTGCCGTTCGGGCTTGAACCGCGGTTCAATGCCCGTCAGCGACAACGCCCAGGCGGGCCGCCCGGACCTGTCGAACACCGCGGCACCCATCCCCCAGCTTCCTTCCAGGACCAGCCCCGGGTTCACCGAGTAGCCGGCCAGCCTGGTCCGGGCCAGGTTCTTTCGGACAAGATCGGTCGTGTGGTTCGCGGCGAAGGCTCCGGCGTGCTCCGGCCACCGGCCCAGCAGCTCCTCCTGCTCATCCGTGGGCAGGAAGGCCAGGATGGCGGTCCCGGCCGACGCGACGCCCAGCGGGAAACGGACTCCCTCGTGCAGGACAAAGGACCTGACGGGGAACGTGCCCTCCTCACGCAGCAGGCACACCGTCTCATTGCCGCGGCGGATGGAGAAGAAGGCGCTCTCCCCCGTTGCCTGTGCAAGCCTGCGCAGGCTGGGCCGGGCGATGTCCTCCATCGGGAACCGGGCTGACGCCACCGAGCCCATGAGCAGGATTTCCGGGCCCAGGACCCAGTTGCCCGTGACGGAATCATGGTCCAGCAGGCCTTCCGCGGCGAGCGAGGTCAGGAGCCGGTGGACCGTTGGCCGGGTAAGGCCTGACTCCCGGACCAGGACCGCGAGCGGCATTCCCTCGGCGCTGCGGCCCACCAGCCGGAGCAGCCCCGCTATCCGCGCCACCACCTGGGCGCCCTGCACCGGCGTCGATGCCATCACTTCCCCTTTGTCCACAATATGGATGCTTTTCGGCCTACTGTCCATACTGTAAGGCATTTATCAGTGATTCTTGACACGTTCTTCCCGGCGGCCGTAGTCTCCAAACTCAGATCCCAAGCGTCCACAAAGTGGACTACTGCGCTCAACGAGGAGACGTCATGAAGAAACTCCAGGCTTCTGCCGCCACCGCCCTGGAGGGGGCACTGCAGGACGGCATCACCCTCGCCGTCGGCGGGTTTGGCTTGAGCGGCATCCCGGCCGACCTGATCGAGGCCGTCCGCGATTCCGGCGTCCGTGACCTCACGGTGGTGTCGAACAACATGGGCGTGGACGGCAAAGGGCTCGGCATCCTTATCGAAGCAGGCCAGGTCCGCAAGGTGATCGCGTCCTACGTTGGCGAAAACAAGCTGTTCGCCGAGCAGTACCTCGCCGGCAAGCTGGAGGTCGAATTCACGCCGCAGGGCACCCTGGCCGAACGCCTCCGCGCCGGCGGCGCCGGAATCCCTGCCTTCTACACCAAGACAGGTGTTGGCACCCTGGTGGCCGAGGGCAAGCCGCACGAGGTGTTCGACGGCGAAACGTACGTCCGCGAGCGCGCCATCGTGGCCGACGTCGCCCTGGTCCACGCCCACACCGCGGACACGGACGGCAACCTGATCTACCGCTTCACGGCCCGGAACTTCAACCCGGTGGTGGCCACGGCCGGGATCCTGACCGTCGCCGAGGCCGAAGTGATCGTGGCGCCCGGCGACCTGGACCCGAACCACATCGCCACGCCCGGCGTCTTTGTCCAGCGGCTGGTGCAGGCCACGGACCGGGTCAAGGACATCGAGCAGCGCACAGTCCGGCCGCGGACCGGCCTGGTCTCCGCCTGACCGGGCCCACGCCTGCCCTGATCCACAGCACTCAACGGAGAGAAAACCCTCATGACCACCACGCAAACCGACCACCCGGACGTCCGCCAGAAGGGTCTGGCCCGGATGGCTGAAACGCTGGCCGGCTGGACGCAGAAGTGGTTTCCTGACGCGTACATCTTTGCCCTCGCCGGCGTCGTGCTGGTGGCCATCGCGGCGCTGGCCATCGGCGCTTCACCCAAGGCAGTGGTGGACTCCTTCGGCAACGGGTTTTGGGACCTCACGGCGTTCACCCTCCAGATGGCCATGGTGGTATTGACCGGTTATGTGGTGGCAACGTCGCCGCCCGTGGCCAGGCTGATTGACCGGCTGGCACAGGTACCCAACTCCGCGCGCACCGCCGTCAGCTTCGTGGCCGTCCTTTCCATGTCCGTGTCATTCGTGAACTGGGGCCTGAGCCTGATCTTCGGCGGGCTCCTGGCGCGGGCGGTGGCCCGGCGGGCAGACCTGCACGTGGACTACCGGGCACTGGGCGCCGCAGCCTTCATGGGCCTGGGTGCCGTCTGGGCCCTGGGCATGTCCTCCTCCGCCGCACAGCTGCAGGCCACCAAGGCCTCCATTCCGCCGGCGCTGCTGAAGGTCACCGGCGTCCTGGACTTCGGCACCACCATCTTCACCTGGCAGTCCCTGCTGACCCTGCTCATCCTCATGGTCCTCACCACCGTCATCGCGCACTTCTCGGCGCCGACGGGGAGCGCCGTGAAAACGGCGGCCGATCTCGGCGTCGACCTCGACGACCAGCCCGAGCCGCCGGCCGAAAAGTCCCGGCCCGGCGAATGGCTCGAATACAGCAGGGTCCTGCCCATCCTGGCCGGCGTGCTCACCCTCGGCTGGCTGGTGTCCCAGCTGCTGACCCTGCCCATCCTCAGCGTGGTCAGCTCACTCAACGGCTACCTCCTGGTTTTCCTGATGCTGGGGCTGGTCCTGCACGGGACTCCGCGCAAATTCCTGCAGTCGGTCACCAAGGCGGTCCCGGCCACGGCGGGCATCCTGGTGCAGTTTCCGCTGTATGCCGCCATGGCCGCCATCCTGACCAAGGCCACCGGCGCCGGCGGCCTGTCGGTATCCGAGCTCCTGGCCCACTTCTTCACCAGCATCGGCGGCAACGGGGCGTTCGCCGTCATCATCGCCATCTACACGGCCATCCTGGGCATGTTCGTCCCGTCCGGCGGCGGAAAGTGGCTGGTGGAGGCGCCCTACGTCATGCAGTCCGCCACGGACGTGAACATGAACCTTGGCTGGACCGTGCAGATCTACAACATGGCCGAGGCCCTGCCCAACCTCGTCAACCCGTTCTTCATGCTCCCGCTGCTCGCGGTGCTGGGCCTGCGCGCCCGGGACCTGGTGGGCTTCACGTTCCAGCAGTTCCTGTTCCACCTGCCGGTGGTGCTGCTGCTCGCGTGGCTGCTGGGCATGACGTTCGAGTTCGTGCCGCCGGTAATACCCAACTAATCCAACGAGAACAGCTAGAAGACCAAGGAGAAACCCCATGGGATGGACCAGGGATGAAATGGCTGCCATCGCGGCCGCGGAACTGAACGACGGCGACTACGTGAACCTGGGGATCGGCATTCCCACGCTGGTGGCCAACAACCTGCCCGAGGGCGTGCGGGTGGTCCTGCAGAGCGAGAACGGCCTGCTGGGCATGGGGCCGTTCCCCTTCGAGGGCGAGGAGGACGCAGACCTGATCAATGCCGGCAAGCAGACCGTCACGGTGTTGCCGGGCGGCAGCATCTTCGACTCGGCTACCTCGTTCGGCATGATCCGCGGCGGGCACGTGAAGGTGGCCATCCTTGGCGCCATGCAGGTCTCCGGCAATGGCGACCTGGCCAACTGGACCATCCCGGGCAAGATGGTCAAGGGCATGGGCGGCGCCATGGACCTGGTGGCCGGAACTCCGCGCGTCGTGGTCCTCACCGAGCACAACGCCAAGGACGGCACCGCGAAAATCGTCCGCGAGTGCACGCTGCCGCTGACCGGGCTCAGCTGCGTGGACCGGATCATCAGCGACCTTGCCGTGTTCGACCTGCTCAAGGCGGCCGACGGCGGGCGGCAGCTGACGCTGACCCGGCTGGCACCGGGGGTCACGGTCGAGGAAATCCGGGAAAAGACCGACGCCGGCTTTGAGGTCCGGCTCGACAACGAGGAAGTGGCAGCATGAGCCTGAAGGAACAGTTTGGCAAGGACGTCCTGCTCACCGGCTGGGGCCACAGCCGGTTCGGCAAGCTGGCGGAGGAGACCCTTGAGTCCCTGATCGTCCAGGTGGCCACCGAAGCGATCGGCAACGCCGGAATCGAGCCCGGCCAGATCGACGAGATCTACATCGGCCAGTTCAATTCGGGCATGATGCCGCTGGCGTTCCCATCCTCGCTGGCCCTGCAGGTCTCTCCCGCCCTGGCCAACGTACCCTCCACCCGGGTGGAAAACGCCTGCGCCTCCGGGTCGGCCGCCTTCCAACAGGGCACCAAGTCGCTGCTCGCCGGGACCGCCCGGACCGTCCTGGTGATCGGCGCTGAAAAGATGACCCATGCCGGTGCGGACGTGGTGGGAGCGGCCCTGCTCGGCGCCGACTATGACATGGCCGGCAAGCCCTCCACCACCGGCTTCACCGGGCTTTTCGCCGAGGTCGCGAAGCACTACGAGAAGCGGTACGGGCCGGTCTCCGACGTCCTGGGCAGCATCGCGGCGAAGAACCACCGCAATGGCGTGGACAACCCCTACGCCCAGCTCCGGAAGGATCTGGGCGAGGACTTCTGCCGCACCGTCTCGGACAAGAACCCCATGGTGGCGGACCCGCTGCGCCGCACCGACTGTTCGCCCGTCTCCGACGGTGCCGCCGCCGTCGTGCTGTCCGTCTCCCCCACCGGTGGCGCCACCGCCCCGGTCCGGCTCGCGGGCTTCGGCCAGGCCAACGACTTTTTCCCCGCCGAGCGCCGCGACCCCACCGCGTTCGCCGCAACCCGCACCTCATGGCAGCGGGCCATGGCGATGGCCGGCGTGGGCCTGGCGGACCTGGACTTCGCCGAGGTGCACGACTGCTTCACCATCGCCGAACTGCTCATGTACGAGGCCATCGGCCTGGCAGAGCCCGGGGAGGGCGCCCGTGCCATCGAGGAAGGCTGGGTCTTCAAGGACGGGACGCTTCCCATCAACGTCTCCGGCGGCCTTAAGGCCAAGGGCCACCCCGTGGGGGCCACAGGGGTCTCCCAGCACGTCATCGCCGCCATGCAGCTCACCGGTACAGCCGGTGACATGCAGCTCGCGGGGCCGCGCCGGGCGGCTGTGCAGAACATGGGCGGAGTGGGCATCGCCAACTACGTCAGCGTCCTGGAAGCCGTCTGAGCCAAGGGCCCGCTGAATCCCCCGGCTTCCAAGCCCGACGGCGGCGCGTCGCACCAAAAGTGCGGCGTGCCGTCGTCGTTATCCGGCAAAGGGGGGAAACCCGGCGGTCCGGCACGCCAACGGGCTAACCCCGGCCGCGGATCACGGCGGCTATCTCCGAATAACCGAGCCGCTCAGCGTTCTGCAGCGCCGTCCGGCCTTCCGGGTCGCGGATTCCGGGGTCTGCGCCGGCCGCCAGCAGCAGCCGCACCACCTCCTGCTGGCGCGGCCCGCCGTCGTTGAGCAGGATGGCCTCCTGCATGGCGGTCCAGTCAAGGTTGTTGACATGGTTGACAGGGACCCCCGCCGCAATGAGGACCTTCACCGTTTCCACGTGTCCGTGCTCGCTGGCCGGGATCAACGCCGTCCCGCCGTAGCGGTTGATGCTGGTGACGTCTGCCCCGGCGGCCAGCGTCAGCTGCAGGACGTCGTTGAGCCCCTCAGCTCCGGCGAACAGGAACGCAGAGTCCTGGATCGGGTCCTTGGCGTTGACGTTGCCACCCCGGCCGATGAGTTCGGCCACCAACGGGGCGTTGTTGGCTTTGGCGGCGGCGATAAGGTCCTGGTCCAGCCGGGCCTGGTCCGCGGGAGACGGCGCCGGTGGGGAGGCAGGGGAAGGCGGCGCGGGCGTCCCGGCACCTGCGCCGGGGCTTGGGCTGACCGAGGCAGCCGGTGGCGGGGTATCCACTCCCTGCGGCTGGCCGGGACTGGCCTGGCACGCGGCCAGGAGCAACCCCAGCGCGGCCACGGCCATGAGTGCTGCGGTGCTGCCAGGCCTCATGCGTCCAGCCTATTTCGCGGCGCCGGCGATGGCCTCTGCACCGGCCGCCGCGCAGGCTTCGTCGAGGGCGCCGTCAGGGGCACCACCGACGCCGATGCCGGCCACGGAAACACCGTTGACCTTCAGTGGGACACCGCCTGCGAGGAACAGGGTGCCCGGCAGGTCAGCGATCGAGGGGACCGTTGCCGTTGACGCGCCTGGCCAACTCGCTGGTGGGGGCCCCGAACGCGGCTGCCGTATAGGCCTTCTGCTTTGCCGCTTCGATGGTGTGGGCGGCGGCGTTGTCACCCCGGAGCAAAGCCTGGACGGTACCAAAGCGGTCAACGAGGGCCACCGTGACGAACGGCAGCTTATCGGCCTGGCACTTTGCGAGCGCAGCAGTGACGGCCTGGGCGGAGGCACCGGCGGCAATGCGGTTTTGCTGCACCACGGTTTCCGGAGCCGGCTGGACATCAACGGCAGGTACGACGACGGGTGCTTCCACAGTGCCCGCGGTACCGGCGTTGGCGGCAGCCGTTGCTCCGGCAGTGATCAGGAGGGCTCCGGCAGCGGCGGCGGCGAGGGCTTTGGTGGACTTCTTCAAGGTGTTTCCTTAGGTCAGAAAGGGATCGTGTTGCCGGTTTCCATATTTCCGGGAAGAACGGGCCCTTCCATCGGGCCTTCGTCTGGTCCCGGCTCCGACGAAAAGCCAGCCGTATCAGCCAAAAGGATGAGGCACCGGACAACCGGTGAGCCCTAGCATGGAAGGCAGCACTTCCCGCCACCAGATCCGGATCCAGCATGCCCGCCTGAGCCACCCCCCAACGCACCGGGCCAGCCCAGGCCGCCGCCGGTCAGGGCGCCGGATCCCGCCGTCCGCTGCTTCGCAATGCCAAAGGCCGGCTGGGCAACATCGAGGCAGCCGTCCACCTGGGCTTCGCCGTCCTCCTGGTGGCCTCGGTGGTCCGGTACGTCATGCGGCATACCCCGGCCGACAATCTCTTGGTCCTGGGGCTCGCGATTGCCGCTTGCCTGCTCTACGCCGTCGTGGCCCTGCTCTCGGTACAGGACCGCCGCGGAACCCCGTGGATGGTTGCCCTGGTGGCGGTCTGGGCGGTCCTGGTTGTGGCTGCACCGAGTTTCGCGTGGTGTTCCTTTGCTCTTTTCTTCCTCTGCAGGAGCGCCCTGCGCGGTGCCGCGTCCTATATCCTGGCCGGCGCCATCACACTCGCCACCGCCGCCGGCCTGTTCCGGCTGGGCAACGGTACCGACCTGGCCATGCTTCTGGGGCCCGTGGCCGTGGGCGTCATGCTGACACTGATTTACGACCGGATCCAGCACGACGCCGAGGAGCAGCGCCGCCTGCATGCGGACATTTCCCTGGCCCAGGGCCAACTGGCCGCCAGCGAGCGACGGGCGGGCACCATTGCCGAACGGGAGCGGGTGTCGCGGGAAATCCATGACACTGTCACCCAGGGCCTCGCCAGCAGCCTGCTCCTGCTTGAGGCCGCCAGCCGCGGATGGCCCAGCGCGGCAGCCCGTGAGGGCCTTCTCCAGGCCACCAGCCTGCTCCGCGCGAACCTGGCGGAGACCCGGAGCCTGGTCCATGAGCTGGCCTCGCCCGGTTTGGAATCGGTTCCATTGCCGGAGGCGCTGCTGGCCACCGCCCGCCAGTACGTTCCCGGGACCAGGCTGCTGGTGACCGGTGAACTGCGGCCGGTCTCCGCTGACATTCGCCACGCCCTGCTGCGCGTGGTGCAAAGCGCGGCGTCGAACATCCTGCTCCACGCTGCGGCGTCGGCGGCCACGGTAACGCTGGGCTTCCTGCCGGACGCCGTGACTTTGGACATTTACGACGACGGCGCCGGCTTCGATCCGGCGGCGGCAGCTCCGCCGTCGCACGCAGGAGGCTATGGGCTGCGGGCCATGCGGCAGCGGGTGGAGCAGCTGGGCGGAACATTCTCCGTGCAAAGCGCCCCCGGCGACGGAACAATCGTGGCGGCGCAGCTGCCGATGGAGCCGGGCGCATGAACAGCATCACCGTCCTGCTGGTGGACGACCACCTGGTGGTCAGGAGCGGACTGCGCGCACTGCTCAGCACGGAACCGGACATCGAGGTGGTGGCCGAGGCCGGCTCCGGGGAGGATGCCGTGCGACTCGCCCAGGCGATCTCCCCCTCGGTGGTGGTGATGGACCTTGCCATGGGGCCGGGCATGGATGGGCTCGAAGCGATCAGGCGGATCAGGGACCTCAACGGCCGGCAGGCCATCCTGGTTTTCACCACCTACGACTCCGACGCCGACATCGTCCGCGCCGTGGATGCCGGCGCCATGGGCTACCTGTTGAAGGATGCTGCCCCGGAGGAGATTTTCGCCGCCATCAGGGGGGCGGCCGTGGGCAGGAGCGTGATGAGCCCGCCGGTGGCATCCCGGCTGTTCCAGCAGCTCCGCAATCCCGACGAAGTCCTGACCCCACGGGAGGCCGAGCTGCTGGGCCTCCTCACCGAAGGCCTCAGCAACCGCGAACTCGGCCGGCGGCTTTTCATCTCCGAGGCCACGGTCAAAACCCATTTGGCGCACATCTACGCCAAGCTCGGGGTGGACACCAGGGCGGCCGCCATCGCCACCGCGATCCGGCGCGAGGGCATGCGTTGACGGCACTTTATGGCGCATACCCTTGCACCCGGAGCCTGCGCCCCGTACGTTGGGGTTTGTGGGGGACTAACTCCCGCACACTCCGGGACGATCCCCGGGGAGAGAATCAGAGTCACATGAAGGAATGCAGCCATGGCAACAGGCACAGTTAAATGGTTCAACGCCGAAAAGGGTTTTGGCTTCATTGCCCCCGATGACGGGTCCGCTGACGTATTCGCCCACTACTCGGCAATCGCCACCAGCGGCTACCGCTCACTGGACGAGAACCAGAAGGTCGAATTCGATGTGACCCAGGGCCCCAAGGGTCCGCAGGCAGAGAACATCCGCCCTCTCTAAGTCTTCGGCGGCCTCCGGCGCTGGCCGGGACCCCATCCAGCGGCTCCTCCAACGTCAGTTGGAGGAGCCGCTTTTTTGTGCCGCAGCTCTTCGGCTTCCCGTATTTGGGATAATTGATTCATGACGCGACAGGACCAGGACAGGGACCCGTGGGAGGAGTTCGACTCCCTCGGTCCAGCAGCGCCGGACCTCATCCCCGGGCAGCCCGGCGGGGAGCCGCACGGCTTCGGGTTCCGGACCGGGGTCCGCAGCGCCCGTGTGGCCGTTGGCTTCGCCGTCTATGCGCTCGCCCTGGGAACCGTCCTGGCCCTGACCGGATGCATCGTGTTCTTCAGCCGCCAGCAGTGGCTGCTGCTGGGCCTCATGGTGCTCATTGAAGCCATCTTTGTTTTCGCGTTCACCCGACTTGTGGCGCAGGCCCGGCACCGGGCCCCACGAGACCGCCGGGCCGGCTGAAGACCCGGCGCCGTTGACCTTGACGTTGACGCAGCGTCAAGCCCTAGGCTCGCAGCATGCAGGATTTTTCCAACACCGGCGGCAGGGAATGGTCCATCCAGGACGTTGCCAGGCTCGCCGGCACCACCAGCCGCACGCTCCGTCACTATGACTACATCGGCCTGCTGAAGCCCAGCCGGGTATGCCACAACGGCTACCGCTATTACGACGGCGCCGCCCTCCTCCAGTTGCAGCGCATCCTGTTGCTGCGCGAACTGGGCCTGGGTTTGCCCGCGATCGCGGAAGTCTTCCACCGCGAGGTTGATCCAGTGGCAGCGCTGAGCCGGCATTTGGAGTGGCTGGGCCAGGAGCAGCAGCGGCTGGCCCGGCAGGCTGAGTCCGTGCGGCAAACCATCGAAACAGTAAACGCAGGAGGCCATCTGATGGCGGAGGACATGTTCAAGGGCTTCGACCACACGCAGTACAAGGATGAAGTTGAAGAACGGTGGGGCAAGGACGCCTATGCGGCATCCGATTCGTGGTGGCGCGGCATGGGGGCCGCGGAGAAACGGGAGTGGAAGTCCCAGGCGGAGGAGCTTGGCCGGGACTGGACGGCGGCCGCGGCTGCGGGCGTACCTGCGGACGGGCCGGAAGCCCGCGAACTGGCAGGGCGGCATGTGGCGTGGCTGAAGTCCATCCCGGGAACACCTGCCGCTGAAAGCGGCGGCGATATCCGGGGATACGTCACCGGGCTGGCCGACATGTACGTGGCGGACCCCCGTTTCGCCGCGAATTACGGCGGTGTCGAGGGGGCCCGCTTCGTCCGGGAGGCCCTCCACAGCTTCGCGGCACGGAACCTCTAGGCGGCCAGGAGGCCGCAGTCAGCGCCTGGAATCTTCCCGCGTCGCCGTGGTCCGCTTGGTCCGCCGGATGACCAGCAGCACTACGGCGACGGCCAAGGCCGCATAGACGGCATAGTTCAGGAACCGGGGGTACTTCTCAATGAGCTGGTACTGGGTGCCCAGGAGGTAGCCCAGCCCAATGAGGGCACCGTTCCACAGCCCGCTGCCGGCAAGGGTGAAAGCGGTGAATGTAACCAGCGGCATGGCCGCAGCGCCTGCCGGCAGTGAGATCAGGCTCCGGACCCCGGGCAGCAGACGGCCGAAAAAGATGGAGGACCTGCCATGCCGGCGGAACCAGCCAGCGGCACGCTCGAAGTCTTCGCTGTCTACCAGCGGCAGCCTGGACAGCCAGCGGATGGACCGCTGCAGGCCCAGCTTTGCCCCCAGCAGGGTAGAGCAACAGAGCCCCGAGGTAGGCGCCCAGGGTGCTGGTGGCAAAGACGAGGAGGAGGTTCAGGGACTCCTGCCTGGCGAGATACCCCGCCAGCGGAAGAATCACCTCGCTGGGGATGGGAGGCACTACGGTCTCCGCCAAGGTAAAGGCCCCCACGCCCCACTCGCCCAGCGTGTCGATGGCCCTGGCAGCGAAGCCCACAATTCCCGTGAGTCCTTCAGCGGGGCCGGCTGCGGCCACGGTTCTCCACGTCATCTGGCCAGGTCTACCGGTGCTTGAATTCCGGCTGGCGTTTTTCGGTGAACGCAGCCATGCCTTCCTTCTGGTCCTCTGTGGCGAACAGGGAGTGGAAGAGCCGCCGTTCGAACACCACTCCCTGGGCCAGTCCGGTTTCGAAAGCAGCGTTTACGGCTTCCTTGGCCGCCATTGCCGCGGGCTTTGACTTTTCGGCGATGACGCCGGCCACCTTGAGTGCTTCGGACACCACCTCTGCCGCCGGAACCACCCGGGACACCAGCCCGCACCGGTCCGCTTCCTCCGCGTCGATGAACCGTCCGGTGAGGATCATGTCCATGGCCTTGGCCTTGCCCACCGCCCTGGTCAGGCGCTGCGAGCCGCCCATGCCGGGGAGGACGGCAAGGTTGATTTCCGGCTGGCCGAACTTTGCGTTGTCCCCGGCGATGATCAGGTCGCACATCATGGCCAGTTCGCAGCCGCCGCCCAGGGCGAAGCCGGACACCGCCGCGATGGTGGGGATCCGCAGGCGGGTGAGCTCCTCCCACCCCCGGAACCAGTCCGCGACGTACATGTCCATGTAGCCCTGGTCCGCCATCTCCTTGATGTCGGCTCCCGCGGCGAAGGCCTTTCCGGAGCCCGTGATCACCACCGCGCCTACTCCGGGGTCGGAATCCATGGCCGTCACGGCGGCCACCACTTGCTCCATCGTGGCCTTGTTCAGCGCATTCAATGCCGCGGGCCTGTTCAGTGTCACCAGCCCGACCCTGCCCTGCTGCTCCACCAGGATGTTGGCGTACTCCGTCATTCGGGACTCCCGTCGTCGTGTGCTGTTGTGGCCGGACGCCGGCCCGGCACCTCCGTGCCACCGGCCCCTGCGGGGCCATCCCCGGCCTGCCGCTCCGATGCGCCGCGGATGTCCGTGATGATGGCGGAGAAGTCTCGGCCCGCTCCGCCCTCCGCGGCAAACCTATCGTAAATGCGGGCAGCGAGCGCTCCCATCTGTCCCGCCACCCCGGTGCTGTCCAAGGCGTTCACGGCAAGGTTAAGGTCCTTGGCCATGAGGGTCGAGGCAAAACCGGGCTGGTAGTCCCTGTTGGCCGGGCTGGTGGGCACCGGTCCAGGTACGGGGCAATTGGTGGTCAGCGCCCAGCACTGCCCCGACGCGGCAGAAGCGACGTCGAACAGCGCCTGGTGCGTCAGCCCCAGCTTTTCCCCCAGCACGAACGCTTCGCTGACCGCGATCATCGAGACGCCCAGGATCATGTTGTTGCAGATTTTGGCGGCTTGCCCGGCTCCGTGGGCGCCGCAGTGCACCACCCGCCTGCCCATGACCTCCAGGAGCGGCAGCACTTCCTCGAAGCCTGCCGCTTCGCCGCCGGCCATGAAGGTCAGCGTGCCCGCCTCGGCTCCCACCACGCCGCCGGAAACGGGGGCATCAACAGCACGGTGGCCGGCTTCAATGGCCAGCCGGGCAGCTTCCCGTGCCTCGTCGACGTTGATGGTGGAGCAGTCAAGGAACATGGTTCCCGGTGGCGCGACGGCCAGCAGTCCGGGCCCGCCCGGTTCTCCGACATGTCCGGCGGTGCCCCGGTAGGCGTCCAGGACGTGCCGGCCGCTGGGGAACATGGTCAGCACCACGTCGGCGCCGGCAAGTGCTTCGACGGCGCTGGCCGCCACCGGAACACCCTGCGCCCGGGCTGCTTCCATGGCTGCGGGCACCACGTCGAACCCGGTCACCCGGTAACCGGCGCGGACGAGGTTCAGGGCCATGGGACCGCCCATGTGGCCAAGGCCCAGGAATGCCACGCTGCCGTTTTCAGGCATGGTCCGCCTCCGTTATTTCCAGATCCGTCACTTCCAGGTCCGGCCCAGGCTGCAGGTCCAGTTCCGGGCCGTCCAGCGGCTGGAAGAACCTGTCCACCTGGCCCGGCAGCACCTCGGCCAGCGTGGCCGGCTTCCACTGCGGGTTCCTGTCCTTGTCCACCACCTGGGCGCGGATGCCCTCGCGGAAATCAGGCCCGGCCAGGAGGCGGATTCCTACCCGGTATTCCTGGGCCAAGGCCTCATCAAGGGTTAGGTTTGCGGCCCGGCGCAGGGACGCCAGGGTGACCTTGACCGAGGTGGGTGACTTGGCTTCGATGGTGTCCGCCGCTTCCGTGGCATCTTCCCGGCCCGGCCCGGTCCAGGCGCGGAGCCGGGCCACAATTTCCCCGGCATCGTCGCTGGCGTAGCAGGCATCGATCCAGTCCCGTTGCCCGGACAGTGCCGAGGCCGGAGGCTGTTCAGCGCAGCGGGCGACGGCGGCTTCCGGGCTTTCGTCCTCAAGCGCCGCCACCAGCCGGGGCAGCGCGTGCGAGGGGACGTAATGGTCGGCCAGGCCCAGGAACAAGGCATCCCCCGCGTCCAGGTGTGCCCCGGTCAGGGCCGCATGGGTTCCCGTTTGGCCCGGCGCGCGGGACAGCAGGAAGGTGCCGCCGACGTCGGGCGCGAACCCGATGGTGGTCTCCGGCATCCCCATCCGGGTCCGTTCGGTGACCACGCGGACGTTCCCGTGCGCCGAGATCCCCACCCCGCCGCCAAGGACCAGTCCGTCCATGAGGGCGACGTACGGCTTGGGGTACCGGGCGATGAGCGAGTTCACGCGGTACTCGGTCTGCCAGAAGTCAGCAGTCTGGGTTCCGCCGTGCAGCATGTCCCGGTAGATGGCCACGATGTCTCCGCCCGCGCACAGGCCCCGCTCCCCGGCGCCCTGCACCAGGACGGCGGCCACGTCGTCGTCCGGGGCCCAAGCGGTGAGCTGGCGCAGGAGCAGGTCCACCATTCCCGCGGTGAGCGCATTGACGGCCCAGGGCCGGTTGAGGGTGATCACACCGAGCCGGCCGCGGTGGCCAAAAAGCACCTCCGCGTCGCCGTCTCCTGCGCTGCTGTCCGTTGTGGTGCCCGTGGCTGCGGTCATCGGCTGGTGCTCCTTCGCATGGTGGCCGGGCGTGTGATCCAGGCCATTCTGGTGCGAATATACCCGCCGCCTGCTGCCCGGGACCAACCATGGCCGGACGGCGGGACCCGGGGGCGCGGGGGCTTTACCCGGCGCGCGGCCGCCAAGGTAAGTTAGGAACCGTGAAGATAGCTACCTGGAATGTGAACTCGCTCCGTGCCCGCGCCGACCGCGTTGAAGCCTGGCTCCAGCGCAGCGACTGCGACGTCCTGGCCATCCAGGAGACCAAATGCAAGGACGACAACTTTCCGTGGGAACTCTTTGAACGGATGGGCTACGAGGTGGCCCACTTCGGGGTGAACCAGTGGAACGGCGTGGCCATCGCCTCCCGGGTGGGCCTCGAGGACGTGGAACGGACCTTCCTGGACCAGCCCTCGTTCGGCAAGGCCGGGAAGGATCCAGTGCAGGAAGCCCGCGCCATGGCTGCCACCTGCGGCGGCGTGCGCGTCTGGAGCCTCTACGTCCCCAACGGCCGCTCCCTGGACGACGAACACATGCCGTACAAGCTCAAGTGGCTCGAAAGCCTCAAGACGCACGCCCAGGCTCTGGTCACGGAGAACCCCCAGGCGCAGGTGGCCTTGATGGGCGACTGGAACATCGCGCCGTTCGACGATGACGTCTGGGACATCGACCTGTTCATCGCCAACCGGGCAACGCACGTCAGCCCGCCGGAACGGGAGGCCTTCCACGCCTTCGAGTCGGCCGGCTACACCGACGTGGTGCGCCCCTACACCCCCGGCCCGGGCGTCTACACCTACTGGGACTACACCCAGCTACGGTTCCCCAAGAAGGAAGGCATGCGGATCGACTTCATCCTGGCCTCCCCCGCCCTGGCCGCCCGCGTCACCGGCGCCTCGATCGACCGCGAGGAACGCAAGGGCAAGGGCGCCTCTGACCACGCCCCCGTGCTGGTGGAATTGGCTGACTGATGACCGCGCCCGGCACCCATGCAAGGAGACCGTCGTGACGGGGAACCTCTACCGGGGCCAGGCCGGCCTGCCTTTCTCCTCCACGCTGCGCGTCTACGAGCCCTTGGAGGCCTTCCCGGAAGAACAGCGTCCGGCCATCGCGGCGGCTGGCGCGCAGGCTGTGTCCCGCGCCGCCGTCGAAAACGCTGAACTGCTCGCCTCGCTGGGCCGGATCACACGCTCCGGCGGGGACCCCTTCCCCACCGGACGCACCGACCTGGTGCGTGTCACCACCGCGCCGGGGCCGGACGGTGGAACGGCCGACGACGGTGCTGACGCCGGCGTTGAGCCAGTCCTGTTGTATTGCCCCAGCCAGCTGGTCCTCCGCGCCGGGCTGGCCGCGAACGCCCTGATGGAGGGAATCCACGGCCCACTGGCTGAGCTGCTGATCCCAGAGGAGCAGCGGGACCGGCACCAGGAGCGGATCGACCTGGTGAAGGCCCGTGACGGTTCCGTCCGCGTCCATACCCGGGCCTCAACCTGGGGCATTCCGTTCAGCTGGTTCTCGTTGTTCATGGAGTCCGACCGCAAGGACGTGGTGGAAGCCGCCGGGCGCATCCTCACCGTCCGCGTCTGGACGCCCATCACCGATGCCCTGGAGCGGGCCCGCTACGCGGTGGCCAACCTGGCCCTCGCCGCCCCGGACCTGGACATGCTCGATGACCTGGCGCAGCTAACGGAGTGGCTGGAACTGTTCCACGTGAATTCCATGGTTGAACTGGACTACGGGGCCGTGGCTGACAAGGTGTACCCGGACGAGTCCCCCATGGACATCAGGCTGGGCATCGAATGCCTGGCCGAGGGTGACATGACCGGCGCCGCCGCGGCCTACCGGCGGCTGGCCTCACGCTGGATCCCCATCCGGCAGCTGGCCCGCGCTTCGTAGCGGACGCCAGGTTCCTGGTTGTTCAGGGCGGCTGTTTCACATCCGCTCTGTCAGCGTGGAATCTTTACGGGCGGGATCTGTCAGGTTTGGGGAGGCGCCGTGGTGCGCCGGATGATGAGCTCATGGGGCGCCACCGCGGAGCGCACGGCCCCGTCCTGGCCGTCCAGTTCATCCAGCAGCATCTTGGTAGCCAGTTCGGCTTGTTCGTCCGGGCGCTGCCCCACGGTGGTCAAACCCATGGCAGCGGCGAAATCGTGGTTGTCGATGCCCACCACGGACAGGTCGCCGGGGACGCTGACGCCGATGCGGTTGGCTTCGAAAATGACGCCCATGGCCATTTCATCCGAGGCGCAAAAGATGGCCGTCGGCTTCTGTCCCGGACCCGACCACAGCCGGCGGAAGGCCTCCTGGCCACTGCGCACGGTGAAGTCGCCCCATTCGTCCCACTCCGGCCGGGTGGGCAGCCCGGCGGCGGCCATGACATCCTTGAATGCCAGGATGCGGACCCGGGGAACGTCGAAGTTCAGGTCTGTCTCGTCGTCGCCATGCAGCAGGGCGATGTCGCGGTGGCCTAAATCGATCAGGTGCCGGACCGCTGTGGACGCTGCAGCGTAGTCGTCGATGCCAATGTAGGGGCACTCCTCGACGTGCCCGCCGACCACCACCAGGGGGATGTCGATCTTTTGCAGGTGTTCAATTTCATCGTGGCTGAGGGCCATGCAGAGCACCAGCAGGGCGTCGATCTGCTTGTAGACCATGGTCTTGCTGAAGAGCCGCTCGCGGTTGCTCCCGTGGCCGCCAAGGTT
Source organism: Pseudarthrobacter sp. 05T312 (assembly GCF_056396685.1). Lineage (NCBI taxonomy): Bacteria > Bacillati > Actinomycetota > Actinomycetes > Micrococcales > Micrococcaceae > Pseudarthrobacter > Pseudarthrobacter sp. 05T312. Next base: position 127,470 of record NZ_JBFTLY010000007.1, read on the forward strand.
GAAGAGGGAGAGGTTGTAGTGCCTGGCGTGCAGTTCGCGGTCTGCGCCCTCGATAGCCTTGGAAAAGAACCACCGGCTGACGAACGGGGCCAGGACGCCGATGGTTTTGGTGCGCCCCGTGGCCAGTCCGGAGGCGGAGGACGAGGCCACGTAGCCCAGGTTCCCGGCCACTTCCAGGATCTTCTCCCTGGTGGCTGGAGAGACCCTGGGCAGTCCGCGGACCGCACGGGAAACGGTGGCTGTTGAGACTCCGGCGGCGGCCGCCACGTCCTCGATGCTGACGCCGTTATGGCCGCCGCGCTGGGACCTTTCCGTTGTCCGTGCCACCGTGTCCCCCTTTTAACTCCTTTTCGGCGTAGGGCCGGCTGGCCCTGCGTTTACCCCCGGCCTTGTATTTTTCCATTCCGGAGACGGGCAGTGATAACCGGCCCGGCGGCTGCGTCCCAGGTCACAGCCGCCGGTAACCGGCGTCGACTTCCCTATCGTCGGGCTGGAAGTTTCCGGCGCAGCCGTACCATGCCATACAGGGCCAGCAGGGTGGCCAGGAGGCCCAGCGCCCATCCAAGGGCAGGCTGGGCTGTAACTTCCATCCACACAGTGATCACCAGGAGAACCAGCGCCCAGAATGCAAGGAAGCCGATGATGATGTCGAAGTCCTCACCCGAGCGGACCAACCGGCTGCGGTTTCCCGCCCCCGGGGTCCGGGGGCGGGAACCGGCGTCCGTCACTTGACCGCACCTGCCGTGAGGCCGGCTACGATCTTGCGCTGGAAGACCAGCACCAGGATCACCAGCGGGATGGTGACGATGGTGCCCGCGGCCATGATGGCCGTGTACGGGATCTGGTTGGGCTGTGCACCGGCGAAGTTGGCGATGGCCACCGTCACCGGCTGGGTTGCGTCGCTGGACAGCTGGCTGGCAATCAGGAACTCATTCCACGAGGAGATGAAGGCCAGGATTGCGGTGGTGAAGATTGCCGGAGCAGCCAGCGGCATGATGACCTTGCGGAATGCCTGGCCCTGTGTGCAGCCGTCCACGCGGGCTGATTCCTCGAGCTCCCACGGCATTTCCCGGAAGAACGAGGTCATGGTGTAGACCGTCAGCGGGAGCACGAAGGAGATGTTGGGGATAATCAGCGCCTGGTACGTACCCATCCAGCCGATGTTGGTGAACAGCTGGAACAGCGGGGTGATCAGGGCAACGCCGGGGAACATGGATGCACCCAGGATGAAGCCGAGGACCAGGAACTTGCCCTTGAAGTTCAAGCGGGCAAGGGCGTACGCGGCGAACACGCCAATCAGCAGGGACACCAACGTCACCACGCCGCCGATGAACACGCTGTTCAGCAGCGCCTGCCCAAACCTGTTGCCAAAGGACGTATCGAAGGCGGTCTTGAAGTTGTCCAGGGTGACATGGCTGGGCAGGATCGAGGTGTCGTAGGTGAAGCCGACCTCGCGGAACGCCGTCACCACCATCCAGTAGGCCGGGGCCAGGCACCAAAGCAGGATGACCAGGGCGCTGATGTACGTGCGCCCCTGTGCCCACTTTTCCCGGTTCTGGGCGGCCTTCCGGCCCTTGTCCTGCTGGGCCCGCAGCGCCGAGGCGTCTGCTGTTGCCGTGGTCATTTCTTCCCCTTTCCTGTGGCGCCGCTCTGCTCAACAACGTTGGCCCCGAGGAAGCGGACAAAGATGAAGGCGACGAGGAAGATGATGATGAACGTGATGGTGGACAGGGCAGCCGCCGCATTGAATCCTTGCCTGATCTGGTTGATCACCAGGATGGACAAGGTGGTGGTGTTGTTGGCCCCGCCGGTGAGGATGTACGGCAGGTCGAACATGCGCAGCGCATCCAGGGTACGGAACAGGATGGCCACCATCAGTGCGGGCTTGACCAAAGGAAGCGTGATCAGGCGGAACCGCTGCCAGGCAGTGGCGCCATCAACCTTCGCGGCTTCGTAGACTTCCGCCGGGATCATCTGCAGGCCCGCCAGGATCAGCAGCGCCATGAACGGCGTGGTCTTCCAGACGTCGGCTATGACCACGGCCCACTTGGCCGGCCATTCGCTGCCCGTCCACAGGATGGTGGTGTTGAACAGCTTGTTGGCAATGCCCTCGAAGGCGAAGATGAAGAACCAGAGCTTGGCCGTTACCGCCGTGGGGATGGCCCACGGCACCAGGACAGCTGCGCGGACCAGGCTGCGTCCGCGGAACTCCCGGGCCATGATCATGGCCATCCAGAAGCCCAGGACAGTTTCCAGCGACACCGTGACGATGGTGAAGAAGAAGGTTGTAGCGGTGGCGGACCAGAATTGGCCTCCCAGCGTGCCTGGCGGGCAGGCGACTGTTCCGCCTGCCGGGGCTGAACACTGCTGAGCGAGCCAGTTCACGTAGTTCTGGATGCCTGCCGGGCCGCCTGCGGTGAACAGGCCGGTGGCTGGATCAAGGCCGGCGTCCTTCTGGAAGGACATCACGATGGCGCTGATGATGGGGTAAACGATCACGGTGCCCAAGGCAATGATGGTGGGGGCGAGCAGCCAGGATGCCCAGCGGCCCTGGCTGGCGATCCTGTTGTCCTCCCCTACGCCCTTGGGCCCGCGGTGGACGGGGGTCCCGCCCGACGCCGGTGCCTTGACCGGCGTCGGGCCTAGTTCGGTTGCCATGGCAGAACTACGATCCCGCACCGGCGGATTCGATGGACTTCTGCATGTCAGAAAGTGCTGTTTCCACTGACTTTTCTCCCTTGATTGCGGAGTAGGCATTGTCTTGGATTGCCTTGGTGACAGCCGGGTAGAACGGCGTCACGGGACGCGGAACGGCGTTGTCGATCGACGTCTTCAGGACCGGCAGGTAAGGCAGCTTGGCAACCAACTCCTGGTCCGAGTACAGCGATCCGAGGACCGGAGCGAGGGAGCCCTGGGTGGCGTAGAACTTCTCACTCTCGGCGGACGTCAGGAACTTTACGAAGTCCAGGGCGGTGGCCTTGTGCTTGGAGTACACGCTGATCGCGGTGTTGTGGCCGCCCAGCGAGGAGGCACCCGGGCCGTCCTTGCCCGGAAGAGCTGCCATGCCGAACTTGTCCTTGACCGCGGAAGACCCTTCAGTGCTCATCAGGCTGTAGACATATGGCCAGTTGCGCAGGAACAGGAGCTTGCCGCTCTGGAAGGCCTGCCGGCTGTCCTCTTCCTTGTAGGTGATGGCTTCCTTCGGGATGTTGCCGTCGGCGTACGCCTTGGCCAGGTTCCCCAAACCAGCCTTTGCCTCGGGAGTGTTCAGGCTCGGCTTGCCGTCCTTGTCCAGGACCGAGCCGCCGGCGGAGTTAATGGCCTCGGAGGCATTGACGGTGAGGCCCTCGTACTTGCTGAACTGTCCGGCGTAGCAACCAATGTTGTTCTGCTGGGCAATGGAGCACATGCCCATCATCTCGTCCCAGGTCTTGGGCGGGTTGGGGACCAGGTCCTTGCGGTAGAAGAGGATACCGCCATCTGAAGTGCGGGGAGCGGCATACAGGGTGCCCTTGTACGTGGCACTGTTCACCGTTGCCGGAAGCATGGCACTCGTGTCGACAGCCATCTTGTCCTTCAACGGCTGCAGCCAGCCCTTGGCCGCAAACTCAGCGGTCCAGACGACGTCCACGTCCGTCACATCGTAGTCCGACTGCTTGGCCTGGAAGTGCTGCACCAGGTCGTCATGCTGCTGGTCTGCCTGGTCGGTCTGCTCCTTGAAAGTGACCTGCTCATCCTTGTGGGCTGCATTCCACTTATCGATGAGCGGGCGGATCACATTGTTGTTGTCCTTGCCCTGCACGAAAGTGATCGGGCCGCGGGAATCGAGGTTGGCGTCAGCGTCGCTGCCACCGCCTGTGGTACCGCCTCCACCTCCGCCGCCGCAGGCGGACAACGTCAGGGCCAGAATGCCGGCTGTGGCAGCCGGAAGCAGGAATCTCGGGGTTTTCATTAGCTTGAAGCTCCTCGCTGAGTGACAAGTAAGTCGACAGTGCGCTTGCTAGGTGAGGTTGATGTGGTGACAGTCACACTAGTAAGGTTGCTGTCTGCAATGCAAGCGTTTACATCAAAAAGTTATCAGAGGGGAACCAAATGACCGATCCAGCCGTTCCGGTGCCGGACCCAGCCCCCTCTGCGTGGTGGGCGGACGCCGTGGTGTACCAGATTTATCCCCGGTCGTTTGCGGACGGTAACGGTGATGGCATGGGCGATCTCCGCGGCGTCACGGGCCGGCTTCCCTACTTGGAGGCCCTTGGAGTGGATGCCATCTGGCTCTCCCCGTTCTACAAGTCGCCGCAGGCAGACGGCGGGTACGACGTCGCCGACTACCGCCAGGTCGACCCGCTTTTCGGCTCCCTGGAAGACTTCGACGCCATGTTGCAGGAAGCTCACCGACGCGGGCTGAAAGTCATCGTGGACCTGGTTCCCAACCACACCTCTGACGAGCACGCCTGGTTCCGGGAGGCGTTGGCGGCACCCCCGGGGAGCCCTGCGCGGCACAGGTATATGTTCAGGGACGGCAAGGATGAGGTGCCGGGATCGGGAGACGGCGGCCGGGCTCCCAACAACTGGAAATCCGTGTTCGGCGGGCCGGCCTGGAGCCGCGTGCAGGAGGCGGACGGGTCGCCGGGCCAGTGGTACCTCCATCTTTTCGACACCAAGCAACCGGACCTGAATTGGGACAACCCGGAGGTCCAGGAGGAAATGCGTGCGGTACTGCGCTTCTGGCTGGACCGCGGGGCCGACGGCTTCCGCGTGGATGTTGCCCACGGCCTGGTAAAGGAAGCGGGACTTCCGGACTGGGACGGCGTTGCCGCCATGGTGGAGGGAACCTCCGCTCCCCCTCTGGAGAGCCATCTGCCCGGGGATGCACCCCATGCCCACACCGACGCAGAAGAACCCCACAGGGCCGTTTCCCCCATGTATCCGCCGTCTCCGTTCTTCGACCAGGACGGCGTCCACGCCATCTACCGGGACTGGAACCGCGTCCTGGCGGAGTACGGCGGAGACCGCATGATGGTGGCTGAGGCCTGGGTGGAACCGGCCGAGCGCCTGGCCCGCTATGTCCGGCCGGATGAAATGCAGCAGGCCTTCAACTTCGACTTCCTCCTGGCAGGCTGGGATGCCGAACGCATGGCTGACGCCATCGACGCCTCCCTGGCGGCGGCAGCATCCGTGGGGGCTCCGTCCACCTGGGTGCTCAGCAACCACGACACCGTGCGGCACACCACGCGGTTCGGGCTCAAGGATCCCACCACGTTCCCCAAGGGCATCGGGGCGGCCGACGAACAGCCCGACCCTGCCCTGGGCCTGGCGCGGGCCCGCGCCGCGACGCTGGTTGCGCTGGCTTTGCCTGGCTCCGCCTACCTTTACCAGGGCGAGGAACTGGGCCTGCCTGAGCACACTTCACTTCCTGACCAGGCCCGGCAGGACCCCACATTCTTCCGAACCCATGGTGCCGAAATCGGCCGCGACGGCTGCCGGGTCCCGCTGCCATGGACTGCGGACCAACCCGGGTACGGGTTCTCGGGTGAGTTGTCCGGGCAGGCGCCAGGGCCGTGGCTCCCCCAGCCGGAAAGCTTCGGGCCCCTGGCCGCCGACCTGCAGGACGGCGAGGACGGCTCAACCCTTGAGCTGTACCGGGCAGCCCTGGCCCTTCGGGCGGCACAACAGCTGGGCAGCGGCAGCGTGGAGTGGACGGATGAACACGCTCCGGACAGCGGCCTTCTGGCGTTCCGGAATGGAGCCGTGACGGTCCTGTCCAACATGGGCTTTGCTTCCGCCCCCGTGCCCGAGGGGTTGGCCGTGGTGCTCTCCAGCGGCCCCGAACCCTCCGACGAATGGACCGGCATGCGGGAGGTTCCCGTGGACACCACCGTGTACCTCATGGGCGGCAGGTAGAATCCTTGCGCCCGGACGCCCTCCGGCGGCATGTCAACGGACGCGCTCAGCCCTGCCGAAGCGTGTCCGTGCCCCGGCGCCGATGTGGATAAGGACGGGAATCTCCTTGCCCACCACGGCCTCCAGGGCGTCCACGAGTCCGGCGACCTCGGCGGCCAGCAGGTGCGGGGCCACGCCCTGGCGCGGCAGGAGCCGGACCTTCAAGGCGGGCGCTCCCTTGACCTCGTAGGTGGTGACGGTGGCACCGGCGAGGTCCGGGCGCCCTTCGAGGGCATGCCGGAGAGCCTGTTCTGCCACCCCGCCACCGATCCGCACGTCGCCGGCGGTCTCACCGGGATCGTATTCGGCGGCCAGCAGGCTTGACTTGCCTTTGCCCTGCTGGGCCATCCAGGCCACCATGAGCCCCATCAGTGCCAGCAGGGCCAAGGCCACTACGATCCATAACCAGCTTTCCGGCCGCCCAGGGAAACGGGTGGAATCAAACACCCGGTTGATGCCACCCCAGGCCCCGGAAGACCACGAATGCCACCAGGCGCCCACGGGGGGAACGGTGGCCAGCAGCACCAGGAGGAGCCCGGCCCCCAGCAGGAGCAGGCCCAGCGCGGTGAGCAGGATGCGGTTGAGCAGTACCGGGGTGCTGTTCATGCCCCGATCACCCCCGAGGGCGCCACATTGACGCGCGGAACGGGTGCCGGTTCCAGCAACATCTGGTCCAGCTCATCCCGTACGGCCTCAAGTACCCTTTCCGGGTTTACCGGGACGCCGGAGGTAGGGCGGACATTCACCAGCACCTGCCGCTGGGAGAGAACCACCATGACCTGGTCCGGCGTGACATTGGCGGCGAGGCGTGCGCGGCGGGCCAGGGAGGACGCGATGACCTCGTCGTCCACCACCACGGCGGGGAGTCCTTCGCCGGACGCGCCGGCCAGCACATGGCGCGCGCGCTTCCCCGGGAGGATCCCATTAAGCAGGAAAATCAATCCCAGCATGGCGAGCACGGCGCCGATTGCCGCCAGCAGCAGCGGGGGTATCCCGGCGGGAAGGTCCACGATGCGCTGGGCCGCCACCTGCGGCTCCACCAGCCACGCCGGCTGCCCCACCGCGTGCACACCGGATTCAAGGACTCCGTAACCGGCAAACACCAGGACCAGGACGGCGGCCACAACCGACACAACGGCCCTGCCGGAATGTGTCTCGCGGTAGACCACCCTGCGCATGTCCGGGCCGTTGCCCCTCCGGGATCCGCTGCCGGCCCGGCGGCTTCCCACGCTGCTGCTCACCGTACCCGCCCTTCTGTACTGATCCTTGCCCCACTGATGCGGATATCCACCCGGCTTACCTGTGAACCGCTCAGTTCCGACACTTTTGCCAGGATGCTCTCCTTGGCTTTCACGGTGCGGTCCCAGATGGATCCTCCAACGGCGCCAATTCTGGCCCGGTCCGCTGCCACGGCCTGTAGCGGCGGGATGCTGATGGGGGCCACGAGGGACAAAGCCAGCAGGCCGTCGTCGTCCGTCCAGTCCGCACGGATGTCCTGGGCGTCGACGCCCAGCGCCTGCGCAGCCGCCGCTTTGGCGAGGCTGGTCAAAGCCTGGGTACTGATCCGGTTATGGCCGCTGAGCGCCTGCGCACGCACAACGGGCGCGGGCGAGCTCATGAGGACGAGCGCCGGCCGATGATGGCATCGAAAATGCCGCGCAGGTCCAGCTTTCCTTCGGCGGCACGGCCCAGGAGGGCTCCAACGGCCATGAAGAGAAGGGAAACCAGGAAGCCCCAAAGGCCGAACTGCAGCGACATGAACGCCACGAATGCGCCCATGGCCGTGCCTGCCACGGTGAGGTTCACAGCAGCGCCTCCCGTTCGGCAGCGGCCGGAGTAGCCGTCTTTACCGGCGGTGGGACGTAGACGTCGGTGATTTCGACGTTCACCTCGATCACCTGCAGACCTACCAGCTCTTCGACCGCGCGGTAAACGGCGGCACGGACGTCGTTGGCCAGCGCGTGCAGGGGCGTTCCGTAGCTGGCCACCAGGGTGATATCGACGGCTACCTGTGTTTCGCCGACTTCCGCGTGGACGCCGGCGGCGTGGTCGGAGCTGCCGACGGCGTCGCGAATGGCGCCCAAGGCACGGGACGGGCCCGACCCCAGGGAGTAGACGCCGGGAACCGCGCGGGCGGCGATCCCCGCGACCTTTGCCACGGCGGTCTCGGAAATGACTGTCCGGCCCGGGCCGGGAGCCGGGCTGGCGGCAGGACGGTTGGGCACCACGGGTTGTGGGTTCTGGTATTCCATCAGGCACTCCCCCTTCTGTTGGTTCCACCCTATCCCCAGGCTGCGACAGATGGGCTGGAAACCCGTCGGCGCCGTTGCACGCGACCCGGGTCAAGGAGTGGTTGACTGAAAGCGGTTAAAGGAACCAGGCGGGGAGCCGTGGGGCTCCCCGCCTGGGTCACGTTCTGCTTGGTACTGCCGCGGCGCCTCGGCCTACTTGTAGAGGCCCTCGCCGCCGACCCTGACGTTGGTGGGCAGGTAGCCGAACGGACCCAGTCCGTTCCGGCCGAACGTCCTGTCCACCTGGGACACGCCGTCGCGGAAGTTGATCTTTACCGTCGGCGAAAGGGAACCGCCACGGACTCCATTGACGTTGTCGATGAAGGACTGCACCAGGCCGCCGGGCTGCACGTAGTGCGAATATGCCTGGAACTGCCGGCCGTTCTGGTTCGGTGTGGGTGCCTCCGGAGACTCGGACGGAAGGTTCAGGTCCGTGGGCGAGCCCAGGGCCAGGCCGCTGTTGTTCATGGGCTGGTAGTCCGAACGGATCCCGTTGCCCACGAACCCGTAGACGCCGTCGGGACCCCGCATGCCTGCCGCGTAGGTGAACTGGTGGCTGATGGTGAAGAGGTAGTACTTGTTCTTGCCGTTTTCATTCTGGATGAAGATCTGCGGGCGTTCGGTCTGGTCGTTCACGCAGTTCCCGGAAAGGATGGGAGGGAGGAAGGACCACTTGGTCAAGTCCTTGTTGTCCGCGACCGCCAGCCCAACGTTGGCCGTCTGGTAGAAGGCGTCGCTGTTCTGGACGTCCGTGACGCTTTCTGCGTGCGGGTCCCCGGGGCGGTAGCCCAGGTCCTCGGCCTTGCATTGGTAGTCGCCGCGGTTTTCTGCGGTGTTGCCTTCGAAGACCATGTAGGTCTTGCCGGGGTGGGCCGGGTCCTGGAAGGTGTACGGGTCGCGGAACGCAAAGCCGGCGTTCTGCGCCTTGGTCTGGTACATCTTTCCGTCCGGTTCAAGCAGCTTGGTGTGCTGGAAGCCGTCGAAGGTAACGCCGTTCTGGTCGGCGTGGATGTTTCCCAACGCCTTGGCGATGACCGCGTCGGGGGCGATTCCGCCGCCCCCGGCGTTCCGCTCGGCCACATCGTAGAAGGTGGTGGCGGTGTAGAAGACGTTCACGTGGTTGCCCTGCATCAGGCGGGTGGAACCGGACCACTCGGTGTTTCCGATGGACGTGTTGTCCAGGAACAGGTGCCCGCCGTAGTTCCACTTGTCCTTGGCCGGATCAGCGTTGGTCTTGCGGAAGAAGTACCCGATCCGGGCGTTCCAGTGGCGCTGGTCGAAACCGTATCCGGCGTGCCGGTCAGCGACCAGGGAGAAGATGACGTCCCAGCCCTTGTAGCTGACCTGGTTCGCGTTTGCGTCCGTCAGGGACCAGGTGTCCCACACCCAGACGTCGTCATTCATGGTGGGGAAGTCCTGCGGGATCTCCGGCATGGTGACGTCCGGGCTCATGGAGTTTGTGCCCGGCTGGACGGTGGAGTCGCTCTGCGCCATGATCTGCTTGGCGTCCGCACGGGTCCACTTGGAGGTGAAGTCCGACGCCGGGTCGAAGGCCTGCTGCGTGTGCTGCGTCGGCAGGGGGAAGCCTGGCGTGGGGGCAGGCATCTGCTGGACTGCAGGAGGGTCGGAGGGCTCATTGGCCTGTGCCGCGGGGACGGCCAGGAAGGCCGAGGCGGCCAGGGTCGCCGCCAGCGCTGCGGCGGCGGTGCGCCACCGCAGCAGCCGGGGTTGGGGGTGCTTGTGCATTCTTGCTCTTCTCGCGGAGTTATGACTTTTCGTGGAAGGCGGGCGTGTGCCCATGCTCCCGAAACACACCGCGGCCCCGGCAACACCTCAGGCGTCATCGGGGACGCCGTTGTGCTGCGGGAGAGACAGGCCTGGGTAGGGCCTGGCCGGCCGTTGGAAAGCATGCTGTCCTCCGGCCGCGCTCCACCGTAGACGGGGTGGAACGGGCAGTTCAAACCCTGTTTCATAAGCCAAATCCGGTTACCGGCGAGTAGAGTGCAAGCGCTTACACAACCCAAGGCGCGCGCGTGCCATATTCCTTCAGCAGAGGTCAAATGTTTCGCCGGGTGCCAGAGATTTCTTTAGGCGGTGGCTGCGATGTTGCGTTCACCACAGGACTGCAACCCATGCGTGACGGCAGGTCGAGACGCGGCAGCCCGGAAACCGGGTCGGTGGTTGCCAAGGCCGGTGTTAAAGCAGAAAAGCACCAGTTCCGAAGAACTGATGCTTCCCAGTGGTGGCTCCGACCGGCGTCGATCCGGTGACCTTTCGATTTTCAGTCGAACGCTCTACCAACTGAGCTACAGAGCCTAGGTGACTAGTCACCATGACAGCCGGAATCTCTTCCAACAATCAGAGCGACCCTGACGGGACTTGAACCCGCGACCTCCGCCGTGACAGGGCGGCGCGCTAACCAACTGCGCTACAGGGCCTTGCGTTTCTTGCTTTTGCAGTATCTCTACCGCTTTTTTCAAGGCTTCCAGCCTACCAGACTTTTTTAGCCTGCTTGACCAGTTCCTTGCGTACCCCCAACGGGATTCGAACCCGTGCCGCCGCCGTGAAAGGGCGGTGTCCTAGGCCGCTAGACGATGGGGGCCAGAACCCGTTCGGAACAAAATAAAAGGCGTCAAGCGGGGCTTTCCGTCTTTGTCCTCTGCGTTTCTCCGAACTGGACTCTAAAACTATAGGGGCTAACCCGGAATATTCCAAAATCGGCGAAAAACCCCGCCGTTTGGCCCCGGGACGGGTCAAGATGGACGGATGGATGCCGTCGATGCGCTCAACGAGATCGCTTTCTGGCTGGAGCGCGGACGTGCGGCCACGTTCAAGGTCCAGGCCTTCCGAAAGGCAGCCGCCGCCATCGGCGCGCTCGGCCCGGCGGAAGTGGACGTGCGTGCCCGGAACGGGCGGCTCAAATCGATGAAGGGGATCGGGGACCGGACCTTCACGGTGATCCGGCAGGCGGTGGATGGCCAGGTCCCCGAGTACCTGGCGGACCTTCGGGAGAAGGGCGCCGAGCCGCTTGCAGCCGGCGGCGCAGAGATCGGCGGGGCCCTGCGCGGAGACCTCCACAGCCACAGTGAATGGTCCGACGGCGGCTCCCCCATTGAGCTGATGGTGGCGGCCGCAGAGGTGCTGGGCAGGGAGTACCTGGCCCTGACCGACCATTCGCCCAACCTCACCATCGCCAACGGACTATCCCCTGAACGCCTGCGGGACCAGCTGGACGTGGTGGCAGGCATCAACAGCAATGGCGGCCGCACACGGCTCCTGGCCGGGATCGAAGTGGACATCCTGGAATCGGGCGAGCTGGACCAGGAACCGGACCTGCTGGACCGCCTCGACATCGTGGTGGCCAGCGTCCACTCAAAACTCCGGGCAGACCGGAAGACCATGACCACCAGGATGCTTGGGGGCATCACGGCCCCGCGGACCAACGTCCTGGGCCACTGCACCGGACGGCTGGTCGAAGGCTCGCGCGGAACGCGGCCGCCGTCGGACTTCGATGCCAAGGAAGTCTTCGCAGCGTGCGCGGAGCACAACGTCGCCGTGGAGATCAATTCACGCCCGGAGCGGCAGGACCCGCCCGATGCCCTGATCCAGCTGGCCTTGGAAGCCGGGTGCCTGTTCTCGATTGACAGCGATGCCCACGCCCCCGGGCAGCTGGATTTCCTGCAGTACGGCGCCGAACGCGCAGCCCGCAACAACGTTCCGGCAGACCGGATCATCACCACGTGGCCGGTGGACAAGCTCCTCGCCTGGGCTTCGCAGGGCTAGGCTGCGCCTGGAACCGTCAGCGGGGCTGAACGCCGCTACTTCACGGCGTCTGCCAGCTTCTGGTGGAAGTCCGCCTTGGTGGACAGCGTGAGCTTCTCGCCGTTGAGGAAGAACGTGGGTGTGCCGTTGACACCGAGGGCATTGCCGTCCGCGATGTCGGCCAGGACGCGTTCCTCGGTGTCCTGGTCCGCCACGACCGCATCGAACTGCGCCAGGTCCAGGCCCAGCTGCCCAGCGTAGGTGCGGAACAGCGGCGCCTGGGACTGCTGGCTGCCGGCCCACTGGGACTGGCTTTCGAAAAGCTTGGCGGACATCTGCTGGTACTGGCCCTGTTGCGCGGCCGCTTCCGCTGCCAGGGCTGCCGGGCCGGAATTGGGGTGTGCAGAGAGCGGAAAATACCTGTTGACGAAGGTAATCCTGTCCCCGAACTCCGCCTTGAGCTCCTCCACGAAAGGATGGACCGCAGCGCAGGATGGGCACTCGAAATCCAAGAACTCCACCAATTGGGCCTTCTCCTCGGCAGGCGCAGTGAGGCGGTGGCTGTCGGCACGAACAAGTTGCCCAGCATCCGCGGCCGGAGGCGCCGCCTGCTGGGGCTTCGTCGCGGCAAAGATCGCGTACCAGGCAACGCCGCCCAGGACGATGAGGGCGAGCGCGATCCAGATGATCTTCCTGACAAGGCGCGGGGTGTCACGGCCGGGAACCGAAGGAGAGGACATGGTCCGCATCCTAGCCCGGGGGCACCCACATGGCCGATTTCCGCCAGTTCGGTGCCTGCAGCAGCCGTACATTTGACTCATGCCTTCCACCAGCCCCGCCCGCCAGCCCCTGGCTTCACCCGCTGCAGCACCCACACCCGTGAAGGCCCTTGGCGTGGCGGCCATGGTGGTTACCGTGGTGCTGTGGGCCTCCGCGTTCGTCGGCATCCGCGCCATCGGGCCGCACTTCTCCCCCGGATCCCTGACGCTCGGCAGGCTGGCGGTTGCCGCCGTCGTCCTCGCTTTCCTGGTGGTGCCGCAACTGCTCATGAGCCGGATACTGCCCAAGGGACGCGAATGGCTGCCCATCCTCGCCTATGGCGTGATGTGGTTCGGCGGCTACAACGTTGCCCTGAACGCCGCCGAACACATCCTTGATGCCGGCACCAGCGCCCTGCTGATCAACGTCAACCCGATTTTGGTGGCCATCATGGCCGGCATTTTCCTCAAAGAGGGCTTTCCCCGCTGGCTGCTCATCGGCAGCACGGTGGCGTTCGCGGGGGTTGCATTGATCGCCCTGGGTTCCGGACAGCCGCGCGGCCCCGGGGAAAGTTCGACGGCGGACCTGGCAGGCGTGGCGCTTTGCCTCCTCGCGGCGGTGCTCGCCGCAGTCAGCGTCATCATCCAGAAGCCGGTGGTGCGGAAGTTCCCGGCGGCGCAGGCAACCTGGTTCGGCATCATCGTGGGCGCAGTGTGCTGCCTGCCGTTCGCCGGGCAGCTGGTGTCCGAAGTCCAGGCCGCCCCTCCGGAGGCCACCTGGGCGCTGGCGTACCTGGGTGTGTTTCCCACTGCAATCGCCTTCACAACCTGGGCATACGCGCTCTCGCTGGTGGACGCCGGGAAGCTGGCTGCCACCACCTACCTGGTGCCCGGGACCACAGTGCTCATCTCCTGGTTGCTGCTCGGGGAGATCCCCACAGCCTGGGGGCTGGTGGGCGGGCTGGTCTGCCTGGTGGGAGTGGGACTGACCCGGCGCAGGACGCGCCCCTCCCGCAACGGGCCGGGCCGGCCAGCCAGCTAGAGTCGGGGTATGCCAGCCAGCCTTCCGCCGGGACTGCCCATCATTCCTGACGGGCAGCATGAACCGTCGGGTTTCACCATGTCAGCCGACGAATTCGAGGCCGCCGTCCAGGATGCCCTGGACGGCATCCCGGACCGGCTGGCCCGCGCCATGGACAACGTGGCAGTCTTCATCGACGACGATTACGTGCCGGGCCCAGGGGAAGACCCGGACACCGTGCTGCTGGGACTGTACGAAGGCGTCCCCCTGACCGAACGCGATTCATGGTGGGACGCCGGCTCGCTCCCGGACCGGATCACCATCTTCCGCGAACCCATCCTGGAAATCTGCGCCTCCCGGGACGAGGTGGTCCACGAAGTGGCCGTCACCGTGGTCCATGAGATCGCCCACCACTTCGGGATTTCCGACGACCGGCTGCACGAGCTGGGCTGGGGCTAGCCTTGTAGGCATGGGACACGACCACAACCACGGCCACGGAATCACTGCCACCGGGCGGCACCGGAAACGGCTGGTGGCGGTCCTGGGGATCACGCTCGGCGTTGTGGTCATCCAGATCGTCGGCGCGGTACTGTCCGGGTCTTTGTCCCTGCTGGCGGACGCGGGGCATATGCTCTCCGACGCGGCCGGTGTCACCATCGCCCTGCTTGCCGCCTGGATCGCCGGCCGCCCGGCGAGTGACCAGCGGACCTACGGCTACCAGCGGGCAGAGGTGCTCGCGGCGTTGGCGAATGCGCTGATCCTGATCGTGATCTCCGTGGTGATTTTCACGGAGGCCATCCGCCGCTTTGGCGCACCCCCCGAGGTACAGACGGACATCATGCTGTTCGCCGCAATCCTCGGCGCCGTGGCGAACCTGGTATCGCTGCTGATCCTGCGTGGGGCGCAGGAGGAGAGCCTGAACATCCGCGGCGCCTACCTGGAGGTGCTGGGCGACCTCCTGGGCTCGGTGGCCGTCATCATCGCAGCCGTGGTCATCATGGCCACCGGTTTCCAGGCAGCCGACACCATCGCCTCCGTCCTCATTGCGCTGATGATCCTCCCCCGCGCCTGGAGCCTGCTGCGCGACGTGGTGGACGTCCTGCTGGAGGCCAGCCCGAAAGGAGTGGAAGTCCAGATGATCCGCGAGCACATCCTGTCGGTAGCCGGCGTGACCGACGTCCACGACATCCACATCTGGACCATCACGTCAGGTGTTCCCGTCTTCTCGGCCCACGTGGTGGTGGAGGATGGGGTGCTCAACGCCCGGGGCGCCGACCAGTTGCTGGACAAGCTCATCACCTGCCTGGGTTCCCATTTCGATACGGACCACTGCACCTTCCAGCTGGAGCCTGCCAGCCATTCAGAACACGAGGAACACCAGCACGCCTGACCCCGACACACCCCCATGAAATTCCGCGAGGAATGACATGATTGTGGTTTATGTTATTGATGTGACTGCTGTTGCCAATGTGCATATCGTCACGTAACCTCGGACTGCTGGCGAGCAGCTGAGGGGCACCGTCGTGCCGCATCCAGAACCTCACTCCCAGCCCTACCGTTGCGAGGTCTCTGCAGATGGCTTTACCCGGATCCGGCCGCAGGACTGCTGCGCTGTGCGCCGCCGTCGTACTCTTTGCCTCTGTGGCCCCGCCCGCACTGGCGGTGCCGGCACCATCCGCACCCGTGGCCCTTCCCGCATCACCCGAGATCCCGTCCCCGGACGACATCGCCGCCGCAAAGGCAAGTGAGTCCGCCACGGCGGATCAGGTCACCGCGATCGAGCGGATTCTGGCGGATGCGTCCACTGCCCAGCAGGCGGCGTTCGCGGTGGCCATGCAGGCTAACAATTCCTACAGTGAAGCACTCGTGGAACTGCAGCAGCGGACTGAAGCGGCTTCCGTTGCCGCCGCCAAAGCAGCGTCGGCCCGCGACCAGCAGGACAGGACCCGGAAGCAGGTAGGGCAGCTCGCCGGTGATCTGTACCGCAACGGCGGCTTGAACCCCACCCTCGGAACCCTGGCCAGCGGCACCGACAGCCTCCAGCAGGCCGCCACCCTTGAGGCCCTTTCCGCCAGCCGCAGCCGCGCGTTCGAAGCTGCGGACGCCGCGGCCACCGCCTACCGCTCCCTGACCGCAGCGGCGGAGGACGCCACCAAGGCTGCCGATGACGCAGCGAAGACCGCCGAGCAACGGAAATCCCAGGCGGAGGAGGCCAACGCCGCGCAGGCCAAGGCGGTCGCCGATGCAAAGGCGCAGCGGACCGTCCTGGTGGATCAACTGGCGCAGCTCCGCAACACCACCGTGGCGCTCGAATCCGCCCGGGTGGATGCCCTTGACCGGCAACGCGAAGAGGCACGCCTTGCTGCTTTGTCCGCGGCCGCCGACAAAGCAGCTGCCGATAAAGCAGCGCAGGACAAGGCAGCCAAGGACCAGGCCGCGAGCCAGAACAGTGCGGGACAGAACGGCGGCGGCCAGGTGGCTGCCCCCGCGGCTCCCGCTCCCGCCGCGCCGGCCCCGGCAGCCCCCGCCCCTGCCGCACCGGTGGCTGCCGCGCCGCCCGCTGCACCCGCGCCGGCACCCGTTGCCGCGGCACCTGCCCCCGCCGCACCGGCACCCGCTCCTGCTCTGGTTGCCCCGGCACCTGCACCCGCCCCTGCGCCTGCACCTGCACCTTCACCTGCACCTCCTGCAAGCTCAGGCACGTATGAGGCAGCCATCTCCGTCGCCTTGGGCAAGGTGGGCGCACCGTACTTCTACCAATGGGGTGGCACAGGGCCGTATGGTTTCGACTGCTCGGGCCTGGTGCAGAATGCCTTCGCCGCGGCCGGTACGTACCTTCCGCGCACCGCATCCCAGCAGTACGCGGCAGCCCCGGTCCACGTTCCGATTTCGCAGGCCCGGCGAGGCGACCTGCTGGTCTGGGGTTCCGCCCCGAACTTCTACCACGTGGCCATCTACCTGGGGAACGGCCAGGTGGTCCAGGCGCTGAACCCGCAGGAGGGCATCACCGTTTCCACCATCAGTTCAATGGTGGGCATGGACCTGTACCCGTACGCAGCCCGCTACTGAGCTGCGACCTTGGGGCTGCGGCCTTGGGGCTGCAGGTTATGAAGGCTCCCGCCGCCGTCGTCAGCTCAAAATGTCCTTGGTGACGAACCGGCCATACGCGAGCGCCCCGAACACCGCCACGTAGCCGGCCTGGAGCAGGGCGTTGCTGCCGAACGAGTCCCACACCAGTGGCTGGCGCAGCATGTCGGCGAAACCAAGCCAGTAATGGCTGAAGAGCCACGGGTGCAGCCACTCCAGCTGCGGAAGCTGGTCCAGGACCTCGGAAAGCACAGACACCACCACCGTGGCGGCCATCGCCCCAACCGGAACGACGGTCAGCGTGGACAGGAACAGCCCGATGGCCGAGAGTCCGGCGAGGGACAGGGCCAGGTAGGCGGCGATCAGCACTATGCGCAGGAAGGCTTCGCCGGGCTGGACCACACCTCCGGAGAGCAGGGTCACCGGGCCCACGGGGAACAGTGCAGCCCCAATGGCCGCACCTGCCAGGCCCACGGTCAACGGAGCGACGATGCAGAAGGCCAGTGCCCCCGCGTACTTCACCAGGAGAAGCCGCACCCGCCCGGCCGGCGCCACCAGCAGGTACCGGAGGGTACCCAGGCTGGCCTCTCCGGCGATCGTATCGCCAGCCACCACCCCGACCGCGAGCGGCATGAACAACGGGACGGACACCAGCATGGCGGTGAAAGCCACAAACAGGCCATTCTGGGTGATTCGGTCGAGGAATGCAGGGCCCCGCCCCGGCGGGACCGCGGAGGAAACCTTTACGGCCACTGCGATGAGTATGGGGATGGCGGCGAGCGCCAGCAGCAGCGCCCAGGTCCGCCGCCGCCCGAACAGCACTTTGAGTTCCGACCCCAGGAGGGACAGACCTGAGCTGCGCGGCGTTGAGGCGGCCGGGGCAGTCTTGGCGGTTTCCGGAATGTCGGCGGGAACGCTACTGGGCAACGTCGAATCCTTCCCCGGTCAGGGCAACAAAGCGGTCCTCGAGGCTTTCACGTTCGACGGCGAAGCCCCGGACGCGGACCCCCGCCTGGACCAGGCGCGCCACGACGTCCTCCGGCAGCACCGCGGGCTGCCCGGTTGCATCCAGCGCGGCCACGATGGTCTCCCCGTCCGGCTGGGGCCGCCGTGGTTCCGGCAGCCCCTGCTGGCCTGGGCGGCCCGGACGTTCAGCCTGCGCTTCGGCCTCCCCCTGCCCGGGTACCAGCCCCAGCCCCGCCAGGACCTGCCGCGCCGCACCGCCGTTGGGTGTTACCAGCCGCAGGCGCGTAGTTCCAGCCTGGCGCAGCTCGGCCAGCGGGCCCTGTGCCACGAGCTTGCCGGCACTCATGACCGCGGCGTGGGTGCACATCTGGTCCACCTCGGCCAGCAGGTGGCTGGAAACAAAAACGGTGGTGCCCTGGTGCGCCAGCGAGCGCACCAGGTTGCGGACTTCGCGGGTGCCCTGCGGATCCAGGCCGTTGGTGGGCTCGTCCAGGACCAGGAGGTCCCGGGGCGAAAGCAGTGCGTTGGCGATGCCCAGCCGCTGCTTCATTCCCAGGGAGTACGCGTGCACGCGCTTCCCCGCCGCGTGTTCCAGGCCTACACGCTCCAGGGCCTGCTGCACGCGGGCCTTGCGCGTGGCAGGCACAGTGTGCGGGCTGGCGGAATCGAGCCGGTGGAGGTTGGCGGCGCCGGACAGGAACGGATAGAACGCGGGGCCCTCCACCAGGGCGCCGACGCGCGGCAACACCTCGTGGAGTTTGTCCGGCATCTCCTGGCCCAGCAGCGTCACGGTACCGGCGGACGCGGCAGCCAGTCCCAGCAGCATGCGGATGGTGGTGGTCTTCCCGGACCCGTTGGGCCCCAGGAATCCGAAGACCGTCCCGTGCGGGACGGCCAGGTCCACCTGGTCGACGGCGGCCTGCTGGCCAAAGTGCTTGCTGAGGCCCCGGGTCTCAATCGCCAGCTCCGCGGTCACCTGGCGTGCTCCGGCCCGGCCGCCACTCCCCCGTCCGTCCAATGCCTACCGCGCTGCTGCTGCGGCCTGCAGCCCCTCAGGCGGCACCATTCCAGCGAAGATCCGGCCGTCGTCGGTCACCAGGATATTCAGCAGGGCCGTGGAAAGCAGCCGGCCGCCGGGTACGGCGATGGCGGCCTGGGACAGCAGCGGGTCCTGGAGCAGTGGTTCGGCCGCCGCAGCGGATCCAGCCGCCGTGCCCACCACCGTCTCCCAGCCGGTGCCGGTGACGGCCACATTCCCCTTGGCATCACCGTGCATGGCGCCCGGGCCATGGGCATCGGCGGGATCATGGGAGTTGGCGGGATCGTGGGATTTGTCCGGGACCGGGAGCTCCTTCACCGTGCTGCCCGGGGGCGGGCTGAAGCCGAAGACTGACGGGTCCGGCGCGTCCAGCGAGAAGCTGGTGAACCCGGAGGCGAGGGCAGGCTTATCCGCGCCGCGTGCCGTCACCGTGACGGACAATGGCATCCCGCTCTCACCGTCGACGGCGATGGCCACCTTGCCCACCAACGTCCCGTCCGTGCGGGGCTCAAGCAGCAGGTTGTAGGCGGCACGCCCCGCAACGGATACATCCGGGCCCACGGAAACGGCGGTACCCGGGTCCACCTTTGACAGGAACTGTTGGGCCAGTTCAGCGGGAGTGTGCATCCCGGGTGTGCCGTGCGGGTCGTTCGGAAGCGCGGGATCCGCTGTGTGGGCAGGGTCCCCGGTGCGTTGGGGCACGGCCAGGTGGGCTGCGGAGTTGTCCTTTGAGGAGTAGAACCAGACGTCGTTTCCGTGGCGTACCACGTCCCGTTCGGCCAGTTGGTCCATCACCTGTACGCGGGCGTTGTCCTTGCCGTCCACGTAGATGCGCGCGGTGTGCTTGCCCGTCAGGAGCTCAATTACCGAAGCCACGCTGCCGGCGGACGCAGGACCGGACGCGGACCCGGATGGTTTCCCGGCGGCCGGAAGTTCCGGCAAGCCCAGGTCAGCTGACTGTTCCACCGTGCCCGAGAATGTGCGCACCTGGTGGCTGGCGGCCAACTCCAGGACCTGGGCCGGCGTCTTGGCTGGGAGCGGGTTGCTGGCGCCGGCCGGGAGGGACCCGACCAGGGCTGCTGAGGCGATGACCGCCGGAGCCACGACGGCCGGAAGCCATCGCAGCCACGCCTTGCGGCTTTTGGTGCTGCTTCGCTGCACGTGGATGTTTTGAGACTGTCCGCCGGAATCCAGCCTGTTGGAGCCCATAGTCCAAGACTACGCCCGCTCAGGGGGGTCCGTGCCCTTGGGAACGGGTCCATTCCGGGGGTTACCGGGGCGTTCCGGCACGACGGTTCCCGCACCGCCGTCGACCGTTATTGTTTGGCCGGTGCTGATCAGGCCGGTGGCATCCGGTACCCCGACCACCGCGGGAATACCGTATTCCCTGGCCACGACGGCGCCATGGGAGTTGGCCCCGCCCATCTCCATCACCAGTCCTCCTGCCGTCAGGAACAGCGGCGTCCAGCCCGGGTCCGTGGACGGGGCAACCAGGATCTCGCCGGGTTCCAGGCGCGCTCCAACCGGGTCCAGGATGACCCGTGCCGCAGCGGTCACCCTCCCGGCCGAGGCCGGGCTGCCGGCCAGGGTTCCGTTGGCCAGGGTTCCACTGGGCAGGTTTCCGTTCCCTGCGATTCCGACGGCGGTACGCACCGCTTCGGGTTCCGTGCCGTCCGAGAGCAATACCCTGGGGATGTGCCGGCGCCTGAGCTCCACGGCATAGTCTTGGCGCCGCGCCGCCACGAGGGTCCGCAGGTCCCGGACGGCAGCCCCGCTGTTCCCGTCTGTTCCGGCCAGGGCCTGCCGGGCCTCGGCGAAGTCCAGGAAAAATACGTCGTCGGGCCGTTCCACCGTTCCCGCCTGCGCCAGTTCGTTGCCCACCAGGAGCAGTTGGCGCCGGACTTCCCCGAGGGCCACCACCAGCTGGTACTTCGGCAGCTCGCGCAGTCCGGCGAACAGCCGTGCCCTGCGGAGCGCGGCACGCACCAGCCAGCCCCGGATCTTGCCGCGGGCGGATGCCCTGGCCACAAGCCGGCCCACCTGCGCCTCCGCGTCCTCGGCAGCCTTGCCGAATTGGGCGTCCGGTGCCAGTGCTGGATTGTCCAGCCGCAGGTAGTTGGCAAGGATCCCCAGGATGTGGGCCGGCTCCTCCGACCACCGCGGGAGTCCGACGTCGATTTCGCCCACTGCCCGGTGGCCGTACCTATCCAGGAACCTTGCCACGCCCGTGTCCAGGCGCGCCGGCAGCCGGCCCGCCTGGAAGGCGGCAGCCAGGGCGGCCGGGTCGCCCTCCATCAGGGCGGTGCGTGATTCGGCGTCCTCCTGGATTGCCTGCGCCAAGTGCCACAGTTCAAGGTCCATTTCCGTGGTGACGTTGTTGGGCAGGCCCCGGATCACGGGCTGCAGCTCATCCCAGGCATCCCCGCCCAGCAGCTTTCCGGCAACACCCAGCATGACGAACCCAAGGGCGGGAAGCGGAAGGATCGCCGGAACGATCGGGAACAGGCGCGAGCCCACCAGCGCCTCGGCATGGTCCAGGCGTGCCAGTGCGGTGGCACCGTCACCGGGAGCCAGGGACGCGTCGAACTCCCCGATGAAACGGTCCAGCCTGCGGAAGGCCGCCCCGGGCCGGAACAACGCACGGAGGAAGTTGGCGGGCACCTCTGCACGGACCGCCGCGGGCACAACGTGCCGCAGCAGCCCGAAAGGCGTCCTGGTGGTCACCGAGAAGGCGGGGTCCGAGAACAGTTGCCGCATGACCGTTGCCGTCCGGGCTTCCATGATGTCAAAGACGCGCGGAACGAGGCGGCGGCCCACGCTGCTGCGGATGGGCGTGGTGAAGTCGATGTAGATCCGCTGCCCCGCCTCGGCGTACGGGGACGGTCCTCCCCGGGGGGCGGGAACGGGAAAACCGGCAGCGGTGGCCACCGATGAGGCGATAAGCCGGACAGCCGCGAGGCCCATCGGTGTAAGCGGCCGGGTGAGGCCCTGTGCGAGGCTGAAACAGAGGTAAGCCCGGGTCCCGCCGGCGGTGGAACCTGGGCGAATCCGGCCGGCGGCACCGTTGCTCCTGGGGACCGGATAGAGCGTGGTGATGGGCCTCGATTGAGTCAGCCACAAGGCGCCATCGCCGTCCACCGCCCATTCGGTGTCCTGCGCGGCACCAAAATGTTCCCCGGCCCGCAACCCCAGCCGCACCAGGCCGGCCACTTGCCGGTCCGTGAGGCAGGCGGCACCCTGGCGGCCCGGCATCTCCCGAAGCTCAGTCCCGCCTCCGGCGGCCGGCCGTATCTCCACGGTTTTGTCGCCAGGCGTGCTTTCCAGCACCCTTCCGGTCAGTGCATCCACCACGAAGTGGTCCGGGTTGACCGCGCCGGAGACTACGGCCTCGCCCAGGCCCGGGCTGGCGTCGATCACCACCTGCCGGCGGCTGCCGGTGACGGGATTCGCGGTGAACATCACGCCCGCAGTCTCCGCGGCCACCATCCGCTGGACCACCACCGCGAGCGCCACGGCGGCCGGGTCGATTCCGAGGGTTGCCCGGTACGCGGTTGCGCGGTCGGTCCACAGCGATGCCCAACACCGCCGGACGGCATCCAGCACCGCGGCGGTGCCCACCACGTTCAGGTAGGTGTCCTGCTGGCCGGCAAAGCTGGCGAAAGGCAGGTCTTCCGCGGTGGCCGAAGACCTTACTGCCACCGGGACGTCGGACCCCATGGCCTTGTAAGCGTGCTCCACCGCCTGGGCAACTTCCGCGGGAATGGGAGCGGCAAGGATGGCGGCGCGGGCGGTGCCGGCGAGTCCTGCCACGTTGGGTGACGCCCCGCCGAGCCCCGGTTCATCCCCCAGGGCCGCGTATACACCGGCCAGTGCGGGGAGAAGTTCATCCGGGGCACCGGTAGCCTGCCGGTACGCGGCGGTGGTGAGGCAAAACCCCTCCGGAACCGGCAGCCCGGCCGACAACAGCTCTCCAAGGTTGGCAGCCTTGCCGCCCACCAGCGCGAGCATTCCGGCGTTGAGCTGGGTGAGGTCCAGCACCAACCCGCCGGATCCGTCATCGGTTGGGGTGCGCTGCATCATGTCCGCGGTCTTCCGCCGGCTGCCCGGGAAATGCGCGGTCTACGCGGCGTCGCCCAGGATGGGACCGAACCGTCCACGGTCCACCAGGCGGGGGTCCTCCCGGTCCGGGACAGCCATGACAGGGCCCTTTGCGTGGTGGAGAACGCCGTCGGACGTCGATCCGAGCAGCATTCCGGTGAAGCCTCCGTGGCCGCGGGTACCCACCACCACCAGCTCAACGTGCCGGCTTTCCTCGACGAGCACGTCCACCGGCGAGCCGTCCTTCAATTCGTACTCTGCCTGCAGCCTGGGGTAATGGCTGCGGAGCCATGCCATGCCGGCTTCCAGGGTGACGCGGATATCGTCGAACAGGGCTTTGCGGTCCATGGGTGCGGGAACCCAGGCCAGGGAGCCGCTGTACTGGGGAACGGCGCAGACCACGCGGAGGGAGGCACCGAGCCGCTCGGCCTGGTCGGCTGCTTCAAGGACGGCGACGCGGGCCTGCTCGGAGCCGTCCACACCGACCACCACCACGTTCTCCACCGGCCGGTGGCCGGACTTGGCCTGTTCAGCCTTGACGCGGCGGTCCTCCGTGGCCTCGCCCAGCCGGTCCGAGCAGAACAAGGGGACCGTCACGGTAGGGCACTTGGCGTGGGCGGGCAGGGCGCTGCTGACGGAACCAAGGAGCCGTCCCACGAAGCCGCCGCGGCCGCGGGTTCCCACCACCAGGAGTTCAGCGGTTTCGGAGATCTCCAGCAGGACTCCTGCGGCGTCGCCGTTCTCCACCGCGGAAGTGACGTCGACGTCGTACGCTGCGACCTTTTCCAGTGCCTGCCGGAGAATGGCCTCGGCACCTTCGCGGATCACGGAGTCGTCCACGGTGGCGTAACCCCCGTCCAGGCCGGACGCGGCGAAGATCGGTACGGAGTAGGCGGTGACGATATGGAGGGGACGCCCGCGGCGCTGGGCTTCGCGCGCGGCCCACACCAGCGCGCACTGGCCATGGTCCGAACCATCCACGCCGACCACGATGCCCTGCGGAGCGGAACGTCTGCCGCCACCGTCCTGGGCCGGGTCCGGATGCAACTCTCGTGAGCCCATGGGGGCCGCCTCCTCGCGATACGCCTGATGTTGCGGCTATTCTGCCAGAAAACGGGCCGCTTCCTACGCACCCGGCACACCACCGGCGCCGGCAGGAACAGGACCGCTCCTGCTCCCCACTATTCTCCGTCCCCTGATGCTTAGCAAGCCTGTTCAGGGGCAGGTGGGCGAAGTTATCCACAGGCTTTCGGACCGTTTCCGGAAAGCGCCTTCACGGGACGGAATTGTTTTCTCCATTGGGCTATCCACGGCCGCGTTTGTTCTGTAGTCTTCAGGACATTGTTGGTCCGGGACGCCAACCGCATCTTCCTGCCAGGACGGTCCCGAGCCA
Source organism: Pseudarthrobacter sp. 05T312 (assembly GCF_056396685.1). NCBI lineage: Bacteria > Bacillati > Actinomycetota > Actinomycetes > Micrococcales > Micrococcaceae > Pseudarthrobacter > Pseudarthrobacter sp. 05T312. The sequence goes on from NZ_JBFTLY010000007.1 coordinate 151,825, forward strand.
TGCGCTGCGGCCGTACTTGGGGGTAACGGAACGCGAGCCGGCGATGACGCCGGCACCTGCCGAAGCTCCAAAGGAGGGAAACTGTAGTGTCAAGCACGCCTGGGAATGCCGGGACCGAACAGACCACCACTGTGGTCATTGGCACTGGCCTGTCCGGGCTGGCCGTGGCCGCTGAACTGCGCCGCCATGGGGTGGACTCCATCGTGGTGGACGGCCTCGATATCCTCGGCCAGGCGCAGCCGGCGAACACTACTTCACTGCAGCGCTGCGACGCGGCGGACAGCGATACCCTCCGGGAGCGCAACGAGATCCTGCGCCACCTGCGCAACTACGCCGCCAGCCACAGCGTGGATGTCCGGAATACCACCCGGGCCGTCCAGCTGACCATGCTTGAAACGCCGGACCAGGCGGCACCGCAGTGGCAGGTACACACTCCCACCGGCATCCTGGTGGCAGACCACATTGTGCTCACCCGCTGCGCCCACAGCCAGTTGCGGCGCATGCTCAATGATTTCGGCATTGCCGTGGGCCGGAACGTGGCAGCCGCCATGCGGGCCATCGGGATCTACCTGGTAGGCGTGGGCGAACTCATCACGCCATCACCCAAGGAAGTTCTGCGCCAGGCCAAGACCGTGGGCCAGGCCATCTCCGCCAAGGTCAACCCGGCCAGCGGACAGGCGTCCAACGGCCAGCTCTCCGGCGGCGCTTTCCCGGCCGCGGGCGGCTTTGCGGTACTCACCTGCTGAGCGTCCGCCGGCTAGGCGCCCGGCAGGACCTAACCGCCCCGGCGGGCGGGACTACTCCCCGTCCTCCCCGGCGTCGCCATCACCGGTGAGCCTGCGCCTGGCAATGACGCCGAGCGCTACCAGCAGTCCGACGGCGACCACCGCAAAAATCACAATGCTCCACTGGAACGGCTCGCCGGCGCCCGCGGGCTCCGACGGCTCTTCCGTGGTTCCCGGCTGTGCGGTGCCCATGCCCGGGACCGCCCCGGCCGCCGTCGAACTTCCCCCGGAGGGCGTCCCTGACGCTGCGGCGCCGGACGCCGCCGAAAAGGTGAAGGTTCCCTCGATGGGGTGTGAGTCCGAGCTGACCACGCGCCACGCCACCGTGTACGTTCCCGCCGGGCCGCCCGGCCGCAGCTTTTGGATGGCCACATTGTCCACGATCTGCACGGAGCCGTCAGCCCATTCGGTTCCACCGGCGTCCTTGACGGAGAAGGACGACCCGATGCCCAGCGGCTTGTTGCTGAACGTCACCGAAACCTCGGCGGGCGGAGCAGCCAGTGCAGCCCCCTGCGCCGGGCTGGTTGATTCAGCGGCATCATGGGCGGAGGCCGGGGCGGCCAGGCCCAGTGCAGCGCCTGCAAGGACAAACATACCGAGCACCAGGCTCAGCAACTGGCGGGGGACTTGGCGCATTGCGGGCTGCTCCTCGTGTTGGCTTCCTTACAGACTAGGCGAAATTGCCTGCCCACTCCCCGCTGCTCCCTTAGGATGCAGGTATCCCCACACACTTCCCCGGAGGACTAATGCTTAAGCAAGGCTCTGCCCTGGACCGGTATTTCAGGGTCACGGAGCGCGGCTCCAACCTTTCCCGCGAGATCCGCGGCGGGTTCGCCACGTTCTTCGCCATGAGCTACATCGTGGTGCTGAACCCCCTCATCCTGTCCGGCGCGGACTCCAACGGCACCACGCTGGGCTTCACCGCCGTCGCCGCCGTGACCGCGCTGGTGGCCGGCGTCCTCACCATCCTCATGGGGGCCTGGGGACGGCATCCCTTCGCCCTGGCCACCGGCCTTGGCGTCAACGCCTTCGTGGCCGTCACCGTCGCCACCAACCCCGGACTGACGTGGCCGGACATGATGGGCCTGGTGGTCCTGTCCGGTGTCACCATGCTGATCTTGGTCCTGACCGGCTTCCGCACCGCCGTTTTCAAAGCCGTTCCGGACGGGCTCAAGACGGCCATCGTGGTGGGCATCGGCCTGTTCATCGCCCTGATCGGCCTGGTCAACGCCGGGTTCGTGCGGCGCATCCCGGACGTCGCGGGAACCACCGTGCCGGTTGGCCTGGGCTTCGAAGGCAAGCTCCTGGGCTGGCCCACCGCGGTGTTCGTGTTCGGCCTGATCCTGACCATCGCCCTGGTGGTGCGCAAGGTCAAAGGCGCCATCCTGATCGGCATCATCACCTCCACCGTGCTGTCCGTCATCCTCGAGACGACCCTGCACATCGGCCCCAGCTTCGACGGCAAGAACTTCAACCCGCAGGGCTGGTCCCTGGTGGCCCCGGCGTTCTCCGGCTGGGCTGCCCCGGACCTCTCCCTGATCGGCAAGGCCAACCCGTTCGGTGCCTTCGAGCACCTGGGCTTCGTGGCCGCCACCCTGCTGGCCTTCGTCATCCTGCTCAGCATCTTCTTCGACGCCATGGGCACCATGGTGGGCCTGGCCAACGAAGCCGGCACGGTGGACGAGAACGGCAACATTCCCGACGTCGACCGCGTACTCCAGGTGGACGCCCTCGGCGCCATCATCGGCGGCGGCGCCTCCGTCTCCTCCAACCAGATCTACGTTGAAGCCGGCGCCGGCATCGGCGAGGGCGCCCGCACGGGCGTGGCGTCCATCGTCACCGGCCTGCTGTTCCTAGTGGCCATGTTCTTCACTCCGCTGATCAACCTGGTCCCGTTTGAGGCCGTGGCCCCCGCGCTGGTGGTGGTGGGCTTCATGATGGTCTCCCAGGTGGGCAAGATCGACTGGCAGGACTGGGGCATCGCCATCCCCGCGTTCCTCACCTTCACCCTGATGCCCTTCACCTACTCCATCGCCAACGGCCTGGGCGCAGGCTTCATTGCCTACGTTTTGATCCGCACCGTCCAGGGCAGGATCAAGGACATCCACCCGCTGATGTGGGCCGTGGCCGCAGCGTTCGCGCTGTTCTTCGCCATCGGCCCCATCGAGGCGGCCCTGGGTATGAAGTAACCCCCGTCCAAGGAAGAGGGCTGGTGCGGCGTCCGCCGTACCAGCCCTTTCGCTTTGCCCGGGGCTTTGCCGGCCGGGCGCCTACACCGGGGTGTTGGGGGCGAGCCCCTCGTCACCGGAGACGGCCAGCGCCTTCCGCTGCCGCAAACGGTCCAGCCGGTTCATCAGGGGCGAGGTGGTGGCTCCGTGGATCACGATGGACAGGGCCACCACCAGCCCGACAAAGGACCAGAGCCAGCGTGCCTGGTCGGTGAAGTGGCCTTCCCCCAACGCAAAGGCCAGGTAGTACAGGGACCCGATTCCGCGGATGCCGAAGAAGGACAGTGCCACGCGTTCCCGTGGACCGGTCTTGCCTCCCAGCAGGCCCAGCCAGCCGGCCAGCGGCCTGACCACCAGGAGGAAGGCAAGAGCCACCAGCAGTTCCGGCAGCCCGATCCCTGCCAGCAGCCCGCGGGCGATGGCCCCGCCGAGCAGGACCAGGATCACCACGGTCAGGAGCCGCTCCAGCTGCTCCACATAGGAGTGCAGCACCCGGTGGTAACCATGGGTGCGTTCTGCGGCGCGGATGGTCACGGCACAGACAAACACCGCAATGAACCCGTAGCCCTCCACCATCTGGGTCAGTCCGTAGGCCAGGAATGTCGCCGCCAGGGCCACAAAGCCCTCCGAGTGGTTGGAGAGCCGAAGGCTGTCGGCACGGGCCGAGAAGAACAGCCTGGCCAGCAGCTTTCCGGTGAGGAACCCCACGACGAGCCCGACGGCCAGCCGCCACACCACGTCCAGTCCGAACCACTCACCGAACCAGGCTGCGGGGTCCGCTCCGGCAACGCTGATGGCAATGGCAAGGTAGACGAACGGAAACGCCAGCCCGTCATTGAGCCCGGCCTCCGACGTCAGGCCGAACCGGACCTCGTCTTCCTTGTCGGTGTGGTCGTCCTGGTCGGCTGGCTCACCCACCTGCACTTCCGACGCCAGGACGGGGTCCGTGGGGGCCAGGCTTGCGGCCACCAGCAGTGCCGCACCGAGCCCCAGGCCCAGGAGCCACATCCCCAGCAACGTCAGCCCCACGATGCACAGCGGCATGGCAATACCCAGGAGGCGCCACGTTGTGGACCACCGCCGGAGTCCAACGGGGCGGTCCAGGGCAAGCCCGGCGCCCATCAGGGAGATGATCACGCACACCTCGGCAAGATGCATGACAAAGTCGCTGTGCTCCACCGGGTTGGGACTTGGCAGCGAGGGGATCAGCGCGAAGGCTGCCATCCCGGCGCCCAGGAAGACCATGGGCATGGACAGCGGAATGTCGCGCAGCAGCTTGGGCAGGACCGCCGCGATGAAGACGGCCAGGCCGGCTGCGGCAAAAAGGATGTCGGGGGCTTCAAACATGGGCTCTCCAGCCTGGAATTGTTTCGTTGCCGGCCCGCAGCCATTGCCTGCGCCTGCGGAGCGGCCCGGTCCCACCCTATCCCCCGCAACCACCGGCGGGCCGTTCCCCCGCGAATGCCCGGCGCCTGCGGATTCTTGGATTCCGGACAGGACGACGGCGGCCGCGCTGGTTTTCGCCCCCGTCATGCGGTGAGCTTGGAGCATGTCCCTCCAGCTTCCCGCCGTCGACGTCCCGCCCCAGCCCTGGACAGGCAGGTTCGACGGCGATGGGCCCGGCCACCGCCGCTGGTGGCAGGCGGTCAATGCCTCCGATGAATTGCAGGCCGCCGCGCCCGGACGCAGGCCCGCCGCCCTGCTGGGCTTTTCCAGCGATGAGGGGGTTCGCCGCAACAAGGGCAGGACAGGCGCGGCGGCCGCGCCCGCGGCGCTCCGGAAAGCCTTGGGTCCGCTGGCTTTCCACCTGGACCGTACCGTGGCCGACGCAGGCGATGTGGTGGTGTCCGGGAAAGACCTCGAGTCCGGCCAGGAACGGCTTGGCCAGGTTCTGGTGGAACTGCTGGATGCCGGCCACCAAACCGTGGTGCTGGGCGGCGGCCACGAAACCGCCTATGCCAGCTACCTCGGTGTCAGCGCATCGTCGGCTGTCCAAAGCGGGCAGTGCCTCGGAGTCCTAAACCTTGATGCGCACTTCGACCTCCGGGACGAGGCGGTGCCCAGTTCCGGCACGCCATTCCTGCAGATGGCCCGCGCGGAGGCGGACGCCGGACGCGAATTCCGGTACGCCGTCGCCGGCATCTCGGAGCCGAACAACACGCGGGTCCTGTTCGACACCGCGGACAAACTGGGGGTCCGCTACCTGCTGGACGAAGACTGCGACGCGGACCGGACCCGGGACTTCGTGGCGGAGTTCCTGGCGGACATCGACGTCCTGTACCTGACCATCGACCTTGACGTCCTGCCCGCCGCGGTGGCCCCCGGCGTCAGTGCGCCCGCAGCCTACGGTGTCCCGCTGCCCGTCATTTCGGCCGTCTGCCGGCAGGTGGCCCGGAGCGGGAAGCTGCTGCACCTGGACGTGGCAGAGCTGAATCCGGTGTTCGACATTGACGGCCGGACCGCCAGGACTGCCGCCCGGCTGATTGACACGCTGCTGCGCTAAGAGCTGGTCCCAGGCGGCGGGGCCCGCGCAACGCGCCCACGGCGATGGTCCCGTCAGGCCTTCAGCACGTACCGCCGTTCGGGCCGTCCCACCCCGTACTTGAGCCGCACGTCCAGTGTTCCTTCATCGTGCAGGTACTCAAGGTAGCGGCGGGCGCTGACACGGGAGGTTCCAAGTTCCTCGGCCACTTCCGCCGCCGACACGTCTCCGGTGGCGGCGTTCAACGCTGCCTCCACCAGCTTCAGCGTCTCGATGCTGCAGCCTTTGGGCAACGGCCGTTCGGCGCGGTCCAGGCCGAACACGCGGTTCACGTCGGACTGTTCGGCCACGTCCTTGGACGCATCGAGGCCCTGGTAGGCGTTCCGGTAGTGCTCCAGCCGCTCCTGCAGGTCCGTCTGCGAAAAGGGTTTGATCAGGTAATGGACAATGCCGCCGCGGAGCGCCTTGCGGACGGTCTCCACCTCGCGCGCGGCACTGATGACCAGCACGTCCAGCTCCGGAGCCACAGCGCGCAGGCGTTGCATCAGGTCCAGGCCGTTGATGTCCGGAAGGTGGATGTCCAGCAGCACCAGGTCCGGCTGGAGCCGCCCGGTTTCCGCGACGGCCTGCGCCCCGGTATGGGCGGCCCCCACCACGGTGAAGCCGGGCGTGCGCTGGATAAAGCCGGCGTGCACCTTGGCCACCATGAAATCGTCATCGACGATCAGAACCTTGATCACGGCCGGGTACTCCCTCGTTTCAGCACAGCGGTAAAGACTGCACCATTATCGTTCGCCACCGTCAGGTTCCCGCCGCTGCGGCGGCACACTGCCCGGGACAACGCCAGTCCGAAGCCGCGGCTGCCTGCCGGACCGGGGTCCTTGGTGGTGAAGCCCTGGCGGAAGATCCGGTCGGTGGCACCCCCGGGAACGCCGGGACCGTTGTCCCGCACCGTCACCACAACGTCTCCCGCCCCTTTGCCCTCCACCAGCACCCTGACCGCTGCCTGCGGAAGCCCGGTGACGGCGTCGAACGCGTTGTCCACCAGGTTCCCCACCACGGTGGTGAGGTCCCGGGACAGCCCGTCATCCACACTGTCCAGCACGGAGTCCGGGTCAAGTTGCAGGGCCGCGCCCCGTTCGGTGGCGAGGCTCGACTTCGCGATCAGCAGGGCGGCGAGCGCGGGATCCTTGATGCGGGCCGACACTTCGTCGTTGAGCCGGGTCCGGTCCACGGTGGCACCGTTGACGAACTGGACCACGGAATCGTACTCGCCGATCTGGATCAGGCCCGAAATGACGTGGAGCTGGTTGGCGAACTCGTGCGCCTGGGCCCGGAGGGTGTCCGTGGCGGTGCGGGTGGTGCCGAGCTCATGCTCCAGTTCCGACAGCTCGGTCCGGTCGCGCAGGGTTGTCACCGAGCCGATCACCCGGCCGCGGGACTGGAACGGTACCCGGTTCATCACCACCAGCCGGTCCCCCACCAGCACCAACTGGTCGGGCCCGGGCTGCTCGCGGGTCAGGACTTCCTTGAGTGCGGGTTCGACGGCGAGTGCCGCCACCCGCTTGCCCACGCAGTCAGGCGGGAGGCCCAGCAGGGCACGCGCGCTGTGGTTGGCCACCGTGATCCGCTCATGCAGGTCCAGCGCCACAACGCCCTCCTTGAGGCCGTGCAGCATGGCCTCGCGGTTTTCCACCAGGCTGGTGATCTCGCTGGGCTCCATGCCAAGGGTTTGCCGCTTGACCCGGCGCGACAGCAAAAAGGACCCGGCGATGCCCAGGACGCTCGCCACGCCCAGGTAAGTGAGGAGGTTGGGCACGGCGTCGCCCAGGCGTTCGAGCACCGTTGGATAGTTCCGGCTGATGGAGGCAATCCCGATCATGCGCCCGGTGTCATCCAGGACGGGGACGTGCGCGGACAGCAACGGCGCAGGGGTCCCGCCCACCACGCCCGTCCAGGCACGGCCCTCCATGACCCTGCTGGCACCAAGCTCCAAGGGCAAGCCCAGCAGGCTCGGATCCGAGGACGCCACCACTGTGCGGTCGATGCGTGCGAGCGCCACCCGGGATGAGCCGGAGACGATCCGGACGGACTCCGCCACCGCGGGCAGGACTGCCCCGCCGCGCGGTTCCGTCTCAGGCAGGAGCTCACGCACCACGGGGTTGCCGCCCAGGGCTTCGGCTGCGGACAGGGCGCGCCGGCCCTCAATCCGTTCAAAAGCCGCCGCTGACTGCGCCAGGGAGATGGCCACCACGCCCACCAGCACGGCCAGGACAATGAGCAACTGCAGCAGCAGGTACTGCCCCGCAAGGGACATTCCTCGTCGTCGAGTCACAATGGTCTTCCTGGTATTTGCGGGGCAGGGCAACGGAGGTCCGGCGCTTGTGGAGGCCTTGTAGCGCGCAGGATATCTGCGCAGGGTCTGGGGTGGTGTACCGGGAACTATATCCCAAAGCCCGGAGCAGGGCCGCCGTGGGATGCCGGAAACGTGAACGCAATGAACACAACTTTCTCTGCGTACACAAGAGTGATCGGCGTCACGGCCGCCCCTAGCATCGGAACCACAAGGCATCGGAACCACGAGTCAGCCGATGCTGGCCAGATTTTTTGCGAGAAGTTTGAGAGAAGAGGAACACATGCGCCAGATCCGCGCATTGCGAGTTGCCGCCGTCGCTGCCTGCATCGCCCTGATGGCCACCGGCTGCGGTGCCACCAGCAAGAGCTCCACGGGCCCGGAAAGCTCCGGCGCCGCCGCCGGACCGATCACCGGCCTGCAGATCATGGTCCCCAACACCCCCGGCGGCGGCTACGACACCACCGCCCGCGCCGCTGCGAAGGTCCTCGATGACGAGAAGATCTCCACCAATACCGAGGTGTTCAACCTCGCCGGTGCCGGCGGCACCGTGGGCCTTGCCCGCATTGTCAACGAGAAGGGCAACGGCGACCTTGCAATGCTCATGGGCCTGGGCGTTGTGGGTGCCAGCTACACCAACAAGTCCGAGTCCAAGCTGACGGACACCACCCCCCTGGCCCGCCTCATCGAAGAGCCCGGCGCCATCATGGTCAGCAAGGATTCGCCCTACAAGACCATCGATGACCTGGTGAAGGCCTGGAAGGCCGATCCCGGTTCTATTGCTGTAGGCGGCGGCTCCTCCCCCGGCGGACCGGACCACCTGCTGCCCATGCAGCTGGCGGGTGCCGTGGGCATCGACGCCACCAAGGTCAACTTCGTCTCCTACGACGGCGGCGGCGACCTTCTCCCGGCGATCCTTGGCAACAAGCTCGGCTTCGCCGCCTCCGGCGCCGGCGAGTACCTGAAGCAGATCGAATCCGGCGAGGTCCGTGTCCTGGCCACCAGTGGCGAGAAGCGCCTTGACGGCGTGGACGCACCCACGCTTAAGGAATCCAACATCGACCTGGTGTTCACCAACTGGCGCGGCGTGGTGGCCCCTCCGGGAATCAGTGACAAGGACAAGGCGGCACTGATCGCAGCCCTGGAGAAGATGCACGGCACCGCGGGCTGGAAGGAAGCGCTGAAGACCCACAGCTGGACCGATGCCTTCATTACCGGAGACCAGTTCAAGACCTTCCTCTCCGAGCAGGACAAGCGGGTGGCGGACGTCCTGACCAAGCTTGGGTTGGCGTGACGTCCCTGACCACAGGTCTGAAAGGCCGCTCCGAGCTGGGGGTTGCACTCCTGCTCGGGGCGGCCGGCGTCGTCGTCTTCCTCGACGCCAACGGCCTGGTAACCCCGTATTCGAAGTCTGACCCGGTCGGGCCCAAAACGGTTCCGTTCATCGTTGCAGGCATGCTGGTGGTCTGCGCCGTCCTGCTGGCCATCAACGTCCTCCGTGGCGGCAAAGGTGAGGCTGAGGGCGGCGAGGACGTCGACCTGGCGCACCCCGCCGACTGGAAAACCGTCCTGCCCCTGGCCGGAGCCTTCATCCTGAACATCCTGCTCATCGACTGGGCCGGCTGGGTGGTCTCCGGAACGGTCCTGTTCTGGGGCAGCGTCCTGGCCCTGGGCAGCCGCCACTATGTCCGGGACGGGTTGATCTCGGTGGCCCTGTCCCTGCTGACCTTCTACGGCTTCTACCTCGGCCTGGGCATCGCACTGCCGGCCGGCCTCCTGGAAGGAATCCTCTAAATGGACGTCTGGTCCTCCCTGATGGACGGTTTCGCCACCGCCCTCACCCCCATGAATTTCCTGTACGCCGTCATCGGCGTCATCCTGGGTACCGCCGTCGGCGTCCTCCCGGGCCTGGGCCCGGCCATGACCGTGGCCCTGCTGCTCCCCGTCACCTACGCCCTGGAACCCACCAGCGCCTTCATCATGTTCGCCGGCATCTACTACGGCGGCATGTACGGCGGCTCCACAACCTCGATCCTCCTCAACACCCCCGGCGAATCGTCCTCGGTGGTCACCGCCATCGAAGGCAACAAGATGGCCAAGGCGGGCCGTGCCGCCCAGGCGCTTGCGACGGCGGCCATCGGCTCGTTCGTCGCCGGCACCATCGGCACGGCCCTGCTGGCCGTCTGCGCACCGATTGTCGTCAAGTTCGCCGTCAGCCTGGGTGCCCCCAGCTACTTCGCCATCATGGTCCTGGCCCTGCTGGCCGTTACGGCCGTGCTCGGCTCGTCGCGGCTGCGCGGATTCGCCTCCCTGGGCCTTGGCCTGGCCATCGGCCTGGTGGGGATGGATTCCGTCACCGGCCAGCGCCGCCTGACGTTCGGCCAGCCGCTCCTGGCGGACGGCCTGGACATCGTGGTGGTGGCCGTGGCCATCTTCGCCGTGGGCGAGGCCCTCTGGGTGGCGGCACACCTGCGCCGCACTCCGCTGCACGCCATCCCGGTGGGCCAGCCCTGGATGGGCAAGTCCGACTGGAAGCGTTCCTGGAAGCCGTGGCTGCGGGGTACCGCCTTCGGTTTCCCGTTCGGCGCGCTGCCGGCCGGTGGCGCCGAGATCCCCACGTTCCTGTCCTACGTGACCGAAAAGCGCCTCAGCAAGCACCCCGAAGAATTCGGCAAGGGTGCCATCGAAGGCGTGGCCGGCCCGGAAGCAGCCAACAACGCTGCGGCCGCCGGAACCCTGACCCCCATGCTGGCGCTGGGACTGCCCACGAATGCCACCGCAGCCGTGATGCTGGCCGCCTTCACCAGCTACGGAATCCAGCCGGGTCCACAGCTCTTCACCAGCGAAGGTCCCCTGGTGTGGGCGCTGATCGCGAGCCTCTTCATCGGCAACCTCCTGCTGCTGATCATCAACCTGCCTTTGGCACCGATGTGGGCCAAGCTGCTGCAGCTGCCGCGCCCGTACCTGTACGCGGGCATCCTGTTCTTCGCCACCCTGGGCGCCTACTCGGTGAACCTGCAGGCGTTCGACCTGGTGATCCTGCTGGTCCTGGGCGCACTCGGGTTCATGATGCGGCGCTTCGGACTTCCCGTGCTGCCGCTGATCCTGGGCGTGATCCTTGGCCCGCGGATCGAGGGGCAGCTCCGCAAGACCCTCCAGCTGAGCGCCGGCGACCCGGCAGGGCTCCTGGGTGAGCCGATCGCCGTCGGCATCTATGTCATTATTGGCCTCATCCTGCTCTGGCCCTTTGCCTACAAGGTGTACCGCCGCAACCGTCCGGAGCGCAGGCCGCTGCTCCCGGCCAACTCGGGTGCAGCGGATTACAGTGACTAAGCAGCCGCACCAAAGCCATCCACGCACATCGAGCAGAAGCAAGGAGACACCATGACGGTCGTTGTGGGATACGTCCCGACACCCGAGGGCGAAGCTGCCCTGACCCAGGCCATCACCGAAGCCCGGAAGAGCAACAGCACCCTGGTGCTGATCAACTCCTCCAAGGGCGAGACCACGGTGGACACCCGCTTCGCCCAGGAACGGGACATCCACGACATCGAGCAGCGGCTGGCCAACCAGGGCATCCAGTACCTGGTCAAGCGGCCCGTCCGCGGCCACGACGCGGCAGCTGAAGTGCTGGACGCCGCCGAGGAGCACAACGCCGACCTGATTGTGATCGGCCTGCGCCGCCGCACCCCGGTGGGCAAGCTGATCATGGGCAGCACGTCCCAGCGCATCCTGCTGGAAGCGGACTGCCCGGTCCTGGCTGTAAAAGCGGGCTAAGCCGTAGGGGCCGCCCGCGTCCGGAACAGCTCCTGGCGCTGGCGGCCCAGGCCTGCCACCTCCACCTCCACCACGTCGCCGGGCTGGAGGTAGGGGAAACGGCCGCTCAGGGCCACCCCCTGCGGGGTTCCGGTGAGGATCACGTCGCCCGGTTCCAGCCGCATGTACTGGCTGCAGTGGTGGATCAGGGTGGGCGCATCGAAAATGAGCTCCGCCGACGTTGAGTCCTGCCGCGGCTCACCGTTCACCCAGCTGCGCAGCCGCAGGTTGCCGCCGTCGATCTGGTCCGCCGGAACCAGCCACGGACCCAGGGGCGTGGATCCGGGGAGCGACTTGCCCTTGGTCCACTGGCCGGCAGCCCCCGGCAGCTGGTACTCGCGTTCGGAAAAGTCATTGGCAGTGACGTAGCCGGCTATGCAGCCGGCAGCCTCATCGGGAGAGCCGAGGTAGGTTGCCTCCTTGCCGATCACGATTCCCAGTTCCACCTCCCAGTCGTATTGCGTGGAGCGGGGCGGAAGCGGGGCCGGGTCGAACGGGCCCGTAACGGTGTTGCTCGGCTTGAGGAAGACCACGGGAATGGTGGGCGGCTCCGCACCCGACTCCGCTGCGTGGGCGGCGTAGTTCATCCCGATGCCAACCACTGAGCCGGGCCGGGCCACCGGGGAACCAACCCGCAGCGCCGCAGCGCCTTCCAGGACCGGCAGCTCCCCTGCCTCGAGCGCCTTCCGGGCCTTTTCCAGGCCGCCGTCGGCAAGGAAGGCGCCGTCCACGTCGGCGGTGAGGGGCAGCAGGCTGAAGTACCGGTCGGGGCCCTCCGGGAAGGTGACCAGCACGGCCGGCTGCTCGTGGCCGCTTTCGCCCAGGCGCATGATCTTCATACCGTGTTCTCCTCAGCTGTATCGACGGGCTTTCCGGGCCCTCCGGGCACCCACTTCCATGGTCCTCGATAAGGCCGCGGCGCCCGGAACGGAACGCTTTGTGACCGCTTCAGGAGCCGGCCAAAGAGCAGTCATCTGACATATAACGTCATCAGTCGGTAGAATGTTGGAGCCATACTGGCACGAAACACAGAAAGTTCAGTACATGACTACAGCCACCTTGGAGCGCGTTCCCACCGCCCAGACCGCCGAAGGACCTGCCCCCCGGTCCATCAGCCTGGAGTTTTCCAGCGCCAGCCAGGTCCACGCCGGACTGGAAGAAGCGGTGGCAGAACTGATCGAAGTTGCAGCCAAGGACGCTGCCTGCGGAATCCTGGTCACCAGGCTGCACCCGGGCCGCTACATGGTGGCCCTGGACGAATCAGTCCCCTTCGGCGAAACCTACGAGTCCATCGCCGCCTGACCAAGACCACAAAAATCCCCGCCCTCCCATGGGGAGTGCGGGGATTTCTTGTTGCTCCAGGGTACTGCCTGGCCGGACCGTCAGCCGCGGCGGACCTGCACGCCGTCGGACTTCAGGAAAAGCTGCTTTTCCGCCGGACCTGACGGGCCCGCCGGCACCAGCCAGAGGACGTTGCCGCTCTGCGACACCTCTTCCACCTCCCCCGCTGCCACCACATGCGCATGCTTGACGATCTCGACACGATCCCCGGCCTGGAGGGCCCTCCAGTTGGAAACCGCGGCGGAATGGGCATTGCGCCTCGACAGGACTGCCCCACGTGCTTTCATTTGAACTTCTACCCCTTTGTATCGTTCTGCCGCCACAGCCTCTTTGATGTGACTTTCACTACATCTTCAGTTCTACTACACTCCCGGCGCCACGGCGTGCCGTGGCGCCGGATATTCCGCACTGCGGACGCAGGCGCCGCAGGCCCTGAAGATCCTTCGGCCTCAGGCAAGCGGCCCGACGGCGGATTCGGCCGCCGCGCGGACGTCACCTGAGGCGACCAACCGGTCAGCCGCTTCCAGTTCCGGGGACAGGAAACGGTCCGTCCCCGGCCCTTCCACCACGCCGCGGAGCGCTGCCACCACTGCGGTGCCCGCAGGTCCGGGAGTGAGGACTCCGCCGGAGAGCTGGGTGCGGATGTCCAATGCCCGGGCCGAGGTCACCAGTTCGATGGCCAGGACGCGGCGGAGGTTCTCCACGGCTTTGCGCAGCTTCCGCGCCGCGTGCCAGCCCATGGATACGTGGTCCTCCTGCATGGCGGAGCTCGGAATGGAGTCCACGGATGCCGGAACGGCCAGCCGCTTGTTGTCCGAGACCAGGCCGGCCTGGGTGTACTGGGCGATCATCAGGCCTGAGTCCACGCCTGGATCCGCTGCCAGGAACGCCGGGAGGCCGTGCGAACGGGCCGGATCAAGCATCCGGTCGGTGCGGCGCTCGGCGCTCGAGCTGAGGTCCGCGACGGCGATGGCCAGGTAGTCCAGGACGTACGCCACGGGTGCGCCGTGGAAGTTGCCGTTGGAGCTGACGCGGCCGTCCGGGAGCACCACCGGGTTGTCGATGGCGGCCGCCAGTTCCCGGGTAGCCACCAGTTCGGCATGGTCCACCGTGTCGCGGACGGCGCCGGCCACCTGCGGGGCGCAGCGGAGGGAGTAGGCGTCCTGGACCCTTGAGTCGCCCACTTTGTGGGAGGCCACAATGGGCGAATCCGAGAGCACGCGCAGCATGTTGTCCGCACTGGCCGCCTGGCCGGGGTGGGGCCGCAGCGCGGCGTGCAGCTCGGGCAGGAACACCTGGTCGGTGCCCAGCAGTGCCTCGACGCTCAGCGCGGCGGTGATGTCCGCCGTCGCCAGCAACTGCCGGAGGTCAGCGATGGCCATGAGGAGCATGCCCAGCATGCCCTCGGTGCCGTTCACCAGCGCCAGCCCTTCCTTCTCAGCCAAGGTGACCGGCTCGATGCCGTGCTCTGCCAGCAGCTCGGCGACGGGCCGCTGGCCGCGCCCGCCGTACGTGACGCCGTCGGGCCCTGCCGCTTCACCCTCACCCATCAGGACCAGGGCGCAGTGTGACAACGGCGCCAGGTCGCCTGAGCAGCCCAGCGAACCGAACTCGCGGACCACCGGGGTGATCCCGGCATTGAGGACGTCCACCATGGTCTGCAGGACCACGGGGCGGACGCCGGTACGGCCGGACGCGAGTGTCTTGGCGCGCAGGAACATGATGCCGCGCACCACCTCCCGCTCCACTGCCGGGCCCATGCCTGCCGCGTGGCTGCGGATCAGCGATTTCTGCAGCTGGGTTCGCAGCTCGTTGGGGATGTGGCGGTTGGCCAGGGCGCCGAAGCCGGTGGAGATGCCGTAGGCAGGGGTGTCACTGGAGGCCAAGCTGTCGATATGGGCGCGGACCTTGGCCACGGTTTCCAAGGCGTCAGGAGCGATGGTGACCTTGGCATCGTGCCGCGCGACGGCGAGCACATCCTGGGGCGTGACGCCGACGGACCCGAGGGTGACAGTGAGCGGTTCGTGGGTTGTGAGGGTCATGGTTTCCTACTTTTTTCTCGTCGATTGCTCCGTAAGGGCCCTTTTGAGGGGTCATAACGGCACTTACGGAGCAATCGATGTGGAATTGGGGCTCGGTTAGCGGGATTCCTGCATGGGGATGCGAACGCCGCGTTCCTTGGCGACGTCGAGGGCCCGCTCGTAGCCGGCGTCGGCGTGGCGGATGACGCCCATGCCGGGATCGTTGGTGAGGAGGCGCTCGAGCTTTTCGGCTGCGAGGTCGGTACCGTCCGCGACGGAAACCTGGCCGGCGTGGATGGAGCGGCCGATGCCGACGCCGCCGCCGTGGTGCAGGGACACCCAGGTGGCACCGGAGGCGGTGTTGAGGAGGGCGTTCAGCATGGGCCAGTCGGCGATGGCGTCCGAACCGTCTGCCATGGCTTCGGTTTCACGGTAGGGCGATGCGACAGAGCCGGAGTCCAGGTGGTCGCGGCCGATCACGATGGGGGCCTTGACCTTGCCTTCCTTGACGAGCTGGTTGAACAGCAGGCCGGCCTTGGCGCGTTCGCCGTACCCAAGCCAGCAGATGCGGGCAGGCAGGCCCTCGAATTCCACCCGCTCCTGGGCTGCGTCGATCCAGCGGTGCAGGTGCTTGTTCTCGGGGAAGAGCTCCTTGATGGCCTCGTCCGTGACCCGGATGTCTTCGGGATCGCCGGAGAGGGCCACCCAGCGGAACGGGCCCAGGCCTTCGCAGAACAGCGGCCGGATGTACGCGGGAACGAAACCGGGGAACTCGAAGGCGCGGGTGTAGCCACCCTTGCGTGCCTCATCGCGGATCGAGTTGCCGTAGTCGAAGACCTCGGCGCCGGCGTCCTGGAATTCCACCATGGCCTGCACGTGCCGCGCCATGGAGGCCTGGGCCTTCTTGGTGAAGCCCTCCGGATCCGCCTCAGCCTCGCGGTGCCACTCGTCCACCGTGATGCCCTCGGGCAGGTAGGACAGGGGATCGTGTGCCGAGGTCTGGTCGGTGACGATGTCCACGGTCAGTTCGCCCGCCTTGTGGCGGCGGAGGATCTCCGGGAAGACCTCGGCGGCGTTGCCGACGTAGCCGACGGACCGGCCGCGGCGCTCCTCCTTGGCTTTGAGCACCTTGGCGATGGCGGCGTCGAGGTCGGTTTCCACCTCATCCAGGTAGCGCTTGCCGGCGCGGCGGCGCAGGCGGGTCTCGTCGACGTCGACGATCAGGCAGGCGCCGTCGTTGAGGGTGACGGCGAGCGGCTGGGCGCCGCCCATGCCGCCGCAGCCGCCCGTGAGGGTCAGGGTGCCGGCGAGGGTGCCGTTTTCGTCGCCGGTGAGCTTGCGGGCGATCGCGGCGAAGGTCTCGAAGGTGCCCTGCAGGATGCCCTGGGTGCCGATGTAGATCCAGGACCCGGCGGTCATCTGGCCGTACATCATCAGGCCCTCGGCCTCGAGCCGGCGGAATTCGGGCCAGGTGGCCCAGTCGCCGACGAGGTTGGAGTTGGCCAGGAGCACGCGCGGGGCCCATTCGTTGGTGCGGAAGACGCCGACCGGTTTGCCGGACTGGACCAGCAGGGTCTCGTCCTTCTCCATGGTTTCCAGGGTGCGGGTGATGGCGTCGAACGCGGCCCAGGAACGGACCGCGCGGCCGGTGCCGCCGTAGACCACGAGGTCGTCCGGGCGCTCTGCCACTTCGGGGTCCAGGTTGTTCATCAGCATGCGCAGGGGCGCTTCGGTCTGCCAGGACTTGGCGGTGAGCTCGGTGCCGCGGGCTGCTTTGACCGGGCGGGCACCGGTGGTGAAATCGGCGGGTGCCATGGTGGGCTCCTTCTTGTGGTGTCTGTTGGAGGAAAGAAGTTCTGTATCCACTAAAGCCCCTTGGAAACCCTCTTCACAGGGCTTTTGCGTGGGTACTGTCCGGGATGCCAGACGCGCCCCGGACCTGCTGGCCGGGACCTGGACCGCGGCTTTACTTAGTGGGGCGTCCGTGGATCCGGACCGAAAGTTCATCCGCCGCCTTCTGGACCCGGGCTGCCAGCGCCGGCCATTCCTCCGGGGCCAGCTTGACTTCCAGGAAGGTGACCGCGACAGCGGCGGTGGGCCAGCCTGTGTGGTCAGTGACGGCGGCGGCGATGGATCCGAAACCCGGAGTGACCTCGCCGTGTTCAGTGGCGTATCCGCGCTGCCGCACCTGGTCCAGGTGCGAGGAGAGCGACGAGTACTTCATGATGGCGCCCTCCACCTCGTGCCGGGCGCTGAAGGCTGCGGCGTTCGGGTAGAGCGCGCGGACCTGCGACTTTGGCAGTGCCGCAAGGATGGCCCTCCCGCTGGCCGTGAGATGGCTGGGAAGCCGGACGCCGACGTCGGTCACCAGCGAGGGGCGGTTCTTGGCCCGCTCCTCCACGATGTACAACACGTCCCTTCCATGGAGCACGGCAAGGTGCGCGCTTTCGCCGATCGCGTCCACCAGGCTCGCGAGCAAGGGCCGGCCCAGCCGAGACAGCGGTTCCTGCCGGGAGTAGGCGGAACTGAGTTCGAAGGCGCTGATGCCAAGGCCATAGCGCTGCTCCTCGTGGAGGTGAAGGACGAAGCCATTCGCCTCCATCACCCCCAGCAGGTGGTACACGCTGGAGCGGGGCAGGTCCAGGCTGGAGGCAATCTGCGACGCCGCCATCGGTCCGCGCCTGGACGCCAGCAGTTTGAGGATGCGCAAGGTGTTTTCGGCGGCGGGAACTTTTGACGAGGCTCTCGCCGCGGCACGGGGGGTCCGGGTTTCGGTGGCTCGGGCTTCGGCGGCCCGCGGTTCGGTGGCTCGCGGTTCGGTGGCTCGCGGTTCGGTACCCAGCGGTTCAGTGCCGGGCCTTTTGGTGGCTCCTGATTCAGTGCCGGGTGGTTTGGTGTTGCGTGATGCGGCGCTTAGTGCGGTGCTCATGGGCGAAAAGGGTCTTTCTGCGTAGCTCTGTCCGGTATCCCGTACTTAAGCTTGCGCCCTCGACCCTGACCATTTCGACTCCTGGCAAGGGTGCATTGTCTGGAATACCAGACAATGCACCCTTGATCCTCTTCATGAACCGGCACCGTTGGCCGCGTCTCCTGCACGGCGCGTTGGCCTGAGTGTCCCACGCGGAGCCTATTGAGCCATCACCTGCAGTTCGTCGAAGTCCAAAAACAAGTTCCACTCCGGGAAAGGGTCGGCAGGAAGCTGACCTTCCACGGGGCCGGGGTCGTCGGGGACACCGGGCTCCCCGACACCAGGCTCCCCGACAAAGCCGAAGTCTTCAGGCACGTACACGTCGGCCAGCTCCGTTGCTCCTATTAACGCTTCCCGTTCCGCGGCGCCACTGAACAACGCGGGGCATCGTTGGGGCCAGTGGGTTGGTTCTGCTTCCCGGAGTTCGGGGTTGTAGTGCCTGCCTGTTGGTGAGGTCCAGCCGGGTGGTTGATTCTTGGTGGCTGGGTCGGGTGTCCATTGGCTGTGGTGTTTGAGTCGGTGGTGTTTAGGGCAGAGCTGTGCGAGATTGCTGGTTCCGGTGGTGCCGCCGTGTTCCCACGCTCGTAGGTGGTCTGTTTCGTTGTCGGGGGTTTTGTTGGTGCAGCCGGGGAAGGTGCATTTGGCGTCCCGCAGCCGGATCCAGTGTTTGATGGCCCCGGTGAGCCGGTAGTTTTTGCGGCCGATTTCCAGTGGTGCCCCGTCGCGGGGGTCGATGAGGACCCGGTAGAACGATTCCGCCCCGTCGGCGACAAGTTTGCGTGCCATGGACGCCGGGATCGGCCCGAAACCATCCAGTACGCCGGGTTCATCGGTCTGGCCGAGCAGGGAGAATACGGGCACCATCACCAGGACGTCGGCCCGCGCCGCAGGGACCTTCCCGATCCCGGTGACACCCTGCTTGCCCTGAACGCCGGGGCCGGGACCGTCTTCCCCGGCGTGGGCGGGGGTGTCCCCGGCTCCGGGCTTCACGCCAGCCCCCAGCAGCAGGGAGGCGGCGATGTCGGGGCGGAGCTGGGTGAGGGTGCGGGGTTCGTCGGGCCCCTGCAGTCCGCGGGCCGTGGCGGTGGTCCGGTTCCAGATCGCACACGCAGTATCGCCGGGGAGGTAGAGCGAGACCCAGGCCATGCCGTCCTTGTCAGGGGTGTATTCCATCCGCCGGTCAGCCACCCCCTTTGCATGGCGTTTCTCGATCGATGCCGGATGGTGGCGTTCCCGCCAGCCCCGCATCTTGGCCCGGAACCGGGACGAAATGAGCTCACCCGGAGCGGCACCCCGTGAAGCATGGGGTGCGTCGGGGTCGAAGAAGTGTGCCACCAGAGACGCCGCACCAGTCCCATCGAGGCTCTCGGTTTCGTCCGCGACAATCCGGGCGTGCTGCCACGACATCGCGCCCGCAGCCAGTGCCTCGAATACCAGCGGCAGGAAACAAATCCGGCGGGACTGCTCCACCAACGCCCCCGCTGCCGCGGAGCTGATGGTCAGGACACCCGCGATCTCCTCCACCACGGACATCTGCGCATAGGTGCGGTCCTGCACCGAGTCGTCCGGCGGCGTCATCGCCTCCTGGAACCCGGCGGCGTCGGCAGCGTCCCGCGCCTTCATCGCGGCGAGCTGCGCCTCCAGCCTCGCCGCAACCTCCAACCGCTCCAGCCGGATCTCATACCGCCGCTGCAACACATCTACACCGGCACCCCCGGCGGCCATTGCAGCATCGTCAAGGTTCTGGTCCTCAAGAGTGAGCGCATTCAGGGCAGCCACAGAGGCGCGAACACCCTCCAAAACCACCCCAACACCACCGCCGATTCCCATGGAAACATCATCCGTCGACCCACTGACATTCAATGCGGGTCTGCCGGCCGCCCGGCCCTCTGCGGTGCATGGTGCCTCAGCGCGTCCGTCGCGTGCCGTCGTCGAACGCATCTCACTGCCCACAGTCTGGAACCGAAGACACCAAGCCTCCGTGAGCCTCATCACGAAGCGGCCGGAAATGGTCTGCTGGATAGCGGCTCCCCTCCCAAAGACGAGAAGGTAACTCTATGCAACCCACCCCAACCCGGACCCAAAGTCCGGTGGAAACGCAAAAGCCGGCAGCCGTCGTCGGACAAGTCCTCAACCGGGGCCTGAATGTCCGGCACATCCGCTTCATGGCCCTGGGCTCGGCGATTGGCACGGGCCTCTTCTACGGCTCCGCCTCCGCGATCCAGAAAGCAGGGCCGGCCGTCCTTCTGGCCTATATCATCGGCGGCGCCGCGGTGTTCATGGTGATGCGCGCTTTGGGCGAGATGGCCGTGCGGCATCCGGTGTCCGGCTCCTTCAGCCAGTACGCAAGCCGCTACCTTGGGCCCCTGGCCGGCTTCGTAACCGGTTGGACGTATGTGTTCGAGATGGCGATCGTGGCCATCGCCGACGTCACAGCGTTCAGTATCTATATGGGCTTCTGGTTCCCGCAGGTGGACCGCTGGATCTGGATCCTGGCCGTCATCTGCTTCCTGGCGGCCCTGAACCTGCTCAGCGTCAAGGTCTTCGGCGAACTGGAGTTCTGGTTCTCGCTGATCAAGGTGGCGGCCATTATCGCCATGATTGCTGGCGGTGCCGCCATCATCGTGTTCGGCTTCCAAGCCGCGGACTCCACCGTGGCGCCCGGCCTTGGCAACCTCGTTGAGCACGGCGGGCTGTTCCCCAACGGCTTCGAAGGCCTCCTGGCATCATTCGCCGTCGTGATGTTCGCCTTCGGCGGGATCGAGACCCTGGGCATCACGGCCGGCGAGGCAGCAGACCCCAAAAAGGTCATCCCCAAGGCCGTCAATACCGTCCCCGTGCGCGTGCTGCTGTTCTACGTCCTCACCCTGGGCGTCCTGATGAGCCTCTTCCCATGGGACCAGGTGGGCACCAGCGGCAGCCCCTTCGTGCAGATCTTCAGCAGCCTGGGCATCCCCGCAGCACCGCACATCCTCAACGCAGTGGTCATCACGGCGGCGTTGTCGGCCATTAACAGCGACATCTTCGGTGCCGGCCGCATCCTCTTCGGACTGTCCAACCAGGGCCACGCTCCCGCCGCCTTCGGGAAGGTCTCGCGGCACGGCGTCCCCTGGATGACCGTGGTCATGATGGCCGGGATCCTGCTGATCGGTGTGGTCCTGAACGCCGTCATCCCGGAGGACGTGTTCCTCGTTATTGCCTCCATCGCCACCTTCGCAACCGTCTGGGTGTGGGTGATGATCCTGGCGTCCCATGTGGCCATGAAGCGGGAAATCGCGCGGAAGGGTCTGCCGGCGTCGGAATTCCCCTCGCCGTGGTGGCCGGCGGCGTCTATCCTGACCATCGCATTCATGGCTCTGGTGATCGCCGTGCTGGGTGCGTTCGAGGACACCCGGATTGCACTGTACGTGGGCGCCGTGTGGCTGGGGCTGCTGGTCCTGGCCTACCGCTTGTGGATCAAGGGTGACGGACGACGACGGGCCCACCTTGAGGACGAGACCTCGCCGCTGCCGGTGGTCGGCACAGTCGGGACCGCCGAATAACGCCACAGCCCGCGTAAGTGGTTATCAAGCGACAGGTGCCCGGCCCCCCAATGGGGGCCGGGCACCGTGGCGTTCGCCTGGATTATGCGGAAGCAGCGGCGGCCCGTACCGCCTGGCCGAGGGACGTCGTCGGGCGGCCGATCAGCCGCTGCAGGTCGCCCGTGCTGACCAGGAGATCACCGCGCGCAATGCCCAGGTCGGAGTCCGCCAGAATCTCCGCAAAGGCTTCCGGCACTCCCACGGACGCGAGCAGCCCCGCGTAATCCCCCGCGGGCAGGTCGTTGTAGCTGATGGTCTTGCCGGTGGCCGCGCTGATTTCCGCAGCAAGGTCCGCCATGCTGAAGGCTTCGTCGCCGCCCAGTTCGTAAACCTTGCCGGCCTGGCCGTCGGCCACCAGGACCGCGGCAGCCGCGTGGGCATAGTCGGCCCGGGCCGCGCCGCTGACCTTGCCGTCACCGGCGCTTCCTGCAACAGCGCCCTGCGCGAGGGCTCCGGGCAGCTGCTCCGTGTAATTTTCCAGATACCAGCCGTTGCGCAGCAGCACGAACGGAACCCCGGACTCACGCAGCAGCGCCTCGGTGGCCTTGTGCTCGTCGGCCAGCTTCATGCCCGTTGTGTCCGCGTTGGCGATGCTGGTATAGGCCAGCAGCTCCACGCCCTCGGCCTTGGCCGCCTCAATGACGGTGCGGTGCTGGTCAACCCGCTGCCCCACTTCGCTGCCGGAAATCAGGAGCACCCGGGTAGCACCCTTCAGGGCAGCGGCCACCGATCCGGCGTCGGCATAGTCCATCGGCTGTACGCGGACCCCGCGCTCCGCGAAGTCGGCTAGCTTCTCCACGGACCTGCCGGCCGCGACGATATCCCCGGCCGCTACCCCGCGCTCCAGGAGTGCTTCAAGAACGTGGCGGCCCAACTGTCCGGTGGCGCCTGTAACAACGATGCTCACGATGATTCCTTTCGGGATTCTGCTCTGTCGAAGGGAACAACCAGCCCGTCGGCGGATAACTTCCCAAAAGGGAGTACGCACTTCAAAGTAAGGTACTGACCCAGGGGTAAGCTGGTGGCATGGAAGCCGCTCCCCTGCCCATGGCCTTTGCCGACGGCGTGTTCCCGGCCGGGTGCCCCAGCCGGACACTGCTGGACCACGTCACCAGCAAATGGGGTGTCCTGCTCATCATTGCCCTGTCGGAAGGCGAACAACGGTGGAGCGACCTGCGGCGGCGGGCGGAAGGCATCAGCGAGAAGATGCTGGCACAGACACTGAAGACCCTGGAGCGCGACGGCCTGGTCAGCAGGAAAGCGCAGCCTGTCATTCCGCCCCGGGTGGACTACAGCCTCACCGACCGGGGCTACGAACTCAGTGCGCTGCTGGTGCCGCTGGCAGCCTGGGCTTTTGACCATGCCGAAGAGATCATCAACGGGGCAGTCCCGGCCAAGTAGTCACGGCACCGGAAGATGAGTACCTGTTACTGGTGTGACTGGTGTGAATAGCGCTTAGCGTAGCCATACGGTGGCGGCCGGAATGGGAGGACCCTCCTCCGCTGGGAGCATTCCGCCAACCAGCACCGTTAGCAGGCGGCAGGCTGCCGCTTGAAGGAGTTGGTCACATGGCCAGGGACTACGCACAGGATCTTTCCGGCATGGGCCGGCCCGTCAGCCTGGGGTCCGCCCTTTCCGGGGCATGGGGCCGGACGTTGACGGTCTTCAGCCCCCGCTGCCCTTACCGGGTAGGGGACACAGTCATAGGCGACGACCCCTTCAGCGGCAGGCGCGAAGGGGTCGTCGTTTGGCAGGACCGCCGGTCAGTGGGAGTGAAGACCCCGTACGGCGTCTTCTTCTTTGACCACCGGCTGGTCAAGCCCCTGGACTGAAGGACTAACGGGCCGACCAGCCACCGTCCATGGTGTAGCTGGCGCCGGTGACCATGCCGGCGTCCGGGGACGCGAGCCAGGCCACCAGGGACGCCACCTCGTCGGGTTCCACCAGGCGCTTGATGGCGGCTTCGGTGAGCATCACCTTCGCCAGCACCTCGGACTCCGGGATGCCGTGCATCTTGGCCTGGTCCGCGAGCTGCTTCTCCACCAAAGGGGTGCGCACGTATCCGGGGTTCACGCAGTTCGACGTAACACCGTGCGGGCCCCCTTCAAGCGCTGTCACCTTGCTGAGCCCCTCCAGGCCGTGCTTGGCGGAGACATACGCGCTCTTGAACGGAGAGGCGCGCAGTCCATGCACCGAGGAAAGGTTGATGACGCGGCCGAACTTGTTGGCGTACATGTGCGGCAGGGCGGCCCGGATGAGCAGGAACGGGGCCTCCAGCATCAGGCTGATAATCCGGCGGAAGTCTGCCGGATCGAACTCCTCGATGGGGTTGATGCGCTGGATGCCGGCGTTGTTGACCAGGATGTCGCAGTCGAGGCTCAGCGCGGCCAGGGCGTCGACGTCCAGCAGGTCCACTTCCCAGGCGCTGCCGCCCACCTCATCGGCGAGGGACGCTGCGGCGGCGGCATCGACGTCGGCCACCACCACTTTCGCTCCGCGCGCCGCCAGTGCGCGCACGCAGGCGGCCCCGATTCCGCTGGCACCGCCGGTGACCAGCGCCTTGCGTCCATTCAACGTGTTGTCCATTGCAGTTCTCCTTGTGTACAGCCCACGGCTTGCGCGCCCAAACGGTCCGGCGGCTGGGTCAACCCAGCAGCCAGGTCAGCGGCGTTCAGCCGCCAGCAGCCCCTCGCGGGCCGCATCTTCCTGGTCCACGTCTTCCAGGGCAATGCCCTTGGTCTCCTTCAGGCTTAGCACGGCCACGGTGGTGATGGCACAGGCCACCACCAGGTAGACGGCGGTGGGGAGCCACGAACCGGTGTCCTTCAGCCACTGGGTGGCCAGCAGCGGCGCTAGCGAACCGGCGAAGATGGACGTCACCTGCGAGCCGAGGGATGCGCCGGAGTACCGCATGCGGGTGGGGAACATCTCGGCCATAATGGCCGGCTGGCCAGCGTACATCAGGCCGTGCAGGCAGAGACCGATGGTCACGGCCAGGACGATGACGACCGCGTTCCGGGTATCGAACATCGGGAAGGCGAAGAACGGCCAGGTGGCACCGAGGATGGCGCCGGCCAGGTACACGGGCTTGCGGCCAATCCGGTCCGCGAGGCGGCCGTACTGCGGAATGATGGCGAAGTGGATGACGTGTGCGATCAGCAGCGCCAGCAGGAGCGATGAGGTGTCGTACTTATGCACGCTCTTGAGGTACACAATCGCGAAGCTGACCACCAGGTAGTACATGATGTTTTCCGCGAACCGCAGGCCCATGGCCTGGAAGATGCCTTTGGGGTACTTGCGCAGGACCTCGAAGACGCCGTAGCTGACGGCCTGTTCCTTCTCCACCTGTTCCTTGGCTTCGAGGAAGATGGGCGACTCGCTGACGTTGGTGCGGATGTAGTAGCCCACGAAGACGATTACGGCGGAGAGCCAGAACGCCACCCGCCAGCCCCAGCCGAGGAACGCCTCACTGCTGAGGGTGGTGGACATGATGTACAGCACCAGGGTGGCCAGGAGGTTGCCCACCGGGACGGCGGCCTGGGGCCAGCTGGACCAGAAGGCGCGCGTCTTGTTGGGGCTGTGTTCGGCCACCAGGAGCACGGCGCCGCCCCATTCGCCGCCCAGCGCGAAGCCCTGGATGAACCGCAGGGCCACCAGCAGGGCCGGCGCCAGGTATCCGATGTCCGCGAAGCCGGGCAGGCAGCCCATCAGGAACGTGGAAATGCCGATGATGATGATGGTCAGCTGCAGCGTGGGCTTGCGGCCCAGCTTGTCGCCGATCTGGCCAAAGACGATGCCGCCCAGCGGGCGGGCGATGAAGCCCACGGCATAGGTCAGGAAGGCCTGGATGATCCCGTCCAGGTCGTTGCCTGTGGCGGGGAAGAAGTACTTGCCGAAGACCAGGGTGGCCGCGGTGGCGTACAGGAAGAATTCGTACCATTCCACCACCGTGCCCACCATGGAGGCGGCAACAATCTTCTTCAGGCCCGATCCCTTGGGTGCATGCCTGGCGTCGTTCGCCAGGCCTTGCTCAATGCTCATGGTTCTCCTCAGTGTCCACATTGACACGTGCTGTGATCTCCAGCACAAGTGACTCAGATGAGTATTGCTGCACAAATCCGGGTCTTCAATGACCAAAGAGGCAGTCGACGTGTGCACAATTGCAGATATGAATGCGAACCCCGATGACCTGCTGGTGCTCCTCGCGGTGTCCCGCTCCGCAAGGTTTACGACGGCGGCCCAAGCCTTGGGACTGAACCACACCACCGTCTCGCGCAGGATCGCCGCGCTTGAGAAGTCCCTGGGCGGCCGGGTCCTGTCCCGCGCCGCGGGCGGCTGGGAACTCACGGAGCTCGGCGAACGGGCCGTGCGGGCGGCCGAACAGGTGGAGGCGGTGCTGGGCACGCTGGGACCGGCCGGCCAGGCACCCGACCCGATTGCCGGCGTCGTGCGCATGACCGCGACGGATGGCTTCAGTGCCTACATTGCCGCTCCGGCCGTGGCGCGGCTGCGGCGGGACCATCCGGGCCTGAGCGTGGAAGTGGTCACCATGACCCGCCGGGCGCTGCAGCAGCGGTCCGGGCTGGACATCGAAGTGGTGGTGGGCGAGCCGCAGGTGCACCGCGCGGAGGCCATCCGCCTGGGCGACTACCGGCTGGGCATGTATGCCTCCCGCGCCTACCTTGCGGAGCATGGGACACCCGCCACCGTGGCTGAACTCAACGGGCACCCGCTGGTCTACTTCGTGGACTCAATGCTCCAGGTGGACGACCTCGATGCGCCGCGGCGGCTCGTTCCCGCCATGAAGGACGGCCTGACCTCCACCAACGTGTTCGTCCATGTCGAGGCCACCCGGGCCGGCGCCGGCGTCGGCTTCCTGCCGTGCTTCATGGCTGACCTCCACGACGACCTGGTCCGCCTGCTGCCCGAAAAGATCGGCGAACTGCTCCCCTACTGGATGGTCCTGCGCCCGGACTCACTCCGCCGCCCCGCGGTGGCCGCCGTCGTGCAGGCCCTCAGGGAACGGATGGCCGAACACCGCGGCGCGCTTTTAGGCAAGGGTTAAGCCCGTCGATTGCTGAGTAACTGCCGTTTTGACCGCTGAAAACGGCAGTTACCCAGCAATCGATGGCGGTGCGGGAGGGTCGTGGCGGACCGGCGCCCCCGCCGCGAATGCCCGCACCTGGGCGTCATCCCACAGGTGCGCCGGGACGGCCCCGCCGAGGAGGCGGCGCCGCAGCTGCGGATCGTCCCCGAAGGGAACGTCGCTGCCGGCCATCACCATGTTGCCGTACCGCCGGCCTTTCAGCATGGCGGGATCGGCGATGATCACGGTGTGCTTGAAGGCGGCCGCGATGGTGGCCGCGTCCTCACGGGCGTTCTTCAGGTCCGGGGCGTCCCCGGAATTGGCAACATACAGGCCGCCCGGCGCCAGGATCCGCTTGGCGTGCTGGTTGAATTCGGCGGTGGTGAGGGGCCGGGGGGTGAAGGCTCCGGCGAAGACGTCGCGGATGATGAAGTCCCGGGTCTGGGCAGTGAGGGTCTCCGTCACCGCGCGGGCCTCCCCCACGCGGATCCGCAGCAGGGGCGCCTTGGGAAGGTCGAACCAGCCGCGCACGTATTCGGCAAGCTTCCCGTCCAGCTCCACCACCACCTGCCGCGCATCCGGGTAGGCAGCGGAGAAGTAGCGGGCCAGGGAGCAGGCACCGCCGCCCAGGTGCAGCCCGCGCAGCTTTGCCGACGAAACGTCCGACGGCGGCCAGCGCGACTCAATGAGCGCCGCCATCCACCGCATGTACTCGAAGTCCAGGAACAGCGGGTCGGCCAGGTCAATGTGCGAGCTCATGACGCCGTTGATCTTCAGGAGCCAGCCGGTGGAATTGTCCTGGTCAGCGATGAGCTCGCAGTCGCCCGTGTCGATGTAGTAAACGCCCTCAGCCGGGCCGTTCACCACAGCTCCCTTGGGAACCTCAACGACACCGGCTGCCGGGCGTCCGGCCCGGTTCGCCGACCGTCCGCGTTTCGCCATTGCCCGTTGCCCCGCTTCAGTCCGTGTGAGTTGTACAGGGTCAACCCTAGTTGCTGGCCGCCATCGGAGCTGAAGCCGGGCACCGTCCCGAAGCCCGCACCGCCTGGAGGAAGGCTGGTGGTCTGCGGCGGCGGGGTCAACAATGACAGGATGGAATACACAGCGAGGGTGGCTTCATCCGTCCAGTTCGTCTCGGAACTGGACAGGTCCGTGACCTTCTACCGGGACCTGTTCAAGTGCGTGGAGACCATACGCTCGGACGACGCCGCCCTCCTCCTGGCGCCCGGGGGTTTCGAGCTCTACCTCATTGAACGCGGCCCCCGTGAGGAGCACTATTCCGGTGGCCTGGGGCAGCACCTGTTGATGTGGGCGACCGACACCGCTGAGGGTCTGGCCTACTTTGAGCGGGCGCTGAAGGACATGGGGCGCTACACCGAAACCCGTGCAAAGGGCGGCGTTACCATCGTCGAAGGCCGGGATCCCGACGGAATCCGCGTCATCGTCGCCCACCCGGATCCGGCAGAGAAGCCCCGGTCGGTCCTGGACAGCCACCTGTACAGCTGACGCGGGTGTCAGGCGGGGCAGGAGGTCAGTTGCCGAAAGCGGGGGGCGCGACGACGTCGGGCCGCGCCTCGGCTTCGTCCCTGGGCTGCCTGGCCGGCACCGTGACGATGATCGCGGCGATGGCCACCAGGACCATCAGCACGTTGAACAGCAGCCCGACCGCACCGCCGAAGCGCAGGGCCACGTTGTCCTGGCGGCCAATGAAGAGGCCCCAGGACTGGATGGTCCTTGGATCAACCGCCTGGGCGGCCACATAGAGGGCCGCGGAAATCGCCACCCCGATCGCGTTGCCCAGGGATGAGGCCATCTTGTAGATGCCGGAAGCGGCACCCACCTGCGCGTCGGGCACGTTGGACAGGGCCGCGTCCGTGGACGGGGTTGCGTAAAAGCCGAGGCCGACGCCGAACAGCGTGAAGCCGACGACGGTGAGCACGATGTATTCGCCGATGAGCAGGAAAGTCATGGAGCACATCAGGACCCCGGCGCCGGTGATGATGCTGCCCCACAGCATCGGCTTTTTGGGGCCGAACCGCTGCAGCAGCTTTTCTCCGACCCGGATGGTGGCAAGGATGGCCACCAGGTAGCCCAGGGTCAGCAGCCCGGACTGCAGGGAACTCATGCCCGCGGCCACCTGGACCAGGCCCAGCGACACGATGAGGGTTCCGGCGGCACCATTCAGCAGGAAGTTGGACAAGGTGGCGCCGGTGAAGGTCCCGTTGCTGAACAGCTTCAGGTCCACGAAGGGGCGGCCGGCGCCGGTCTCGATCTGCAGGAAGACCAGGCTGAACACCACGAAGAGGGCCAGGAGGACGATCCCGGTCCAGCTCAGCCAGCCGATGTTCGGACCCTGGGAAATGTAGACGTTGATGGACACGAGCATGATGATGAAGCAGGTCAGCCCTGCCCAGTCGAAGCGGCGCCCGGCATCCCCGGCGTCTGCGGCGGCCCGGGACTCCGGCGTCCCCCTGATCAGGAACAGCGCCAGGACTGACAGCACGATGGAGATCCAGAAGATGGACCTCCAGCCCAGGAAGGATGAGGCCATCAGCCCGCCGAAGAGCGAACAGAAACCGGACCCGCCCCAGGACCCGATGGACCAGAAGGAAAGCGCCCGCTGACGGTCTTTGCCCTCGTAGAAGCTTTTGACCAGGGCCATGGAGGACGGCATGACGCAGGCCGCCGAAAGCCCTTGGATGATGCGGCCGCCGAGCAGCACCGCCGATGTCAGCGCGCCGGCGTGTTCCGGTGTGAGGGCGATCAGCAGCGAGCCCAGGATGCTGAGGTAGATACCGGCATAAAGGATTTTGACCCGGCCGATACGGTCCGCGAGTCCGCCCGCGACCACGATGAAGATGCCCGAGAACAGGGACGTGACCGACACGGCCAGGTTGGCCAGCGTCCGCTCAACGCCCAGTTGTCCCTGGATTCCGGGAATGACGTTCAACAGGGTCTGGGCGAAGAGCCAGAAATTGATGACGGCCAGGACAATCCCCAGCAGCCAGGTGTCGTTTGCCTTCCACTCTTCCTTGGTGGCCTCCTGCGCCGCTGTGGCCATGTCGCCGTCTCCTCACGTGGACCACGGGGAGGCCATCCATGCCGCCCCGCTCGAAAACCCCACATTTATGGATCCATAGTGCTCCTGCGATGGCCCCGTGTCGATGCTGCGTGGACCGGTCCCGGCTACGGTGCGGTGGCAGCCCCCTGGCCGTCCCGGATCCGGTTCACCACGGCTGTGGTGGACCTTTCCGCCACGTAGTCCAGGATGGCCACGCGGCCGCCGTATTTTTCCACCGCGGGCGTCTCCGCCAGCATTTCGGGCGTGTAGTCCCCGCCCTTGGCGTACACCTCGGGCCGGAGCAGGGTGATCAGCGGGGCGGCCGTGGGGGTGTCGAATACTGTCACGTAGTCCACGCAGCTCAGCGCCGCCACCACCGCTGCCCGGTCCGCCATGTTGTTGATGGGCCGGCCGGATCCCTTGAGCCGGCGGACGGAATCGTCGCTGTTCAGCGCCACCACCAGGATGTCGCCCAGCTGCTTGGCCTGGTTGAGGTACCGGGTGTGGCCACTGTGCAGGACGTCGAAGCAGCCGTTGGTGAGCACGATCCGCTGCCCCTGGGCGCGGTGCACCTCCAGTTGCCGCTCCAGTTCCTCCTCGCTCAGGGCAGTATCGGCGAAGGCCTCCAGGTACCGGCTGAGCTGGGCGGTGCTGCACACCGAAGTTCCCGGCTGGTGGACCACTACGTCGGCGGCCGACTGCGCCAGGTCCAGGCTGGCCGTCAGCGGGAGGCCTGCGGCCCGGCCCAGGGTCAGGGCCGCCACGAACGTGTCGCCTGCCCCGGACGCCTGCTTCTCGGCGGCCGGCCGTGCCCATGTCCGGTGCCGCACGCCGTCGGGCGTCAGCAGGACGGTCCCGTCCCGGTCCAGGGTAACCACCACGGCACGCGCGCCGGTGCTGGCCAGCAGGTCTGCAGCGGCGCCGCCGACGGCGTCCACCCGGTCCTGCCCCTCCGGCAGCCTGCGGTCGAGCAGCCGTGCGGTTTCCTGGGCATTCGGCGTCACCAGGTCCGGCTGCAGGGCCGCCCACGGCCGCGGGTCATGGGCGTCAACCACCACCAGCGGCCGGTCTTCCCCGGCCCAGTTCCCCAGGACTTCCGCCAGCGCGGCGCGGACGGGGCCTGCCACCACTCCTGTCCCGTAGTCGCAAACCAGGACGGCGTCCCGGCGTTCGACGGCGGCCCGCACCGAGGCGGCGAGCGCTTCAAGGGCGTCGGCCGGGACGGTCGTGGCCGAGTCGTCGAGGCGCAGCATCACCTGGCCCCCGCTGCTGATCCGGATCTTGGTGGTGGTGACCATCTCCGGGTGGGACCTCAGGTAGCGGACGTCGATGCCGGCTCCGGCAAGCTGCCCGCGCAGGTCCTCCCCGGCGTCGTCAGTGCCGATGACGCCGGCCACCGATACCTGTGCCCCCAGGGATGCGAGGTTCATGGCGGTGTTGGCTGCCCCGCCGGGGACCGACTCACGGGACTGGAGCTCCACCACGGGTGCGGGAGCTTCCCGGCACAACCGTTCGATGGTGCCGCTCCACCAGCCATCGAGCATCACGTCGCCGATTACCAGGATGGCCGGGTTTTCGGCCGCGAGCCTGCCCGGCAGCCAGTCGGACAGCGCCCGCTGGGTGGAGAGGTCGATGGAGTCCGGGGACGGGTTCATGGCTGGTCCACTCCCTCGCTGCCGGCAACTGCGTAAGCCGGCGGAGCTTCGATGTGCACCACTTTGACCTGCGTGAATTCGTCCAGCAGTTCGGGACCGTAGCCGAACCCGGCGCCGCTCCCGCCGCGGGGCTGGGCCGCACCGCCCGGGGCGCCGCCAAAAACTGCGTTGACCTTCACGGTTCCCACCGGCAAAGACGCCACCGCCCGCTGGATGTGGGCAATGTTGCTGCTCAGGACCGTGGCCGCGAGGCCGTACCTGCCGCTGCTGGCCAGTCGCAGGCCGTCGTCGAACGTGTCCACCACCTGGACCGGGGCCACCGGGCCAAACGTTTCCTCCGCCATGACCTGCATGCCCTCGGTGCAGCCGAGCAAGACGGTAGCGGGGTAGAAGGAACCGGGCCCGTCCGGCAAGGCACCGCCTTCGACGGCGCGGGCGCCGCGGTCCAGGGCCTCCTCGACGTGCCCGTGGACGGCGTCGCGCATCCGGAGGTCCACCAGAGGCGCCACGGATCCGTTGCTGTTCCGGAGTGCGGCCTCGGCTTCGAGTGCACTGCAGAAAGCCTCGGCGATGTCCTTGTGGACGTAGATGCGTTCAACGGAAGTGCAAATTTGGCCGCTGTTGCTGAAGGCGCCGATTGCGGCCTGTTCCGCAGCCCACACCGGATCCACGTCGCGGTCCACCAGCAGGGGATCGTTGCCGCCGTTTTCGCGGATGACATGGGCGCCGGTGCGGGCTCCCGCCGCTGCGATCCGGGCTCCCGAGGCGCTGGAACCAACATGGGCGATCACGTCCACGTCCGCTTCTGCCAGGGCTGCCCCCACGCCTGCGCCGCCGGAGATGGTCAGGAAGACGCCGGCGGGGAAGGCCGGTGCCAGGACTTCGCCCAGCGCCTCGCCCAGCCGGGGGCAGCGCTCGCTGGGTTTGTGGATGACCGCGTTGCCTGTCACCAGGGCGGCACCGATCAGGCCGCAGGCGACTGCGACGGGGTCGTTCCAGGGGGTCAGCAGTACGGCTACGCCGCGGGGTTCGGCGATGGTGTAGTCCGAGGCGAGCCGGTTGCCGCGGAGGCTGTGGCCGCGGTGCACCGGGCCCAGCTCCGCGTACTGCTCCAGGGTGGAGACGGCGGCGCCGATCCCGGCCAGCGCTTCTTCTTCGGGCCGTCCCGTTTCGCTGGCGTTCAGGCCGGCGAGTTCCCGGGCGGCGGCATCGAGCGCCTTGGCGGCGGCCCGTAGCGCGGCCCCCCGTTCGGCCGGAGCGGTTGCCGCCCAGCCGGGCGCAGCCCTGCGGGCGACGTCCAAGGCATCATTCACTGCGTCCGGGCCGGCTTCAGGCACCGTCCAGAGCACTTCACCGGTTCGCGGGTCCTGGATGGTGATGCCGGTGCCCCGGGTTGCGTCGTTGCCTGCGGTTGTTTCAGTGGCTGTGGTGGGCATGATGTTCCTCCCGCCTTTCGGTGCTGGTTTGGTGGGTCCGGGTGGTGGTGCTGCGTGCCACCGCAGTGGCCGGCTTCCGGCTTAGGGCCAGGAACCTTCTTCTTCGTGGCAGATCAGCATTTCCCTGACCTCGCAGCCGGTGGGCTGGTTCAAGGCGAACAGGATGGCCTGGGCGGTGTTGGCGGGATCGTTGAGCCGGGAATCGTCCTGCGGCTTGTATTGCTCTGTCCGGTCGTCGAAGAACCGGGTCTTCATGCCGCCCGGGATCATGGTGGTCACGCCGATTTCGCCTCCGGTTTCCGCGGCCAGCGCGTGGCTGAACCCCACCACGCCGAACTTGGAGGCGCAGTAGGCGGTGGCGTCGGCTACGGCGCGTTTCCCCAGGGTGGAGGCCACGGTGACCACGCGCCCGTGGCTTTCCTTCAGGTAGGGCAGGGCGGCGCGCACGGTGGAAACAGTGCCCATCAGGTTGACGCCGATGACCTTTTCCCATTCGGTGGCTTCGACGTCGGCGAGCTTGCCGCAGCGGTCGATCCCTGCCGCGGTGACCACCGCGTCGAGGCCGCCGAGGGTTTCGGCGGCTTCCCGGACGGCGTGCTCCACGGCCGCGCGGTCCGCGACGTCCACTTCGAACGCCTTGACCCCGGAGATGGTGCTGATGTCGCGGTCCAGGACCACCGGCGTGCCGCCTGAGCGGAGGACGGCGTCGACGACGGCGGCCCCCAGTCCGGAGGCACCTCCGGTGATGAGGACGCGTCCGGGCGTGGTGGCGGCAGTTGCGGTTGGTTCTGCGGTCATGGTGTTCCTTTCAATGGGAAAACGAGGCAAAGGGGAAGTGGTTCAGCTGACCTTGGCGAGCGCGTCCGCCAGGCCGGTGGTGGAGCGGGCGGGGTGGAAGGGAACGGTGAGGCAGCGGCCGCCCCACCTTTCCACCAGGTCGGCCTCGGGCAGGCGGGCTCCCTTGTAGTCGCCGCCCTTGACCCAGATATCGGGGCGGAGCCGGTCCAGGGCGGCTTCCGGGGTGTCCTCATCGAAGACCATCACCGCGTCCACGCATTCCATCGCGAGGAGCAGTTCCGCCCTGTCGTGCTGCCCGATGATGGGACGCTGCGGGCCTTTGAGCCGCCGCACCGAGTCATCCGAGTTCAGGCAAACGATGAGGCAGTCGCCCAGCTCCCGGGCCGCTGCGAGGGACCTGATGTGCCCGGCATGGATCAGGTCGAAGCAGCCGCCAGTGGCCACCACAGTCCCGCCGCTTTCGCGCACGGAACGGGCCAGGAGCAATGGTTCGGTGGTGCGCCGGCCCGGTTCCGGCCCGGCCTTTCCCGGTGCAGCAGCCGTCCCGTCGGGATCGGGCAGCGCCGAAACGCCACCCGCGGCCAGGAAGTCGGCGGCATCGTGCACTGCCAGGGCGGCCGCTTCCGGGAGGTCCCGGCCGGCCAGGAGGTGCACGGCCAGGCTGGCGGCCAGACGGTCGCCGGCCCCGCAGGGGTCGCCGGCTTCCACCCTGGGCGCGGGAACGGCACGGCAAGCGGCTTCGCCCTCCTGCAGCAGGACGGCCCCGTCCCCGCCCCTGGTCACCAGGACGGCACGGCTGCGCCAACGCTCCAGCAGGACCTGCGCCACACCCTCCACGGAGGAAGGACCGTTTCCGGCCGCGGCCTGGACGGCTTTGGTCGCCTCGGAGATGTTCGGCGTCACCACGGCAACCCCGGGGACCGGCTCCGGTCCTGACGGGTGCGGGTCCCACACAATGGGAACCTCACCCGCCAGCCGGCCCAGCAGCGCGCGGAGCCGGGGGTTGGCCGCCAGCCCCCTGCCGTAGTCGGCGACGATGACCACGCCGGCCTGTTCCACCGCGCGCAGCATGGCCGGGCTGACGTCCGGGACCGGTGTCTTTTCGCAGCCCTGGTCGAAGCGGACCACTGGATGCGAACCCGCCCGTACCCTGGTTTTGACGGGTGAAGGGTAGCCGCTGGTCCCCGCCACGAGCTGCACCCCGGTGAGGTGCGCGCGCAGCTGGGTCCCGGCGTCGTCATCCCCCAGGACTGTCACCAGGGTGACGGGCCAGCCGTCCCGGGCCAGCATGCGGGCCACCAGGCCTGCCCCGCCGGCGCGGCGGCGGACCCGTGAGACGTCCACCACCGGGACGGGGGCGTCGGGGCTGAGGCGGGTGGCCTCACCGGAGAGGTCGACGTCGAGCATGACGTCACCCACCACGACGATCCTCATGGCCTGCTCCCTGTGGCCCTGACGGGAACCTGGGCTGGCGTGTGCCGGGCGACTTCAAGGTCGAACGCCCGGCAGATGGCGTGCAGGGCGATCAGGTGCCCTTCCTGGGCGTTGGCGTTCAGTGCGTCGATCATGACGGCCTCTTGGCATGCGTCCGCCAGCGGGTTGGGGCCGGCGCCGGTCAGTGCCCAGGTGGTCACGTTGAGCCGGGCCGCCACCTCGGCCGCCCGCAGCAGGTTGGGGCTCTTGCCGCTGGTGGACAGGAGTATCAGCACGTCGCCGGAGCGGCCATGCGCGCGCACCTGCCGGGCAAAAACGTCGTCGTAGCCGTAGTCGTTGGCGATGGCAGTCAGGGCGGAGGATTCGGCGTGCAGCGAGATGGCGGAGAACGGGACGCGCTCGCTGTCGAAACGGCCCACCAATTCTGCGGTCAGATGTTGGGCCTCCGCCGCGGACCCGCCGTTGCCGGCGGCCAGGAGCCGCTGGCCGCGGAGCAGCCGCTGTGCCAGCTCCACGCCCCAGGCGGCGAGCCGTCCGGACTGGCTGCGCAGCGAGTCCAGCGCCGGAAGCACGTTGTCCAGGTGGGTGCGGACGGCGTCGGCGCTGGCGGGATCAACAAAGGTGGCGCCGGGAAGCAGTGCAGGCAGCGCCGGTGGCGCGGTCAGGGTGCCCAGGCCTGCTTCGCGCAGGGACGGATTTGCAGTCACAGTGCGGCTCCTTCCATCGGGATGACGCCGGCCGGCGCACCGGCCACGGCCAACTGGTAGGCCTTTTCCGTTTCCGCGGCTACCCGGTCCCAGGAGTACCGGGTGCGGGCGCGCTTTTCGCCGGCGCGGCCGAGGTCTTCCCGGAGGGCAGGGTTTTCCAGCAGCAGGGACAGGGCCGACGCGATGGCTTCCGGATCCCGGGGCGGGACGTGCAGCCCGGTGGCGTGGTCCACCACCGTGTCCCGCAGGCCGCCCACCGCCGCGGCCACCACGGGGACGCCGCACGCCATGGCCTCGAGCGGCACGATGCCAAAGGGCTCATACCAGGGGGCGCAGACCACGGCGTCGGCACTGCGGAAGATGCCGGGCATGTCCGCCCGCGGCACCTGCCCCTGCAGCGTCACGTTTCCGGACACGCCCAGTTCCGCGGCAAGGGCCAGCAGGCGGCGGATTTCCGGATCTGCCTGCATCACCGACCTGTCACCGCCACCGCCCACGATCAGGAGTTCGACGTCGTCGAAACCTGCCGCTTTGAGGTACGGGAGCGCACGGATCACCAGGTCCACGCCCTTGCGCGGAACCAGCCGCCCCACCGACAGGATGCGGTAGCGGCGTGTCCTGCCGGCCGCCGGCCCCTCCGGGGAAAAGAAGTTGAGGTCCACACCGCAGGGCGCGATTGAGATCTTTCCGGTGGCGATGCCCATGGCCTTGAGTTCGAAGACCTCATCCGAACAGGTGGCGATGATCCGGTCCGCGGAGCGTCCCACACCCGGCTCCAGCCACCGGCGTTCCTCCGGGCTGGTGTCTTCGGCACCCTGGTGCCTCCGTTTGACCGTGCCCAGGGCGTGGAACGTCTGGAGCATCGGCACTCGGTACCCGGCGTCAGGCCGCCTGGCGGCGTCCAGGGCGGCAAGGCCGGACATCCAGAAGTGTCCGTGAACCACATCCGGCGGGCGCTGCCCCCAGTCCCTGGCCACTCCGTCCGCGAGGTCACCCATGTAGGGCAGCAGTTCGTCCTTGGGCACATGCCGGGCCGGCCCGGCATCCACGTGGACCACTTCCAGGCCGC
Organism: Pseudarthrobacter sp. 05T312; assembly: GCF_056396685.1. Lineage (NCBI taxonomy): Bacteria > Bacillati > Actinomycetota > Actinomycetes > Micrococcales > Micrococcaceae > Pseudarthrobacter > Pseudarthrobacter sp. 05T312. The sequence goes on from NZ_JBFTLY010000007.1 coordinate 188,646, forward strand.
GTCCCACCCGGACCCGTTCGGGGAGCTCCGTTGCATCCCTGCGGGTGTAGACGGTGACGTGGTGGCCGCGCCTGGCAAGGGCCGCGGACAGCGCGGCAACGTGGACGTTCTGGCCGCCGGCGTCCACCCCGCCCAGTGCCGCCAATGGACTGGCGTGTTCGGAAATCATCGCGATTTTCATGGGGTCTTCCTCTCCCGTGCCGGAACGAGGATCCGCTCGTCCGGGCGATCGTTGACGGAGTGCAGGGGCCGGCTGCGCAGGTCCGCCAGGAGCCCGTCCCAGCGGTCCTGGAACTTGCCCAGGCCGTATCGTTCCAGCGCCGCCTCCCGGGCAGCGAGTCCCCGCCGTCGTGCTTCATCCGGATTGGCCACCAGGCGTTCCGCGCAACGGAGCAGCTCATCCATGTCTGCCGAAACCATCCCGGCTTCCTGGGGCACAGCCCGGGCGGCTTCCGTGGCGGCAAGGACCACCACCGGCATCCCAAGGTGCATGGCCTCCAGGAGGGAGAGCCCCAGCGACGTCCAGCGCATCGGATGGACATAGACGCGGCAGCGGGCAAGTTCCCTGTGCAGTTCAAGGGTTTTGAGGTCGCCCCGGGACGTCAGGCGCGTGTCTTCGATTCCGGTAGCCGCGGCGAGGCTTTCGGTCTTCATGCCGAAGACCTGCAGCGGTGCAACGGAGGCGAAGGCGGGCAGGAGGTCGGTCCCCGTTACCCGGCCGCGCCGGACGGGTTCGTTGACCACCACGCCAAGCTCGGGCAGTTCACCTGTGTAAAGCAGCCCGGGGTCCGGGATCCCGTGCTCGATCACGGTGGTGGGCGCGGCGCCGTTGTCCCAGGCCAGCCGGTTGAAGTGGGTCACGTGCACAACCGGGATGCGGTCCTGGCCAGCGAGCGGGTGGCTGGTGTTCGGGAAATTGCCCTTGGGTGTGTTGTGCTCCACGAACACGGCCGGCAGGTCGACGCCGGGCATCCGGCCCAGGGTCCGCGCCACTTCGTCGATTTCTTCGGGGCGTTGGAGGACGACGGCGTCCACGGCCTCAGCGTCGAGCGTCGCCAGGTCCACCTCCCGCACTGATTCCGGCCAGTCCCTGCCCGCGCGGCCCAACCCCCAGCCCCCACCTCCGGGCAGGACGGGAAGCAGGTACTCGTGCCGGCCGCGGACAAACGCGTCCGTCCAGGAACCGTGGACGTGCCAGAGCAGGATTCTCATCTGTTGCGGGCCTTTCTACGGGTGCTGACGTGCGTGCTGAAGGAACTCACACCACTGATCAGTCGCTCCACCGCTGCCACCACTTCCTCCGGCGACACCGAATCGAGGCAGGGGTGGCCCGGCACCGGGCAAATCCGGGCCCGGGTCATGCGGCAGGGCGCATTCTGGTCCCCCAGAAGTTCCAGCGGAACACCGTAGGGTGCCCACCGGATCGCAGGGACCACGGGGGAAAACAGGCACGCGACAGGCGTGCCCACCGCGGCCGCGAGGTGGGCCGGGCCGGTGTTGCCGCTGATGACCGCATCAGCCCCGGCCATGACGCCCGCCATGGTGGCAAGGTCGGTGCGGCCGCCGAGGTCGAGGGCCGAGGGGCCGGCCACGGTGGCCGTGAGCGACGTCTCGCCGGGACCGCCCGTCACCACCACGCGGTACCCGGCCCCCTGGAGGAGTTCGACGGCGGCAGCATGGTGCAGGGGTGGCCACGCCCTTGCCGGGACGGCCGCCCCCGGGTGGACCACGACGTAGGGTTCGGTGCCCACGAGGGCAGCCACTTCGGCCACGGAGTCTATGCGCAGCTTTCCGTCGTCGCCTGCCGGGAGCCGGAAGCCGGCGGCCTCGGCGATGCCCAGCGCCCGTTCCGCTTCGGGCTGGTCCTCGGGGAAGTCCTCCCCCGGTTTCAGGCGGACGTCAAGCAGCGAACCAGCGTAATCCGTGGAGGCGCCGGTGATGCGCTCCACACCTGCCAGGCGCAGCAGGAGCGCCAGCGGCAGGGGTGACTGGTGGAAGGAGGTGAGGATGACGGCTTCGGTGATGCGGGAATTGCGCACGTATTCGATCAGCCGGTCCGCATGCGCGCCGGTCATCCGCGGCGCCGGATTCATGATCCACGGGCTGTCCCAGCTGTAGACGTCGTCGACCCCCGGGAGCATGGCTGCGGCAGCTTCACCCTGCCGGCCGCACAGCATCACCACGTGGTTGGTGCTGCCGCCGTGCTGGGCGCGGCCGTGGGCCACCGCGCGGACGGCCGGGCCGGAGAGGAGCACATCGCCCATGCTGTCCAGCCGGGCCACCAGGACGCGCCCCATCAGGGCCTCTCCTGCAGCAGGCTCACGGCCGAGGCCAGGTCGGAGGCCACCAGCCGCGCCGCCGCCACCTCCTCGGCTCGGGTCACGGGCGTGGGGACCAGGACTCCGGTGGCACCGGCAGCTTCGGCAGCCCCCACGTCGGCGCCAATGTCCCCAATGAGGGCGGCTTCCGATTCGTGGATCCCAAGTTTGCGGCAGGCGCTGTGCACCATGCCGGGAGCCGGCTTGCGGCAGGAACAGCCGTCCTGGTCCGCGTGGGGGCAGACTTCCCACACATCGAACGGCCCCAGGAGTTCTTCCACCCGGGCGTTGACCTTTGCCACGTCGTCGGCCGAAATCAGGCCGCGGGCTATACCCGATTGGTTGCTGACGACGCCGGTGGCAATTCCGACCGCCCGCAGGCCGTCGAGTACCTCTTTCGCGCCGGCTATCGGCTGTACCTGGCCGGGATCCCCGTTGTAGGGCACATCGACCACCAGGGTTCCGTCCCTGTCGAACAGGACAGCCCGGAGGCTGGACATTTCAGAGCTTCCCATGACCAACCACTTCCCTCCTGCTGTTGCTCCTAAACAAGGCCGCATGCCTTTCGGCCGGCCCCGCGGCGTAGTGGTACCTGTGTTGAACAGGCAAGATAAGGGTCTGAGCCGTGCAGGCGCCGGGACGGATACTTCGTCCCGGCGGTGGAGATCTGCGCAGCTCCGGCCGCTTCGGCTGCCAACCGGTCATGGCAGCCGGGACCGCGGGGCGGGCAGTGTGACTGCTACCGGGTCCGCGTGCCGCCGTGGCGCCGGTCCGCCTGCTGCGCGGCACTACCGGGGTGTCCTGCCCTTAAGGGCCGGTGGAAAGGCGCAACAGTGTTGGCGGGGTGGGCCTGCCGGACTGTGCGGCCCGGCGCTGCATTGTCCGCGGCGCCGTCCATGTCTTCGGCACGGGCGCCTTCCTCCAGCCGGCGCTGCAGTTCCACCAGCACCTTGGCCAGGCGGCGGGAAACCTGCATCTGGGACATACCCAGCCGCTTCCCGAGCTGCACCTGGGTTTCCTCGCAGAAGTAGCGCCGGTACAGGAGCTCACGGTCCGAATCGTTCAGGTCCTGCATGGCGTCGCGAAGGCAGGACAGTTCTTCAAGGCGCTCCAGCGGTGTCTCGGGGCAGGCCAGTACCTCGCCGATGGACGGTGCATCCGAGTTGGGGTTGACCGCGTCCAGGGAATCGGGGTGCATGCTGCTGGACGCCGACATGGCCTCCTGCACCTCGGCCGGATCGCTTCCCAGTTCGCTGGCCAGCTCCGTCACGCTGGGATTCCTTCCCAGCGACTGGGTCAACTCCGGCTCGGCCCGGAACAGCCGGGTCCTCAGGTCCTGGATATGGCGCGGCGGGCGCACGACCCAGGTCCGGTCGCGGAGGTACCGTTTGAGTTCCCCGGTGATGGTGGGCGCGGCGTAGGCGGGGAAACTTTCACCCTTGGCCTGGTCGAAGCCACGGGCTGCCTTGACCAGGCCCAGATAGGCCACCTGGTTCAGGTCTGCCCGCTCCCTGCCGCGGGCTTCAAAGCGTGCAGCAAGGGCTTCTGCAAGGTCCAGGTATTTGAGGACCAGGTCGTTTTCGAACGTCTCCCGAAGCCGCCCGGAGGGGGCAGGAGGCGTGTGGTTTTGTGCTGGTACCGGCTGATGGTGGTGGACGGGCGCAGCGTCCACGGCAAGTGCGGCGAAGGATTCGGGCATGAGTGTTGGGTTCCCTCGGTCTGGTTCCGAAAGCCTGCGGCAAGACTTAGAAGTAGGAAATCATAAGCTTGCTTATAAAACAATGCTCCTCCGCTATAAGCTCGGAAAGTAGGGGGAACCGGATCGAGCCGCCAAGGAGTCTTAGTCATGCGCATCGCCATTACCGGAGCCAGCGGAAACGCGGGGACAGCGCTGCTGCGCAACCTGCAGGGCCGGCTCGCCAGGAAGCCCGGCAGCCTGCAACTGGTGGGAATCAGCCGCAGGCTTCCCGATACGTCCAGAGACGCCTACCGTGGCGTGCAGTGGCACACCCTCGATGTAGGACTGGAGCGGGACATGCCCCTGCTGGAAGCGGCACTGGCCGGGGTTGACGCGGTGGTCCACTTGGCGTGGCAGATCCAGCCCAACCGCGATCTTGACCTGTTGCACCGGACCAATGTCACGGGGACCAGGAACGTCCTGGAGGCTGCGGCACGCGCGGGAGTCAAGCAGGTTGTCTGCGCCTCCTCGGTGGGCGCCTACAGCGCGTCCGGCAAGGACCAGAGGCGGGACGAGTCATGGCCGGCGGGTGGAATGGCCGGCTCACATTACAGCCGGCACAAGGCCGAGCAGGAGAAGCTCCTGGATGCATTCATGGCCGCCCACCCGGACATCGCCGTCGCAAGGCTGCGGCCTGCGCTGATCTTCCAAGGGCAGGCGGGCGCTGAAATTGGCAGGTACTTCCTTGGCCGTGCCCTGTCCCGGCTGGTGCCGCGCAGGCCATGGCTGCCCATACTGCCGGTTCCGGACAACCTGGTTTTCCAGGCAGTCCATGCGGACGATGTCGCAGAGGCCTATTGGCGGGCAGTTGACCAGCGCGCCAGTGGAGCCTTCAATATTGCGGCCGAGCCGGTCCTGACGCCCCAGGAACTGGGGCGCATCCTTGGGGCGAAGCGAATCCTGCCCATCCCCATGCGGCTGCTCCACGCAGTAGTGGACCTCACCTGGCGGGCCGGGCTTCAGCCTACCGATGCCGGATGGGTGGAGATGGCGGCCGGCGCCCCCATCATGGACACCAGCCGCGCGGAACGCATCCTGGACTGGGAGCCGAAGGTGTCATCGATCGATGCCGTCAGGGAACTGCTCGCGGGCATGGGAACGGGGGAAGGAGTCAGTCCTTCCCCCGTCCTCAAACCCCGGCAGTAATTCACGATTCGATTAGATGCCGGCGCCCTGGTCGCCGTCACGGTCATCCCGTACGCCATGCCCCGCGGCGGCATCCCTGGCCTCCGCTTGGCGCCGCCGCCCCGGCTCTGCCTCCGGAGTCCCGTCGGCTGCACCAGCGGCGGGGATGTCATGGTGCCCGCCAAGGCCACGTCCAGCGTCTGCGCGCCCATCGTCAGCAAAGACCGGCTCACCGCGTGAACCGGTTCCAATATCCGCGGCAGGACCCGCCCCGGACGCACTGGGCTCAGCGTGGCCCATCCCCGCGTTCGCATCACGCCGGGCGCCATAGGCCTCGGTGCGGTCCTGCCGGGCGTCGTGTATTACGCGGCGATCCTGTCCGGCGTCGGGCGCTTCGGAACGGTCCGCCGCGGCGCCATACCCCTGGTGCCGGTCCTGTCCGGCGTCGTGCATGTCGCGCCCGCCCATCCCGGCGTCCTGAACATCTTGTCCGCCCATCCCGGCGTCGCGCATTTCCCGGCGACCCGCCCCGGCGTCCTGGACATCGTGACGATCATGCCCGGCATCCATTCCGTCGCGGCGTTCTTCCCGGGCGTCTTGCACCACGCGGGCGTCCTGCCGGGTGCCGTCAGGACCGACGTCGGGATCAAGCTCGTCCGCCTTCCGGGTATGGCTGGCAACGTCACCCCGCAAGGACTGGGCTTCCTGGCTGCGCTGTTCAGCTTCTTTTTGCAGCCGCGCCGCGTCGACTTTGGCCTGCTCGGCGTCCGCCCGGGCCCGGATGGCTTTCGCTTCACGCTCGCGGGCATCGATTTCCATGTTCTCGGCTTCGCGCCGGATCTCGGCGGCCTTCTCCCGGTGTTCCTGGTCCCGCTTTTCCTGCATTGCCTTCCGGCGCCTGCCTCCGGCCAGGAGCAGCAGCACGATCAGCGCCACCACAACAACGGCAACTACAACCCATACCCATGGAGCTGTGTCCACGTTTCCCACCACTTTCCACTTCGTTGTGACCGGGCAGGCCCTCGCCTTCCGGCTGACATTTTTGGAACGGTTATAACTCGCTTAGCAAGGGTACTTACCTTTCATTAGTAATCATGCTTATCATTTTACGGCCAGTATTGCTGGTTCTTGATCAACAACCGGCCTTCTTGGAAAGAGAGCGAAGATGACAGAGAACCAATGGCCCCAGGATCCCGCCTACACGGCTCCGCCGGCCAATACAGGAATCCCCGGCGAGCGGGAGCCCGCCACCTTCCCCTCGACGGCTGCTCCCCTGGGGGGCGACAGCCAGGCTGGTGACCCCTACGGCTCCTCCCGCAAGGATGCAGCCAAGGAAGAAGCAGCTGATGTAGCCCGTACCGCAGCGGGGTCCGCGCAGAATGTGGCCCAGACCGCGAAGGGTGAGGCTGCGAACGTTGCGCATGAGGCGAAGGCCAATGCGCAGGACCTGCTGAGCCAGGCGAAGTCAGGCCTGACCAGCCAGGCAGGGACCCAGCAGCAGAAGGCTGCCGAGGGCATCCGCAACATCTCGACCCAGCTGCACAGCATGGCCAGCGCCCCGGACCAGCAGGGCATGGCCGGTGACCTGGTCCGCCAGGCGGCGGAACGCACCTCCTCGATGGCCACGTGGCTGGAAAACCGGGAACCTGGCGACCTCCTCAACGAGGTCCAGCGCTTCGCCCGTAACAAGCCCGGAACCTTCCTGCTCCTCGCCGCCGGCGCCGGCGTCCTGGCCGGCCGCCTCACCCGCGGCCTCACCGCAGGCCCGCCCGAAGCATCGACGTCCACAGCTGCCGGCACCGGTGCCGGCAGCCGGTACTCGGCCAGTACTTACGGCGACCAGTACAACCAGTCGTACCCGGTAGCGGGTGGAACGGTTCCTCCCCCGCCGGTCCAGCTTCCCGGCCCGGCCACCACCACGGCGGGTTACGACGGCGGAGCTCCCGGCAGCAGCTACCCTGAGTCGGCAGGGGCGGCCAGCGGCCTGGACAGCCCGCAACTCGTGGAAGAGCCCTGGTCAGGAAACCAGCTCTCGGACGACCCGCTCCGTGACCGCGCCCTCGCCGACGACCCCATGGCAAACGATCCCCTCACCCAGGACCGCACCCGGGGCGGCCAGACGGGTGGTCTGTGATGAGTAGCCAGATTCCGGAGCCGCCGCCCAGCGCGGCGCATGTGAAAGCGGATAACGCCTCCCTCGGCGACCTGCTCGGTGACGTGACCCGGGACCTGTCCACCCTGATGCGCCAGGAAGTGGAACTGGCCAAAGCCGAACTCAAACAAACCACCACCCGCGCAGGCAAGGGCGCCGGCATGCTCGCCGGCGCCGGGATCGGCGGACACTTCGTCCTGCTCTTCCTCTCCCTGGCCCTGATGTGGGCCCTGGGCGCCATCATGGCCCTGGGCTGGGCCGCGCTGATCGTCGCCGTCATCTGGGCCATCATCGCCGCGGTCCTGGCCTCCACCGGCCGGAAGGAACTCCAGCAGATCAAGGGCCTGCCCCAAACCGGGGAAACCCTCTCAGAAATACCCCCCACCCTCAAACCAGGCGAGGTAAACCGATGAGCGATAACCCCGACGCTATCCGCGCAGACATAGAAGCCACCCGGGCACGCCTGGGCACCAACGTCGACGCCGTGGCCGACAAAGTCACCCCGTCCAACATCGTCCACCGCCAAACCGACAAGGTCCGCGACGCCGTGACCGGGGTGAAGGAGAAAATCATGGGAGCAGCAGACCACGCCACCACAACAGTCCACGACACCGCCACCACCGGGACCGGACACACCACCAACGCCATGCACACCGCCGGCGACAACCTCCACCAGGCCACCGACACCGTCCAGGCCAAACTCTCCGACGCCGGCCAGGCCGTCTCCCACGCCCCGGACCAGGTCAAAGCCAAAACCGCCGGGAACCCCCTGGCCGCCGGGCTCATCG
>NZ_JBFTLY010000008.1:0-163973 GCF_056396685.1 Pseudarthrobacter sp. 05T312
ACACCACAGGGGCGGCACGATTCGGCACAATCAACCAATTACATACATAATCGGTATCAACAAACTTGGCACACTATTGAGTTCTCAAACAACAGACACACCCGGCACCACCCAAACACTCACGTTCAGGATCGCTCCGGAGCAACTTTCCAAACTTACCCGATCCCGCCCGGCTTTGCAAACCACGTTTCCGTGTCTCAAAACCTCCAGGATCAGCCCCCACCCACCAACAGCACGCACAAAAAGCGAACCATTTTCCAGGCCGTTCAAAAGGGGGTTGGTCGCTATTTTTCCGCTTCAGCGGCGGCGACTCAGAAAACAATACCCGCACACAACCCCCACCGCAAATCGGGTGGAAGGAGGTGGGGAACCCGCGGAATTCCGGGGCGAAACCGGCGTTTCGGTCACCCAGGCGGCCTGCCGGCGCCGTAATTCCGCTGTGTGTGCTGCCGCACACTGCGCCACCGCGGCCACGACTGTCGCCGTACCCACTAACCAAACGAGCTGTGGACGCCTCCGCAAACGGGAAGCGTCCACAGCTCGACCTGGTGGCTACCAGCTACTTGGCGATACCGCCATGCCTGCTGCAGGCGCCCTGCCTCGTCGTGGACGGCCACACGTAGCCGTCACTGCAGATGATCGCGCCCCCGACATTGGGCACAGTGACGGCCGGAGCCTTGGCTGCCTGCTGCGCTGCTTGCTGCTCTGCGGCGGCCTTGGCAGCTGCGTCCCGCGCGGCCTGGTCTGCTGCAGCTTTTGCTGCAGCAGCCTGGTCGGCGGCGGCCTTGTCAGCCGCGGCTTTTTCAGCAGCTGGCTTCGCGGCTGCAGCCTGTTCGGCGGCAGCCTTGTCAGCCGCGGCCTTCTCGGCAGCCGCCTTCTCCGCAGCAATTTTGTCGAGCGACTTCACGCCGAGGCGAACGGTGGAACCCTTGGCCGCTGTGGCGCCGCCGGCAGGATCCTGCGTCATCACCTGCCAGTTCTTCTCCATCATGATGCTCTTGCCGTCCACGATGTCCTTGGCCTCAACCTTGAAGCCGAGACCTTTGAGCTTCTCCGTGGCCTTGTCCAGGGTCAGGCCCACCACACCTGGAACGGAGACAGACGCCTCAGCGGTGGCGGTGGCGGTGGCGGTGGACGTGGCGGCGGATGCCGGTTCGACGGATGCCTGTTTGCCACCGCAGCCGGTCAACAACAGGCCGGCCAGGACGGCCAGCGCCAACGATTTTTTCAGCCGTCCGGTGCCCGGGTGGTCGGCGTACAGGTTGTTGTTCATGATTCCCCCTAGGAATGCGATGTGGTGGTGATGCAGTTGGGCCGAGGCCCGAGGAAAGACCCGGCGGCTACTCGCAGGCGACGCCGTCGGAATCACGGTCCAGTGCGGGCCGGTAACCGGCTTGCCCGGCGTAAAGCGGCGCGGCTCCTGCAGCCCTCGCCGCCGCGCAGTTGGCGTAGTAGGCAGCAGCAGGTGCCGGAGCGGCAGGCGCAGGTGCCACGGGCGCGGGTGCAGCAGGAGCAGGGGCGACGGCAGCAGGTGCCGGCGCGGGTGCTGCCGGAGCCGGCGCAGGTGCGGGCGCAACGGCGGCCGGTGCCGGGGCAACCGCCACGGGAGCCGGCGCCCGCTGGTTGGTCGGTGCCAGCTGCCCGGCGCAGTCGCCCAGGATCCGGGCAATTGCATCGTGCTCCGCCTGGGTAACCCACAGCCCGTATGTCGCCTTCACGGAAACCTGCCGGGCAACGTAGTCACAGCGGAAGCCCTTGTTCGGCGGCAACCAGGTGGCCGCATCGCCGTCGCCCTTTTGCTGGTTGGTGGGCCCGTCCGTGGCCTGCAGGTTCAGCGGATCGTTGGCGAACGCCGACCGCTGCTCGGCGGTCAGCTGCTGCGCGCCCTTCTGCCAGGCATCGCTCAAGGCCACCACGTGGTCGATCTGGACGGCACTGCTGGTGGCCGAACCCCTGACAAAGCTGATGGTCTTGCCCGTGTAGGGATCGGCCAGCGTTCCCGACTGCACCTTGCACGGCACACTGTTCGTGTACGACACGCCGGTGAGGTCGCGTTTGAGGATGTCGTTGCGCGTATCGCACCCGTTCCGGTCCACGTCTGCCCACGCCTGGCCGAACTGTGCGCGGTCGTACCCCGTCTTCGGCGCCCGGCCCTTGATCGGCAGGGTTGCCAATACGTCCAGCGCCTTGCTTGCGTACGCTGGCTGCGCATTGGGCGCAGCCGCGGTGGCACCGGCGGCAAGAACGCTTGGATTCTCTGGGTCCAGCGGCTCCCCGGTGTCCGTCGGCGTGGCAGTTGGGGTGGCCGACGGCGATGCCTCGGCTGTCGCCGTCGGGCTCGCTTTCGCCGTCGTCGCTTTGGCAGTGCTTTCCGAGGAGGCTGCCTCCAGGTCCGCGCCGGCAACGCGCGGCAGCGCGACAGCGCCACCGATGAACAGCGCCAGAGCGGCGGCGATTGCGACGGCGCCGGCCTTGCGTTTCGCGGGCAGCCAGGCCCAGGAGCGCCGTCCGGTGAGAAGAACGTAGAGACCTGTAAGGGCAGTTGAAATGCCCAGGATAATAAGTGCTCCCCCAATGCCCCCGCTCAGCGCTCCCAACAGCATGAAAAGCCCGGTAATTACGGCCACAATGAAAGTGGAAAAGCGCGGTTTCCGTGGCGGCTTCGGCGCTGGCGCGGAAGGAACAAACCCCAAAAGGGTGTCGTAGTCGGACATTCATTTCCCCATATACAGGGGGCCAGAGAAGGATGCCCCCGCAATCCCGGGCCTGCTGCATAGCCCGATAAACTCGTCACCGCCGAGCTTATTTGCCCTGCAGAGCCGTTTACGCGACCTTTAGCGATCCTCAGCCAACATTCAGGCAGTCTTGAGGGAACCTTGAGGAAACCCCGTCGCAATACGCCTGCCCGGCTTAACAAATGCAGGGCACTCGAAAGCAGTAAATCGATCTGCAAATGCCGTTCCCTGGCGTCGTGCCCAAGGCTAGAGTGGCCTCCATGCAAATGCGCCTTGAGGTGGTACAGGTCCCGGTTTCCGACGTCGACAGATCAAAAGCGTTTTACACGGACAAGCTGGGATTCGTCCTTGACCACGATGTGGAACATATTCCGGGCATGCGCGTCGTACAGCTAACGCCTCCTGGCTCTGCCGCGTCGGTGGTCATCGGCACAGGTATGACCTCCATGACCCCAGGCAGCCTCGAGGGCCTGCAGCTGGTTGTCCCGGACATCGCCGGGGTCCGTAGCGAGCTGGTGGACCGCGGCGCGGATATAAGCGAGATCCAGGACCTGGGCGGTGTCCTGTTCGCCTACTTCAGCGACCCCGACGGCAACCGCTGGGTCATGCAGGGCCAGACCCAGGCCCACGTCCGGGACGCACACAAAGCGTAGGAAGGGCTGGCCCGACGCGAACGGGTGTCCGCAGCGGGAAAGCCGCTACCCGGACGTGGGCGCCGTATCACCCGGAGGGAGCTCCAGCACATCCTGGACCACTTCGTTGTGCCGCAGGAACCAGGGTTTGAAGGGTGGATCAAAGCGGGCGAACCTCGGCGCTCCCACAGGCGACAGGCCGGCCAGGGTGAGCGCAGCCTGCAGCCCGTTGTTGCGCCGCTCAAAGGCCGATGCCGAACCGCTGCCCGAGAAGCCCAGCACCGCGGCGAGGGAACCGGGCACCGCCCGCACTGTGACCCTGGGATCGGTGGGCACGGGAGCGGTGTCGGCACTCACGCCGGCCGGCAGGACAAAGGCCACTGCGAATTCCGCCTGTTCCCCGGACCCAGGCAGCAGTCCGCTCTGGAGTACCGGTGCGGTCATGGCGAGCTTCTGGCCTCCCGCTTCCTGGATCACGGGGGCGGTCATCGCAAGTTTCTGCCGGGCAGTGTTGTTGCCGCTGATGTAGTTGAAGAGGTACCGGAAGGCGGCGTTGCCTGCGCGGTCAAAATCGGCCGTCACCTTTACCTCGGCGACCACATAGTCGGGATACCGGCGCAGCTCGAAGTGAGGATAGCGCCGGACCAACTTAAAGGGCTGCTGTTCAGTCATGGTGCGCACAGCCTACGCCCGTCAGGCTGGAGCGGACAGGCCAGGGCTCCGGTGTGATAGCACCGCGCCAGCCCCGGCTAGACCACCTGCTGCGTTCGGCGCCGCCGCAACTTGGCCCGCAGAACAGCGCTGCCCACCAGAATGACGAACAGGAGGCCCAGAACGCCGAAGATGACCGTGAGGACAACCCCGGCGCCGCGCAGCCAGACGCCGTCGCTCTCATAGCCGGGCACAATGGCCCGCCCGGGATCATTTTCCGCATAAACGACCGTCACGCTGCTGCCCACCTCGGGATACTGATCGTGGTCCACGGCGGCGAAGGTCCGGTGGACCGCCCCGTCCGCGGCAGGGAATTCCACCTGCATCCTGCGTTCGGACGCCTTGGTGACATCGTCGAAGTGGACAATCGTTCCGGTCGCCTGGACACCTGAACGGGCGAGCTCCTCGTCGGCGTTGATCATAAAGCTGCCCACGCCGATCATGATGGGCCCCAGGAAGAGCACCAGCACCGTCACCGCCAGGTTCAATCTCCCCTTCCACGACAGCGGGGGTCTAGGGTTTCCGTCTGTTCTGCGCCCAATCACGGCTCCCATTGTGCCGGAGCTGTCAGCAAAACCACACCTCGATCCATTGCCTGCAGCAACCAATGCGGGCATAATAGTTAGCAGAACTAATTAGCAGTGCTAACAAACGCCAGCAGGAGGCGCTTACCTTTACATGACCCCCACCCAGACGACGCACCAGGCAACCGCAGACCCCACGACCCCCGACACTCTCGCCATCGATCTCCGCACCGCCGTGATGCGCACCTCGCGCCGGCTCCGCGTTGAGGCCACCGGCGACGCCATCACCCCGGGCCAGTACACCGTCCTGGCCCTGCTGAACGGCAGCGGCCCCAGCACCCTGCGGGATCTGGCCAGGAGTGAGCATGTCCAGGCACCGTCCATGACCAGGATCGTCAACGCCCTTGCGGACCAGGCGTTCGTCACCAGGAGCGCCGATCCCGACGACGGCCGGCAGGTCCGCGTGGACATCACCGACGCCGGAAGGACAGTGTTGGCGGAAGCCCGGAGCCAGCGGACGGCCTGGTTGGCGCAGCGCGTGGCCGGACTCAGCGAGGAAGACCGGCTGATCCTCAGCCGTGCGGCCCGCATCATGCAGGAAATGAGCGGCAAATGAGTGCGATGTTCCGGGCCCTCGAAAACCCCAATTACCGCATTTGGGCCAGCGGCGCGATCGTCTCCAACATTGGCACCTGGATGCAGCGCGTGGCCCAGGACTGGCTGGTCCTGACCGTCCTCACCGACCATTCGGGTGCAGCCGTCGGACTCACCACGGGCCTGCAGTTCCTGCCGATGCTGCTCTTCGGCCCCTACGGCGGGGTCCTGGCGGACCGATACCGCAAGCGCATCATCCTCATGTGGACGCAGCTGGCCATGGGCTTCACCGGACTGGCCATCGGCCTGCTGGTGGTCACCGGCACCGCGCAACTCTGGCACGCCTACGTGGCTGCCTTCTGCTTGGGCGTGGCCAGCGCGGTGGACGCGCCGGCGCGCCAGGCCTTCGTCTCGGAGCTGGTAGGCCAGGAGAACATTTCCAATGCGGTGGCACTGAACTCCGCGAGCTTCAACACCGCACGGCTCACCGGCCCTGCCATCGCCGGCGTGCTCATCGCCTGGGTGGGTACCGGGCCGGTGTTCCTGCTCAACGCCGCAAGCTTCGCCGCCGTCCTGGTCTCGCTGTTCCGAATCCGCACCACCCAGCCTGCCCCGATGGCCAGGGGCGAGCGGAACAAGCACCAGGTGGCCGAGGGCATCCGTTACGTGCGGCGCCGGCCTGACCTGATGCTGATCATGGTCCTGGTGGGCATCCTGGGTGCGTTCGGAATGAACTTCCCGGTGATCAACTCGCTGATGGCCACCACCGAGTTCAGCATGGGGCCCAGTGAATTCGGGCTTCTCGGCTCCATCATGGCTGTGGGGACGCTGGCCGGCGCCCTCCTCGCGGCGCGACGCTCGGGGCCGCGGCTGCGGTTCCTGCTGGGCGGGGCACTGGGACTGGGGGTCTTCACCATACTGGGCAGCATCGCCCCGACGTTCTGGGTCTACGCGGCAATCCTGATTCCCGTGGGCCTGGCGTCCATCACTTTCCTTAACAGCTGCAACACCAGCATCCAGCTCTCCGTGGAGCCACAGTTCCGGGGCCGCGTACTGGCCCTCTACCTGGCCATACTCCAAGGCGGAACAGCAATAGGGTCGCCGCTGGTGGGCTGGATCGGCAGCGAGTTCGGCGCGCGCTGGTCCGTGGCGGTGGGCGGCATTGTGGTCCTGCTCGCCGGCGTCGCCGCCGTCGTCGCCGTCACCAGGCGGAACCGGCTCACCCTGCGCGGCGCGGTCAGGATGGCCCTCGGCCGGCGTGAGCCCGCAGTCTGAGCTTCACTGTGGCGGGGCGGCCACGATGTCCACGGAGATTTCCACGGCCGGGACCGTTCCGCGGTTTTCCAGCCAATGCAGCGTGTTCCGGTCCTCCGGCCAACCCACGCCCGGTCCGTAGTCAGTGGCCACGCCGTCCCGGTGGTCTGTGATGGTCCCCTGCAGGATGTAGACCGTGCCGGGCCGGCCTACATGGTCATGGAGCGGGCCGAAAACACCGCCGGGATCGATGGTCACCATCCTCGTCCGCAGCTGCCGGCCCTCCAGTCCGTCAATCTCCCCGGCAAGGTCAACCGTGGCCAGCAATTGCACCGAGACGCCCCGCGTCTCCGGCACCTGTTCCGCGCCCATTGCCCATCCTTCCTTCCGTATCGCTGACGATCCGTAGCGCTGACGACGGCGGCGCCGGCCCGCCGCTGCCACGCACCCGGGTGCGGGTGCTTCGGGCGGCACGTGCCGGCGTCGTACTTTCTTTCTATTGCGGAGCCTGCGTCTGCGGGCCCTGGCCGTCAGGAAGGAATCGAGGAGATGTTGAGGATGTTGCCCTCGCTGTCCAGGAACCAGGCCGCCTGGCCGTAGCCCTCCATCGATGCGATGCCGTTCTCGGTCTTGAGTCCGGGCATGTCGTAGTCTTCGAAAACGACGCCGCGGGCACGGAGTTCGTCCACGTCGCGCTGGACGTCATCAGTGGCCCAGCCGATTTGCGTGTTCTTAGCGGAACCCGCGTTGTCCGTCTGGTAGATCAGGAACGAGGTCCCCTTCCCGCACCGGTAGACAAGGCCGCCATCGGCCATGGTCCGCTCTGGTTCAAACCCCAGCTTGTCCCGATAAAATTCCTTGGCCCGGTCGATATCCTTCGCAGGCAGGACAGCCATGACTTCCATATCTTTGAGCATGACAAACAACTTCCCTTGCTGTTGTGATGGCGTCGCTCTCCCCCGAAAATGGTCCGGCCGTCCCCCACCGGGCCCTCGTGGCCGTCCTTCCCGCCGAATGCCGGGGCGGCCAACCGAGACCCCAACGGAGCGGTGGCAGCAGCCAGCGCCGCGGGGTCCCCGAAGTCTACGAGGCCATTATGGAACTGAAATTCCCGCGGGGAAATAGGGGATTTTTAAGGGGTACCTTGCCTCTGGAATTATTTGCGGGCCGCCCTGACAGCCTTGCGGACTGCAGCCCCCGTTGCCGTCACCAAAGGCACCAGGCAAACCAGGGCGGCGATGGCATTAGGGCGGAAGACGGTCCTGCCGTTGACCGTGCGGTAGACACCGAGCGGCACCACGACGCCGCCGCCTCCCCCGCCGGAGGCGCCGTCCCCGGATTCCGTGCCGCCGCCGAAGCCGAAGGACACCAGCGCCACGGGCACCATCTCCTCCCCGTTGAGGTTTACGGGGGCGCCGTACGCGCGGGCAACGCCCATGTTCTTGAACGAGTCCGCGAGCAACGCAAGAGTGTCAGCCATGGCACTAAATTAGGCACCCCTGGAGTGCATCCGGAAGGACCATAAGTCCTGCGGGACGGCAGGGCCCTGATGGCCAGGCGGCCGTCCGTTCCGGTGGCGTGACAGCGGGTGGTGCGTGCCATCGTCGTCCGTTGTGCTATCCCCGGATCTCCGCCATGCGCAGCCGGACAATGTCCTGCACGACGTCGTCCGGCACGGGGTGGCCCGCGGTGAAGCGGATGGTCCCCTTGGACAGCGAGTACCCTTCCAGCCGGTCCGCGACTGCCGCGACGACCGCGCCGGAGAAGGGGAAGATCGAGAGGTGTTTGGCTGCCTGGACGGCGGCGAACAGCGGTTTGCCGTCAAGCTTCAGGGCAGGCATGCCGTAGCTCATGCCCTCCGTGGTGTCCGGGGCGATGGACCGGGCGAGCTCCACCACATGCTGCAGGCAGGTGCGGTCCGGTTCATCCAGCGCGGCCAGCGCATCATCCACGGCGCCCACCCCGTGCTCAGCTCTTCCTGGCCAGGACAGTGGAGGCGAGCGCGGCGAGCCCACGCTCGTAGTCGGCGCCCACCATCTTGTCCATGTCCATGAACAGCGCGAACACGCGGCCCAGGCCCTTGTTCTCCCCGGTCATGGACCACGTCACCTCGGTGCCGCCCGGAGCCGGCATGAACGTAAACGACGTGGGGTTCAGCGCTTTGAAGGGCTTGGTGAACTGGAGCCGGATCCGGATGAGGCTGGACGGCACGGACTCCACGATTTCCATGGTGCCGCTGCCGGCCTTCCGGTTACCGCTCCATTCGTAGCCCGCCCCTGTGCCGGACGGGCTGCCGAAGTAGCGTCGGCTCATGCCGGGATCGATCGTCTCCCATGGGGACCATGCGGTCCACTCATGAAAGTTGTCGACCAGCGGAAAGATCTCTTCTGCGGAAGCGGGTATGACGGCGCTGCGGCGGACTTCGAAAGTGGACATGGCCCCAGCATAGGGGCGGGGCCGACGCGGGTTAAGGGCTGGGGCTAAGGAAGGACAACGTTGACCGGGTCGTTGCCCTCCAGCAAGAGCCCGATCTGCTTCCGGAGCAGCCGGACCATCCGGGGGAACATGGCCGAGCTGGCGCCGCCGACGTGCGGGGTGATGAGCACCCCCGGCGTGGTCCACAGCGGGTGGTCCGCGGGCAGCGGCTCCGGGTCGGTCACGTCCAGGGCTGCACGGAGACGGCCGCTTGACGCCTCGGCGAGCACGGCGTTGGTGTCCGCCACGGGTCCGCGGGCCACATTGACCAGCAGGGCTCCGTCGGGCATGGCTGCCAGGAACTTGGCGTCCACCAGCTGCTGCGTCTGTTCACCCAGCGGAACACTGACCACCACGATCTCGTGCAGCGGCAGCTGCTCATAGAGCGAGTCGATTCCGTGGATGGTCCCGCGCTCGTCCTCGCGGGCGCGGCTGGCCATCCGGGTGACTTCGGTTTCGAACGGCAGGAGCCTGGCCTCGATGGCCTTGCCCACTCCCCCGTAGCCCACCAGCAGCACCCGCCGGTCGGCCAGGCTGGGCCGCGGGCTGTTGTCCCACGTTCCGGTGTCCTGGTTGCGGACAAAGTCCGGGATACCGCGCTGGGAGGCCACCATCATGCCCACGGCGAGCTCCGCCGTCGACGTCTCATGGACTCCGGCCGCGTTCGCGAAGGGGACGCCTGACGGCAGAACTGCGGAGACGCCGTCGTACCCGATGGACTGGCTCTGCACCAGGCCGACGTCGACACCCTCCAGGGCTGCGAGCGCGGTCGGTTTGCCCATATACGGCGGCACCAGAAGGTCCAGCCGGCCCTCCGGTGCGGGTCCGGTGAGGTCCCACAGGACAAACTCGACGCCGTCAATGGGCGTGAGTGCGTCCAGCAGGTTCTGGGCGGGCAGGCAGACGCGCAGCGGTGCCGTCACGCGGCCACCATCAGCTTGTGCAGTTGGGCAGGACAGTGGGTGCTCATGGGGGTCTCCAGGGTTCCGGGCCCGGCGCAGCTGCAGCGGGCGTTGAAGTTCCACAACCAACCTATCCCCCGGTACCGCCCACGCCGATTTCTAGCTCCGCAACACGGCGCCGCCGGACCTCTGTCACGTCCATGACAGGCCCTCCAATCCTGTAAATTTAAGGGAGGAATTGTCCGGCCAGCGAGCCGCGTTCCAACCCCACCCTTTGAATGGACGCTCCCCCATGTCTTCCGCGATTTCCGCGCCGTCCCCTGCCCGTTTTCCCTACGCCGCAATGGTGGTCCTGGCAACCATTGCGTTCACCGCCATTACCACCGAGCTCCTCCCGTCCGGGCTGCTGCCGCAGATCAGCACCGGCCTTGGCGTCTCCGAGCCGGTGGCTGGTTACCTTGCCGCCGCCTACGCCGCCGTCATTGTTGTCACGGTGGTCCCGGCGGCACGGCTGTTGGGGAAGATCCCGCGGCATGCCTTGCTGGTTGCGTTGGTGCTGACCTTCGCGCTCAGCAATGCATTGGTGGGACTGGCACCGGACTTCACCTCAGCGATGATCGCCCGCCTGGTGGGCGGCCTGGCGCACGGGCTGCTCTGGACCACCATGGCGCCGTTCGTATCCCGCGTGGTGCCGGCAGACAAGGTGGGCAAAGCCCTGGCAATTGTGTTCAGCGGCAACAGCCTGGGCCTGGCCATCGGCGCACCGGTGGGCACGGCCCTGGGCGGATTCCTGGGCTGGCGCGCCGCATTCCTGGTACTCGCGGGCTTCGGCGTGGTCCTGACGGTCCTTGCGTTCTGGCTGCTGCCCCGCGTCCAGCGGATTTCCGACGCTGCCCGGCCGTCCCTGCGCAAGGCGATCGGCCAGCCGGGCGTGAAGTCCGTGGCCATCGCCTGGCCGCTGCTGGTCCTGGCGCACTTCGCCCTGTTCACCTACATTGCACCCTTCATCCGCGAGGCGAACCTCCCGGACTACGCCACGAGCCTCTCGCTGACGGTGCTGGGTGGGTCCGGCCTGCTGGGCATTTGGATCGCGGGCCTCACCGTGGATTCGCGGCCCCGCCGTTCGCTGCTGATCACGACGGCGGCCATCGCCGCATCGATGTTCCTCCTGCCGCTCGCCGTGGGGAACCTGCCCGTGGCCCTGGTGCTGATGACCATCTGGGGTGCGGGCCTGGGCGCCATCGGCATCTACAACCAGTCGGCGATCCTCCGGGCCGGCGGGGAGTACAGCGAGGCCGCGAACGGGCTGACAGTCCTGACCATCCAGCTGGGCATCACCATCGGCGCACTCTACGGCTCGGCGGCCCTGGTGGTCGGCGGCCCGCTGCTGGTCCCGGCCGCGGCGGCGGTCCCGGTGGTTGCCGCGTTCGTGATCACGCTCGCCGGCAAGAGGTACGCCTACCCGCCGGGCCCGCGCGAACGCATCTGGCTGGAACCCCGGCCGGTCACCGACAAGGTCAAGGACCCCGCCTGATCCCCGCATCGATTGCTCCGTAAGCGCCGTTTTGAGCCGCCAAAACGGCCGGTACGGAGCAATCGATGCAGCGTACAGGGCAGAACCTGGCGTTAACCTCCCCTCCAACTGCGTGAACCTCGGGCGCAACCTGGCTGGCCTAGCGTTGGCGGGTCACCCGGCACCGCCGGAACCCGTCACCCAGGAGGAACCATCCCCATGCGCACAGTCCTGACCGCTGCGGCTACCGCCGCACTGCTCGCCGCCGCCATCGCTTCGCCGGGCGCCGCCTTCGCCGCCGAAACCTCCGGGGCCGGCACGCCGTCGTCGAACGCTGCCGGCACCGCCACCTCAGCCATCAAGGCGAACGAGCGCAACGGTTCCTTCGATCTGCAGGCGCACCGCGGCGGCCGCGGCGAGTGGACCGAGGAGTCGCTGGCGGCGTTCGGCAACTCCCTGAAGCTCGGCGTCAGCACCCTGGAACTGGACACCCACCTCACCGAGGACGGAAAGATCATCGTCTGGCATGACGACACCATCCAGGCCAACAAGTGCATCGACACCGCCCCGGCCACTGCCGGCGACCCCGAGTTCCCGTACGTCGGCCGCCGCGTGGCCGAGCTGTCCCTGGCCCAGGTCAAGACCCTCAACTGCGGCTTCACCCAGCTGCCCGGCTTCCCGGAGCAGGACGTGATCGAAGGGAACCGCATCGCCGAGCTCAAGGACGTCTACCAGCTGGCGGAGCAGCACAACGCCAAAAAGGTCCGCTTCAACGTGGAGACCAAGGTGGAGGACGGCAAAGCCGGCGGCGACGGCATGGTGGCGCTGACCAAGGCCGTGGTGGCAGAAGTGCAGGCGTCCGGGGCTGCGGACCGCACCACCATTCAGTCCTTCGACTGGTCCTCGCTGAACCTCACCAAGAAGCTGGCACCGGAACTGACGCTCGTTGCGCTTTCCAGCGGGGATAAGTGGATGCAGGTGGGCCAACCCGGTGCCGCGCCCGAGCTGGGCGGCATCGACATCGACACCTACGGCGGCTCCCTGGCCAAGGCCGCAGCCGCCCAGGGGTACAACGTCATCTCCCCCACATTCAGCTCCGTCACCCCGCAGATGATCGCCGAGGCACACCAGCTGGGCCTCGGCGTCATCCCCTGGACCGTCAACAAGCCCGCGGACATGGAGCGGCTGATGAACCAGGGCGTGGACGGCATCATCACCGACTACCCCACCCGCCTGCGCACCCTCATGGATGAGCGCGGCCTGAAGCTGCCCACGGCCTACGCCCCGCAGGCATAGTTCCGAGGATCAGGGCCATCCATCAAGGCACGACGGCGGCTGCCGGACTTCCGCTGGGGGAAGCCCGGCAGCCGCCGTCGTCCGTCCAGGCCACAGGGCTCAATCCCGGTATTTGGCCACGGTAAACAGGAACGTTGAGTCCTCCTCGGCGTGCAGGCTGTGCAGGCCGGCCGGGACGATCAGCAGGTCGCCGGCTTTGCCCTGCCACGACTCGCCGCCGGCCTTGAGGATGACGCAGCCCTGGATCACGAAGACCGTGGCGTCCCCAGGGTTCTGGTGCTCACTCAACTGGGTTCCGGCCTTCATGGCCATGACCGTCTGCCGGAGGACCTTCTCGTGGCCGCCATAGACCGTGTCAGCAGCGCGCCCATTGCTGGAATTGACCGCCGCCTCGAGCTGCTGCCGGGCCAGCGCGTCGATCGATATCTTCTGCATGCGCCCTAGGCTACCCGCGTTCACGGCCCCTCGGGACCGGTTTCTTCCAGTCGGCGCAGGCTGGAAATCCCCTTGGGAGGGGATGGAGCACGGGTGGGGCCGGGCCTACCCTTCGAGCATGAACACCGTGTCGCAGATCTTCGCGGTGATGGCCGCGGTCATCTATATCTTCGTCTTTCCGGTGGAGAGCTTCCTCCTCCGCCGCAACAGGTGGGCGCAGAACTTCCTGAGCACGCCGCCGGAGAATGTCCCCGCCGTGATGATGTGGGCCATCCCCACCGGGTACCGGAACCTGCTGGTTGCGCTGGGGGTACTCGCGGGCGTGGTCGCGGCCAACTCCGGCCAGTTGGTGGTGGGCTACACGCTGGTGGTCTACTGCTGCGCCAACATGGTCCTCACTGCGCCCACCATGCTGCTCGCAGACCTCCAGGGGCACTATCCCATGAAATGGGACAGTGTGCCGGGGACCCTCGCGGCAACGGTGCCTGCCCTGGTGGCCCTGCTCCTGCTGCCCTTCGGTCCGTAGCTTCTGCGGGGCACGGTCCACAGCGGCCGCTGCAGCCTTACAGCGGGCACACCCCGGGGGTACCCGATTTCGGAGCCCGGCAAAGGCTTGATAGACGTTAAAGGATGCTCGATGTCCTGAATCCCGCCCTGCCCTTCATCGCCATGGCCCTGGCGGTGGTGGCCGGACTCACCCTGTCCTGGCTGCTCCGCAAGATCGTCCTGAAGCTGAACCGGAAACGGCCGGAGCTGCAGGCCACCTCCCGGGTGGCCCGCCAGCCGCTGCGGCTGGCACTGTGCCTGGTGGGCGTCCGCGCCGCGCTGGGGCTGACGGCTGCCGGCGAAAGCTGGCACGCCGGCGTCGACCATCTCTTGCTTCTTGCCTTGATCGGCGCGTTCGCGTGGCTTGCCATCGCGGTCCTGCTGATCGTGGAAGCTGTGGTGCTGAACCGGCACAGCGTGGACGTGGCGGACAACCGGCGCGCCCGGCGGCTTCGCACCCAGATGATCCTGGCCCGGAGGATCGCCGTGGCGCTGGTGGTGGTACTCGCCGTCGGTACGGCCATGCTGACATTCCCCGCGATCCAGGCGCTCGGGGCCGGGTTGCTGGCGTCCGCGGGCGTGATCTCGATCGTGGCCGGCCTCGCCGCGCAGACCTCGCTGGTGAACGTCTTCGCCGGGATGCAGCTGGCGTTCACCGACGCCATCCGCGTTGACGACGTGGTGGTGGTCCAGAAGGAGTGGGGCCGGATCGAGGAGATCACCCTCACGTATGTGGTGGTCCATCTCTGGGACGACCGCCGGCTGATCCTGCCCTCCACCTACTTCACCACCACCCCGTTCGAGAACTGGACCCGCCGCCAGTCCGAGGTGATGGGCACCGTGGAGTTCGACCTCGACTGGCGCGCCCCCGTGGAGGACATGCGGACCGAACTGCGCCGGGTCCTGGCCGGCACCGAACTGTGGGACGAGCGCGTGGGCGTCCTGCAGATCACCGATGCCACCGGAGGCTTTGTCCGCGTCCGCATCCTGGTCAGCGCCGCGGACAGTGCCGCGCTGTTCGACCTGCGCTGCCTGGTCCGCGAAACCATGGTCACGTTCCTGCAGCAGAACCACCCGCAGGCGCTGCCGCACCAGCGCTGGGAGCAGGCAGCGGACGACGGCGGCACGGCCGCCCGGCGCAAGGCACCCCTGCGCGGGCTGGGTGGGTCCGGGGCAGCAGGGGCGCACGCGCCGGCGGACCCGCACGAATCGCAGCTGTTCACCGGATCGGTGGAAGCGGTGGAGCGGTCGAGGGCGTTTACCGGCCCCGGCGACGAGGTGTTCGAGGAACGCGACCGCAACCTGGCATCCCACAACTAAAACCCTTGATAGGTGACCATATGGTCACCTATCATTGGAGCCATGGACGACGTGTTCAAAGCACTCTCCGACCCCACCCGCCGGGACCTGCTTGACGAGCTGTTCCGCGAGGACGGCCAGACCCTGAGTGCGCTTGAGGCACGGTTCAGCATGAGCCGGTTCGGGATCGCCAAGCACCTCCGCATCCTGGAGGACGCAGGCCTGGTGGTGGCCCGCCGTCGGGGCCGGGAAAAGCTTCATTTCCTCAATCCCGTCCCCATCCGCCTGGTCCACGACCGCTGGGTCAGCAAATACGCAGAACCATGGGCCGCTGCCCTCAGCGACCTCAAATCCAGATTGGAAAGTCCCATGGAAAAGATCTTCGAGATTTATATCAAGACCACCCCCGAACGGCTCTGGGAAGCCATCACGGACAGTGACATCCGCAGCAAGTACCAGTTCGGCAACACGCTGCAGTCTGACTGGACGCCCGGCGGCCGCTTCGAAATGGGCAATCCCAAGGCAGGGCAGATCCTCGGCGACGGCGAAAACCTGGAAGTCGACCCGCCGCGGAGGCTGGTGCAGACCATGCGGGCCCTCTGGGGCGAGGACGTCAAGGCCGAGGGCACATCGAAGATCACCTGGGAGATCGAGCCGGTGGGCGATTCCTGCCACCTCACCGTCACGCACAGCGACCTGCGGGAGGGCGCCAACGAACAGCTCTACGGTGGCTGGCCCATGATCCTCTCCGGCCTGAAGACCTGGCTGGAAACCGGTGAGAAGCTCACTACGCCCGGCTCCCTGATGTACACCTGAGTGCCGCCGCCCGGGCCGGGTGGGCTAGGCCTTTTGCTGCCGCCAGAATACGGAAATCCCGAACGTCACCACGCACAGCACCAGCATGGCCAGGACCATCCGCATCCAGCTGTCCTGGTGCACGCCGCCGGACGCGAAAACCCCGATCATCACGGTGGCGGTGATGGCACCCACGTAGCGGCAGGTCTGGTAGATGCCGGCCGCGACGCCCCGGTCCTGCGGCCGGGTGGAGACGAACATGCCTTGGTTGGAGGCGATGCCCACGGTCCCGTAGGGAATGCCCATCAGGGCTGTGAGGACCACCACGAAGGGAATGGCCAGGGTGCCGGTCAGTACCCACATGAGGGCCGCCACCACCGTCAAGAGGACGACGCCGGCCAGCAGCACCCGCCGGACACCGAACCGTCCCATCGCCGCAACTGCCCATGGGGTGGCTACGACGGACATCCCGGCGAGGGGCAGCATCAGCAGGCCAACCACGCCGGGATCGTAGCCCCCGGCCTCCTGGAGCAGCTGTGGGAGGCCGAAGAAGACGAAGTAGTAAACGCTGCTGAACACGGCGAAGGCCAGGTACACCAGCATCAGAGGCCGGTTCCGGCCCAGCAGCCGCAGGTCCAGGAAGGGCCTGGCGAAGCGCAGCTCGCGCCAGGCAAACAGCGCCGCGAGTACGGTTCCGCCGGCCAGCATCAGCCAGCGGTAGTCCGGCGCCACGTTCAGCGCCGCCATCATGACCAGCAACAGCGCGCCGATGAACCCTGCGATGCCGGGGAGATCCGAGTCGCGCACCAGTTGGGCCACGCTGCCGCGTTCCCTGGCCTTGTCCGGCGGGGCCGCCTTCGCGACGATCAGCAGCGCCGCCAGGGACAACGGCGCGTTGACCAGGAACAGCGACTCCCAGCCCACAAAACCCACCAGCAAACCGCCCACCACGGGACCCACCGCGGCCGCCGACGTGTTGGCCATCTGCAGCCGCCCGAGGGGGCGCGCCGCATCCACGTTGGCCTGGTGTGCCAGCGCACCGACCATCACCACCGCACTCGGATACGCGGTAGCCGTACCGAGGGCCATGACCGCGCGCGCGACGCAGAGGAGCGCGAAGTTGGGGGCCAGCGGAGCCAGCGCACACGTGATGGCCACCAGGCCCATGCCCAGCAGGAACATCCGGCGCGGGCCGAACCGGTCGGCCAGCCTGCCCATGACGGGCTGGCCGGCGGCAGAGGCCAGATAGAAGGATGTGACCACCCAGGTGACGGCCGCGACGTCCAGCCCAAAGTCGGCGCGCAGCACCACCAGGGCCACGGCGATCATGGAGGAGTTCAGCGGGTTCAATGCCGTGCCCAGGCTGAGGCCGGCGACGGCCAGGGCAGTCCGGGGGTTGTTGCTCACGGTAACAGTTTGGCCCACCGCGGGGGCCGGGGACGACTTGGCGGACACCCAGCGTGGTGTGGCGTTGGCTACTTGGCCGTCAATCCCACCGGGAACAACGCGTCCTCCACTGCCCTGGTGAGGTCCCGGATCACCTCGGCCTGCCCGTCATCGGGCACGCCCTCCGGGTTCTCGGTGTAGATGACCAGCGCAAAGGTGGAGCCGCGGTAGCTCAGCAGGGCTGCATCGTGCAGTTCCCCGCCCACCTCCCCGTACTTGTGGTAGACGTCCACTCCGGAACGTGATCCCGCGGGAATGAGGTCCTCGTTGTTGGTGTCCTGCATGTAGCCGAGCAGCTGCTCCGTGTTGTCCTTGTCCAGGAGCTCCCCCGCATACAGCTTCTTGAGGATCAGGGCCATGTCCGCCGCGGTCAGCATGTTTTGTTCGGGGTCGTACGTGACCCCGATGGACGCCGCGTAGGCAGTGAGCTGCGGGTAGCCGACGGCATCCATCAGGAGCAGCCAGGAATCGTTGTTGCTGTCGTTGACCATGGCCTTGAGCTGGAACGCCGCGTCGTAGTCGCCCATGGGATCGTCCAGGCTGGCCTGGCCGTTTTCCACCAGGTGGTAGTAGGCGGCGGCGGTCAGGATTTTGGCCGTACTGGCCGCCGTGAACGTGTCCGCGTCGCCAAAGGTCCGTTCAGCCCCGCCGGACACGTCGGCGAGCGCCAGCCCGATCCGGTATTGGTCCGCTTCGCTAAGGATGTTGTCCACGCTGTCCTGCAGCGACGGCGGGGCGGCCGCCACTGGTGAGGCGGGAACCGCGGGCTGGGTGGGAGCCACGGCACCCGACGGCGGCTCGGACCGGGCCACGGCCAGTGTCACGGTCCCGATGATCACCAGCACCACGGCAATAGCCAGGATGAGCAGCCTCTTGTGGCCCTGCCGCCTGCCGGCCGACGGCTTGCCCGGAGCCGGCGGGTTGCCCGGCACCGGCGGCGGAGCACCGCGGCCGGGTTTGGGCACCATGGGGTGCATGGACATACAAGGGCTCCTGGTCCGCTTCGGCAATCTCAAACAACGTCAGCGCGGGGGTGTGCCGCGCTGACAGATGCTGATTAAATCACCGGAATTTGGGAGCTTCCTGAAGACTTGCCGAACGTTCCGCCGGGGCCTCTTAGCGACCCGCCAAACCGTCGCCGACGCGCAATTTCCGTGGCGCGGCCCGAATGCCGGCAGCGCCAGGGAGCCTCCGCAGCGGGGAGTAATTTCCGGGTCGAAATTTTCGAGTACAGGGTACTCGTGCGCTTCAAATCGGCGTGACGTCTACTGGTACGTGTACCAGGGCGGTACCCGCATGCCGCTGCGGGAACCAAAGTGATCACGTGGATGGGGGAACCAAAGGTGGACCAGCAGGACGACTTGAAAGTGGACGGTCGGCATGAACCCGCGTGAAGCGCAGGCTCCCGGCTCCCGCATCGCGAACGATGTCCACGAGCCGACAAAGTACGAAGCTACAGGGCGGCTGAGGCCACGCCCATGGCCGGTTGGACCGCGTGAGGGTTACGGAAAAGTCGACTTTGACGATGGGGACGGAAAGACCGTCCTCACCCTCTTCATCCAGCGCGATGCCGAAGGAGGCTACGTCCTGCATGTGGAGCATTTGGCGGCACCGCTGCGGATTGACGGTACGCTTCTTCGCCTGGGCCCGACGCCGCATAGTGATAAAAGCGCAGCAGACTTCCGCCGGATCACCGTTGCCCGGACGGTTGCCGAGAAGGCGGAGGCCGAGCTGGCCGGGGCCGTCCGGGCTGCCCGCGCGAACGGAGATTCCTGGGAGGTCATCGGTGCCGCGCTCGGCACTTCCCCACGGACGGCCCGGGAGCGGTTCCGGCGCTAGGGCTGCGGGCCGGAAAGTTGCTGCCCAGGGGAAGGCCAGTGGCAGGCCTTTGCCTGCCGAAACCTAGCCCCGGGTGCGGGCCGCGATCGCGGTCTCCAGGAACTCCAGGTGGGCCGGGGCCACGGCCACCGCGCTGCCCAGGTATTCGGGATGCTTGGCCAGGAACTTCTTGATGAAGGGGCACACCGGGACGATGCCGATGCCGTCCTCCACCGTGCTGTCCAGGGCAGCCGTGGCCAGGCGGCCGGCCAGGCCCTGGCCGCCGTATTCCTCGTTGATCACGGTGTGGTAGAAAATCCGCTGCGGCGACTCCCCGCCGTCGTACTCCTTGTACGCCGCCTTGCCGATCACATTGCCGGCATCAAGAATCTCGAAGCGTTCGCGCCCGGGGTTGTGGCGGACGGTGATGTCGCTCAAGGGAACTCCTTCAGTTGCGGATGGTGCTGACCGTGCAAAGCCTAACCTGCACGGGGCAGCACTTATTTCCGCAACCCGCGGTCCCTGGCGGCATCCCCGCCCGCCGCCGCGTCAGCTCAGGTAACCGTTCGGGTTGAGGACGTACTTGGTGGCTGCGCCGGCGTCGAACTCCGCGTAGCCCTGTGGTGCCTCCTCCAGCGAAATCGCCTTGGCGTTGACGTTCTTGGCGATGTTGACCCGGTCATTCAGGATCGCCATCATCAGCTGCCGGTTGTACTTCATCACCGGGCACTGGCCCGTGGTGAAGCTCAGCGACTTGGCCCAGCCGGTGCCAAGGCTCAGCGACAGCGCACCCTCCTTGGCGGCCTCGTCGATGCCGCCCGGGTCGCCCGTGACATACAGGCCGGGAATGCCCAGGGCACCGCCGGCTGTCGTGAGCTCCATGAGGGAATTCAGGACCGTCGCGGGCGCCTCCTTGGCGTCGTGCCCGTGGCCCTTCGCCTCGAACCCTACGGCGTCGACGCCGCAGTCCACCTCGGGGACACCGAGGATCTGCTCGATCTGATCCTTCGGATCGCCCTTGGACAAGTCCACGGTCTCGCAGCCAAAGCTGCGTGCCTGCGCCAACCGGCCCTCGTTCATGTCGCCCACAATCACGACGGCGGCACCCAGCAGGTGCGCGCTGGTGGCCGCTGCGAGGCCAACAGGACCGGCCCCTGCCACATAGACGGTTGAGCCGACACCCACACCGGCTGTGACCGCACCATGGAACCCTGTGGGGAAGATGTCCGAGAGCATGGCCAGGTCCAGGATCTTCTCCATGGCTTTGTCCTTGTCCGGGAACTTCAGCAGGTTCCAGTCCGCGTACGGGACCAGCACGTAGTTGGCCTGGCCGCCCACCCAGCCGCCCATGTCCACGTATCCGTAGGCGCTGCCGGGACGGTCCGGGTTCACGTTCAGGCAGATGCCGGTCTTGCGCTCCTTGCAGTTCCGGCAGCGGCCGCAGGCGATGTTGAACGGCACTGAGCAGAGGTCGCCCACCTTGATGAACTCGACGTCACGGCCCACTTCCACCACTTCGCCGGTGATTTCGTGGCCCAGGACCAGATTGGGCGGCGCGGTGGTGCGGCCGCGGACCATGTGCTGGTCAGATCCGCAAATGTTGGTGGCCACGGTCTTGAGGATCACCCCATGGTTGACCGGGCGCCCTACGTTGGCCGGGTTGACCCCTGGCCCATCCTTGAGCTCGAACGTTGGGTAGTCAATGTCAATTACTTCCACCTTGCCGGCTTCTTTGTAGGCAACGGCTTTGTTCCCTGTCATCTATCGCTCCTGTAGTCAGGCGTCCGGTGGGACGGCCGTGATCTGGGTAGGTGAGACATCCCGCATGGGGGAACAGTCCTGGCCGGTTGGTACGTCCTGATGTTTGGCGTGGTCAGGTACCGGTTCCCGGGGTGGGGATCCGCCCAGTCTAGGCACGGCCCCCAGAGCGGTCTAGGGGTAAGCGCCCCTTGTTTAGCGGGGGCGTCCCGTGGGGAACTGATATCCGCGGCGTACGCTGTACCGACCGGCTCCGCATGAAGGATGGCCGGCCCCCAGGCAAGTTCTACCGTTGAGGAGAACGGCATGAAAACGCGCACAATTGGACAACTGACAGTCTCCGCCCTTGGCCTTGGCTGCATGGGCATGAGCGAGTTCTACGGCAGCGGCGACGAACAGGAGTCGGTGGCAACGATCCAGGAGTTCCTGGACGCCGGCGGATCGCTGCTGGACACCGCCGACATGTACGGCCCCTTCACGAACGAGAAGCTTGTAGGCAGCGCCATATCAGGACGCCGCGGAGACGTTGTGCTCGCTACTAAGTTCGGCAATGAACGCCGCGAGGACGGTTCCTGGGTGGGCATCAACGGCCGGCCCGACTACGTCCGGTCCGCCTGCGACGCCAGCCTGCAGCGGCTGGGGGTGGACCACATCGACCTCTACTACCAGCACCGGGTGGACAAAACGGTTCCCATCGAGGACACAGTGGGCGCCATGGCGGAACTGGTCCAGGCCGGCAAGGTCCGCTACCTGGGCCTCTCCGAGGCGTCGGCGGAAACCATCCGGCGGGCCCACGCCGTGCACCCCATCACCGCGCTGCAGACTGAATATTCGCTGTGGGAGCGCGAGCCCGAGACCAAGGTATTCCCCGTGCTCGCGGAGCTGGGCATCGGTTTCGTGCCGTACAGCCCATTGGGCCGCGGCTTCCTCACCGGGCAGATCCGCAGCGCGGACGACTTCGCGGAGGACGATTTCCGCAGGCACTCCCCCCGGTTCCAGGGCGAGAACTTCACACGGAACCTGGAACTGGTGGACCGGGTCAAGGAGCTGGCGGACCGGAAACAGTGCACTCCCGGGCAGCTGGCGCTCGCGTGGCTGCTGGCACAGGGTGAGCATATCGTTCCGATCCCTGGCACCAAGAAACGCGAACGCCTGCGCGAGAACCTTGGCGCCGTGGACGTGGAGCTGGCCCAGGACGAGCTTCAGCTGCTGGACGAGCTGGCACCGGCGGGGTCCACTGCCGGCGCCCGCTACCCCAACATGTCCACCATCGACACCTAGCCCCCGGGAACCACGCACCCACGGCCCTTCCCCGCATAAGCGTTGCCGGCCAGCGCCGCTTATGCGGGCCCGGGCCGTCCATGCCCCGGCCAGGGCAACGGTTTACGACGGCGGGGCGGGGCTGGCGTAGGGTGGTCCTACGGCTGAAGCAAGCGGCTGCTGTTTTCTTCTGTGCGGAGCCCAGTTCCATGTCCGACGAACCTGCCCTTCGGGCCCTTGCTGCTTCATCCTTCAACCTGCCGGACCTTCGGGACGGGCAGCTGGCCGGCATGGCCGCGCTCGCCGGGGGCCACGATGTTCTGGCCGTTATGCCCACCGGCTACGGCAAATCAGCCATATACCAGGTCGCGGCCCTGGCCCTGCACCAGGCAACGGGACGTCCCTCCGTCGTGGTTTCACCCCTGATTGCCCTGCAGGAGGACCAGCTGGACGGACTGTCCAGGCTCCTCGGACCGGACGCCGCCGTAGCCATCAACTCCTCGCACAGCGATGCCGAAATCGAGCAAGCCTGGCGTGCCGCCGAGGACGGCTCGGCCGTGTTCCTGTTCCTCGCCCCGGAACAGCTGGCCAAGCAGGCGACCGTTGACCGGATCAAGGCACTGGACATCACGCTGTTCGTCGTGGACGAGGCACACTGCGTCTCCTCCTGGGGACACGACTTCCGGCCGGACTACCTGGCGCTGGGACATGTCCGAGGGCAACTGGGGAACCCGCCCGTGGCTGCCCTGACAGCTACGGCTTCCCCTCCGGTCCGGGACGAGATCGTGGCGCGCCTTGGCATGAAGAAGCCCCTGGTGCTGGTGCATGGGTTCGACCGGCCCAATATCAGCCTCGACGTGGTCCGGCACCACGAAGACAAGGACAAGCGGAAAGCCGTGCTGGTGCAGGTTGCCGGCCTGGCACGCAGAGGGCACGGGCTCCTCTACGCCGCCACCCGGAAGGACACCGAGAAATACGCCGCCAAACTGGGTGCGGAGGGCCTGCGCGCCGAGGCGTACCATGCGGGCCGGTCCGCCGGAGACCGGGAACGCATCCACGAGCTGTTCCTGGACGACGAGCTGGACGTGGTGGTGGCCACCACCGCGTTCGGTATGGGCATCGACAAGCCCAACGTGCGCTTCGTGGTGCACGCTGACATCCCGGAATCGCTGGACTCCTACTACCAGGAGATCGGACGGGCAGGCAGGGACGGCGAACCGGCCTCCGCCGTGCTGCACTACAGGTCGGAGGACCTTGGCCTGCGGAAGTTCTTCGGCACCCACTCCCCCGATCCCGGCTCTCTCCTTGCGGTCCTGAAGGTCCTCAAGGCGGCCCATGCCTCCACCCCGAAGTCCTCCCTTGCCGAGTTGACGGGGTTCAAGGCCCGGCGCATCACTACCCTTGTGAACCAGCTGGAGGAAATCGGTGCCGTCAGCACCGGCAAGCGCGGGGTCCGGCTCACGTCCAAAGCCAAGCTGCCCGTGTTGGTGGCCGACGCCGTCGAGCTGGCCGAAGCCCGGCAGCGGGTGGACCAGTCCCGGCTGACCATGATGCGAGCCTACGCCGAGACGGACGGCTGCCGCCGGCAGTTCCTGCTCGGCTACTTTGGCGAGGACCTGCCGGAGCCCTGCGGGAATTGTGATGGGTGTGCCGAAGCCGCCAACCGGGCGGAGGTGAAGAAGTCCGACGGCGGCGCGGCGGCGTCCGCTGACGGCGAGCCTTTTCCGCTGCAGTCCACGGTGGTCCACAAGGACTGGGGTCCCGGCCTGGTGATGCGGCACGAGGACGATGTCATTACGGTGCTTTTCGAACAGGAAGGGTACAAAACGCTGTCCCGGGCAGCCGTCGTGGAGCACCAGCTGCTGAAACCCGCTTAGGTAGGCTGGGGGGACACTCCAACGAAAGGGCCGCCGCGTGGAAGTACCTGCTTATGCCTGGACCCTGACCATTGCGGCGATCGTCGGACTGCTGGCCTTCGACTTTTTCTTCCACGTCCGCAAAGCCCACACTCCCTCCCTCAAGGAATCGGCCGCCTGGTCTGCCATCTACGTGAGCATCGCGGTGCTCTTTGGGCTGGTTGTGCTGCTGTTCGGCGGACCGGACATGGGCACGGAGTACTTCGCCGGCTACGTCACGGAGAAGGCGCTTTCCGTGGACAACCTCTTCGTGTTCCTGATCATCATGGCCAGCTTCAAGGTGCCGCGGGCGGACCAGCAGAAGGTGCTGCTGTTCGGCATTGTGTTCTCCCTGATCGCCCGCACGGCCTTCATTTTCCTGGGGGCGGCGCTGATCAACAGCTTCGCCTGGGTGTTCTACATCTTCGGGCTCATCCTGCTGGTTACGGCGGGAAACCTGCTCAAACCGGACGACCACGACGACGACTCCGACGGGCTGGTGGTCCGGCTCGCCAAGAAACTGCTGCCGGCCTCGGAACATTACGATGGCGACAAGCTGTTCACGGTGGAGAACGGCAAGCGGGTCCTGACGCCCATGCTGCTGGTCATGGCGGCCATCGGCGGTACGGACCTCCTGTTTGCCCTGGACTCCATCCCGGCAATTTTTGGGCTGACCCAGAACGTCTTCGTTGTCTTCACTGCCACGGCGTTCTCGCTGATGGGCCTGCGGCAGCTGTTCTTCCTGATTGACGGCCTGCTGGACCGGCTGATCTTCCTCTCCTACGGCCTTGCCGTCATCCTGGGTTTCATCGGCGTGAAGCTCATCCTGCACGCCCTGCACGAAAACACACTGCCCTTCATTAACGACGGCGGGCACGTCAACGTCGTGGAGGTCAGCACCGGCCTCTCACTCAGCGTGATCCTCGGGGTGCTGGTGCTGACCATCCTCGCTTCGGTCTTCAGCCCCAAGGGCAAGGCCAAGAACGCGGTCTCGGGGGCGAGGCGCCACGCCACCGAGTACGTGGACCTCAACTACGAAACAGACATGGCGGAGCGGGACAAGATCTTCGCCAAGATGGTCCGCGAGGAGGACCAGATCCGGAAGCTTCCCGAGAAGTACAAGCGGCTGGTCCGCAACGAAACCGAGTTCCTGGACCTGATCCGGAAAGCCCATGACGAGCACGACAAGGCCCAGGTGCGGGCTGCCGCCAGCGAGGGCTGAGGCTACCTGGCCAGGGCCGCTGCCCCGCCGGCCAGGGCGGTGATGCGGGCCCAGTCCTTGGCGGCGACGGCGTCTGCCGGGGTGAGCCAGCTGCCGCCTACGCAGGCCACGTTGGGCAGTTTCAGGTAGTCCGGCGCCGTGGCCAGGCTGATGCCGCCCGTAGGGCAGAACCGCACGTCCGGAATCGGCGCTCCGATGGCGGCCAGGTACTTTGGACCGCCGGCGGGGCCGGCCGGGAAGAACTTCATGGCGTCCAACCCTTGTTCCAGGACGGCGAGCACCTCCCCCACGGTAGCGACACCGGGAAGCACCGGAACGTCGAGGGACAGCATGGCGGTGAGCAGCGCCGGGGTGACCCCCGGGCTGACCAGGAATTTGGCTCCGGCTGCCACGGCAGCACCGGCCTGCGCAGGGGTGAGGATGGTGCCGGCGCCCACCAGGATCTCCGGCACTTCCTCGGCGATGAGCTTGAGCGAGGTCAGCGCGGAGTCGGTCCGGAGCGTGAGCTCGATGATCTCCACGCCGCCGGCCACCAGGGCACGGGCAAGGGGCACCGCATCCTGGGGGTCGTCGATGGTGACCACCGGGATGACCGGTGAAACGCTGAGGACGCCGGATGCGTCAGCCATGGTTGATCTCATTTCCCAGGCTCAAGGGCCCGTTGTCGATGCTGCGGTACCAGTGCAGGAGCAGGTTCCGGAATTCTTCGTGCCCAGCCAGGTAGGGGTCGACGACAGGCCGGAACCCGAGGAGGGCAGGCACCACGGTGTCCGCGGTGCGGCGTTCGGGCAGGACGGCCTCGAGTTCCTTCGCCAGGGGATCGTTCAGGTCCCTTTCCGGCGTGGTGGCCACGTGGCGCATCCACGCCGCGACGGCGAGCGCGGCCCACTTGGGTGCGCGGCCGGCGTCGAACGTTCCCCGGACGGTGGCAAGCAGGCGGAGTCCGATTTTCTGCGACCCGTCGCTGCCCACTTTCGCGGTGGTGTGGCCCAGTGCGGGGTTGGCGAACCGGCGGAGCACCTCTGCGCAGTACCGTTCGCCGTCCAGTTTGGCCGGCAGAATGATGCTGGGCAGGGCTTCCTCGAGCATCATGCGGTGGCAGGCGATGCGGAATGCGTCTACGCCCACGGCATCGGCGATGGTCGCCTTGCCGGCGGCGAGGCCGAGGTAGGCCAGCATTGAGTGGCTGGCGTTGAGCAGCCGCAGCTTCGCGGATTCCCAGGCGGCGACGTCGGTGCTGAACAGCGCACCGGCGTCTTCCCAGCGCGGCCTCGCGGCAGCGAAGTTGTCCTCGATGACCCATTGCTTGAACGGCTCGGCGACCACGGCGGCCTCGTCGCGGAGGCCGAGTTCACGTTCGACGGCGGCCAGGTCGGCGTCGGTGGTGGCCGGCACCATGCGGTCCACCATGGTGGACGGGAACGTGGCGTTGCGGTCGATCCATGCCAGGAGTTCGTCGCTTTCCCCGGCCGGAAGGGCCGCGGCGAAGTTGCGGACCACGGTGCCGGTCAGTTCACCGTTTCCGGGCAGGTTGTCGCAGGACACCACCGTGACGGGTCCGGCGCCGGTGCGGGCGCGGCGCTGGAGGCCGCGCGCAATCTGGCCGACGGCGGTGCGCGGCGACCTGCCGCCGAGGTCTGCGCTGGTCTCGGCGTCGTCCAGGTCGAGGGTGCGGGTTTGCGGGTTGAACCGGTAGCCCTTCTCGGTAATGGTGAGGGTGACGATCTTCGTTGCCGCGGCGCCGATTCGTTCCACTACTGACTCCGGTTTATCCCGTCCTGAAATTGCCTCAACGATGCTGGACACGACGCGTGCCGGAGCGGCGCCCCCGCCCCGTTCGGCCACGGCGAAGAGTCCGTCCTGCGGGGCCAGCTGCCGGGCCACGGCATCCGAACGCTGGGTGACGCCGACGATGCCCCATTGCGGATCGCCTGCCGCAAGCATGGCGTCTTCCGTGAAGACAGCCGTGTGGGCACGGGCGAACGCACCCAGTCCAAGGTGGACGATCCCTGGCTGCAGGCCGTCCCGCTGCAGCGCAGCCTTATGGCCGTTCGCCGCCAGGGTGGAGTTACTCAGGCGTTCGATGGCACTGTTCCCTTCACCGTTTCCCCGGCGGCATGTGCACGGGTCTGCCCGAACGTGGGGATGAAGCCGGTGCCGCCCTTGCCGCCCACCACGAGGGAGGATGCGGCAGCACCGTAGCGGGCCGCCGTCGGGAAGTCATCGCCCAGCACAAGGCGGGCGGTGAGGGTACCCACGAACGCGTCGCCGGCACCGGTCTGGTCCACCACGGCGGGCGCCGGGATGGCGGGAACCCAGGCCGAGACCGCGCCGGCCGCGAGCTGGACGCCTCTTGCGCCGCAGGTGACGGCCATATTCTCCGTGCCCAGCGCGCGGAGCTTGGCGGCCGCTTCCTCAGCGGTCGCGGCGCCCAGCAGCGTCCTCGTCTCACCGGGGTAGGACGGCGTGACCAGGAACGCGTGCGGCGCCAGTTCGGTGAGGGCCGCCGTCGCATCCTCCACCGAGGTGAGGCGCGGGCGAAAGTTGGGGTCGTACACGAAGCGCTTGGCCACCGAGGCGGCCTTCGCGACGGCGGCGTGGGACGTCGTCGAAATGGCGCAGGCAATGCCGCCCGCCACCACGGCGCCCGCTGCGGCGAAAACTGCCGGGTCGACGTCGTCCGGGCCAAGTGTGGACCCGACGCTGCCGCTGCGGGCGTAGGAGAACTCGCGTTCGCCGTCGGGATCACTGTGGACCAGGTAGACGCCCTGCTGTCCCTTGCGGAACGTCAGGAGGGCGGTGGAAATGCCAAGCTCGGCGATCCGGGCGGCGATGGCCTGGCCCAGGTCGTCGTCGGTCAGGACGGACAGCAGGCCCACCGCGGCGCCGGCGGCGGCGGCTGCGGCGGCCACGTTGAGCGCATCGCCGGAAATGCCAAGCCGCGCCGGAACGCCGTGGCCGAAGGGCTGGTCCGTGGCCACTTCAACGAGGATCTCCCCCATCACCACCACGTCGAAGGGATTGTGGATGTCATTCACCAGTCATGCACCGATCCGTCGAGGCGCCGGTTCACCGGCAGGTATTTGGGGTCGAAGGGGAAGCGCGCGGCGGCCTCCTCGTCGAACTCTACGCCCAGGCCGGGTGCGTCCCCAGGGTGCATGTAGCCGTCCGCGAAGCTGTAGGAGGTCTTGAAGACCTCGCCGGCCGGGTCGCGGTGGCCCATGTATTCCTGGACCCCGAAGTTGGGGATGCTCATGTCCACATGCAGCGCGGCGGCGAAGGAGACCGGCGAGAGGTCCCCGGCGCCGTGCGAGCCGGAGCGGACGCCATAGAGGTCTGCGAGGGAGAAGATCCGGCGCAGGTGCGTGATGCCGCCGGCGTGCGAAACGGACGTGCGGATGTAGTCGATCAGGCGTTCGGTGATGAGCTGCTGGCAGTCCCAGATCGAGTTGAAAACCTCGCCGACGGCGATAGGCGTGGTGGTGTGCTGGCGGATCAGCCGGAACGCGGACTGGTCTTCCGCCGGCGTGGGGTCCTCGATCCAGAACGGCCGGTACTGCTCCAGCGAGGCCCCGAGCCGTCCTGCCTCGATGGGCGTCAGGCGGTGGTGCACGTCGTGCAGGACGTGCACGCCATAACCGAACTCTTCACGAACGTGGGCCAGCATCTTCGGCGCGAAGTCCAGGTACGCAGAGGTTTCCCAGGTGTCTTCCTGCGGCACGTTGCTGCTGGCCGGCTCATAGAGCTTCCCATCCACGGGCGCGATGCCGTAGGTCTTGTCCAGCCCCGGCACCGCTGCCTGGGCCCGGATGGCCTTGTAGCCCAGATCCAGGTGGTGCTGGAAATCGGCACTCAGGTCCTCCAGCGTGGTACCGCTGGCGTGGCCGTAGACCATGACTCCTTCACGTGCGGCGCCGCCCAGGAGTTCGTAGACGGGCATGCCGGCGGCCTTGCCCTTGATGTCCCAGAGCGCGACGTCGATCGCCGCGATCGCGGTCATGGTCACCGGGCCGCGGCGCCAGTAGGCGCCCTTGTAAAAGTACTGCCAGGCGTCCTCGATACGGCGGGCATCGCGGCCGATCAGCAGCGGGCAGAGGTGCTCCGAGAGGTACGACGCCACGGCCAGCTCGCGGCCGTTCAGGGTGGCGTCGCCGATTCCGGTGATGCCGTCCTCGGTTTCAATAACGAGCGTCACGTAGTTCCGTCCGGGCGACGAAACCACAACCCGTGCGTCGGTGATCTTCACTGGGAGTCCTTCAGATGGTGGATGTGCAATGTAGGTCTGGGATGAGCTGTCAGTTTCCGCTGAGGCGGAGCATGACCTTGCTGCTGTTGGAGGCGGGATCCACGGCGGTCCGCATCGCTTCCTCGGCGTCGTCGATGCCGAATTTGTGGGTGATGACAGGTGAGACGTCCAGGCCGTTGGCCATTGCGCGGAGCGCGTCCGTGATCTCATCGACGAACCGGTAGGACCCGATCCAGGTGATTTCCCGGGTGACGAGGTCCCCCAGCGCCGAAGCCGCGGGCGCTCCGGGCAGGTTGCCCACCTGCACGATGGTCCCCCCGCGGGCCGTGGCCCGCAGGACGCCTCCGAGCACCGCAGGGATGCCAGCGGCCTCGAACACCAGCTCCACGTCTGCCGGAAGCGGGCTGTTGGAAACGTTGAGCACCTCATCGGCACCCATCGCACGGGCGATCCGCAGGGACGCGTCGCTGATATCGGTGGCGGTCACGGTTCGGGCACCTGCATATTTAGCGGCCGCGGTGACCAGCGACCCGATAGGTCCGGCACCGTTGACCAGAACGTCCCGGCCCTCAAGGCTTCCAGCGCGGGCCACCGCGTGCATGGCGACGGCGAGTGGTTCGGCGAGCGCCCCGCGCAGGGTGTCCACGCCGTCGGGAAGGGGACGGACTTGGAATGCCTTGGCAAGCTTCCGTTCGCTGAAGCCACCGTCCGTGTGCGGATCGAACGCCGCAGAGCCGAAGTACCGGATCTGCGGGTAGAGATTGGTCCGGCCCCGCAGGCGTTCCGGCATGGTTCCGTCGCCCACAAGTTCGGCCGGGTGAACGGTCACGGGCTGGCCCACCTCGAGGTGTTCGACGCCGGCACCCAGTTTGGCGATCCGGCCAGCCACTTCATGCCCCAGGACGAGCGGCGACTTCAGCGCCGCCGTTCCCGACGCTCCGTGGCGCCAGTACGAAAGGTCACTTCCGCAGATGCCGCCCCATTCGAAGTCGAGCACTACTTCCCCCGGCCCCGCAACTGGCTCAGGCCTGTCATCAATGCGGAGATCATTGGGGCCGTGGACTACAACGGCTTTCATACGGCGTCCTCGAGCCGGACCAGGTCGCGGCCACGGACCTCGGGGCCGACGGCGGCTGAGACCAGGGTGATCAGCGAGTAGCCAATGAGCATTGCGGCGAGCGGCCACCAGTGCCCGGTAACGGCGGTGAGGGTGGCTGCCAGCAGTGGGCCGATCGCGGTGGCCAGGATCCCGCCGATTTCCTTGGCGAGGGCGAGCTGGGTGAAGCGGGTGCGGGCTCCGAAGAACTCGGCCATGGTGACACTTTCCATGGCGAACAGGCTCAGGACACCGAGGTTCAGGCCGATGACCATGGCGATGGTGATGATGGCGGAGTTGCCACTGGTGATCATCAGCATCATCGGTACGGCGAAGACGGCAGTCAGGGCGCTGAGGGCCAGGTACAGCGGGCGGCGGCCGAAGCGGTCACCGAGGAGGCCGATCACCGGGATGGTGACGAAGCCCAGCAGTGAGCCGTACATGATGGCGTTGGTGCCTACCGTCTTGTCTGTGAGCAGGACCGTGGCAAGGTAGCCGACCAGGAAGGTCTGGACGAGCCCGGAGTTGCCGGCCTGCCCGAAGCGAAGGCCAAGGGCAATGAGGAATGACTTGCCCTTTTTCTGGTGCAGTGCAGCTTCGATGGTGCTGGTTCCGGCGGGCTCCGGGGCATGGGCGGCGGTCTTGATCTTTGCCTTGGTCAGGGCGACACCGTCCACAACATCCGCGCGCTGTTCGAAGACGGGGCTTTCCCTGATGGAGCGCCGGATCCAGATGGCGAACAGCATGATCACGAAGCTGGCCAGGAAGGGGATCCGCCAGCCCCAGCTCAGAAGCTGGTCCTGGGAGAGCGAAGCCACCAGGATGGCCCACAGCGCGGAGGCACCCAGGGTTCCGGAGTTGGTGCCCAGGCAGACCAGGGACGAGATGATGCCGCGGCGGCGGGCCGATGCAAATTCCGCCAGCATCACGGTGGCGCCGGCGATTTCAGCACCGGCCCCGAACCCCTGGATGAGGCGCAGGGCCACCAGCAGGATGGGTGCCCAGATCCCCACCATGGCGTAGGTGGGGAGGACACCGATCAGGGTAGTGGAGGCTCCCATCAGGGCGATGGTGATGTAGAGGACCTTCTTGCGGCCGATCCGGTCACCCATGCGGCCGAAGTAGACGGCACCGAATAGGCGGGCAACGTAGCCCACGCCGTAGGTGGCCATCGCAGCGATCAGGCCGATAACGGGGCTGACGTCCGGAAAGAAGATTTTGTTGAAGACGATGGCCGCGGCCAGCGAATACAGCTGGAAGTCCATGAATTCCATGGCGGTGCCGAGCCAGCCGGAGACGGCAACCTTGGCGAGGTCGCGGGTGCTTCGGGCCTCGGCCTGCCCGGTGGTGGGCGGCGCAATGCTTTCGGTCATCAGTTGCTCCTTTGCAGGTGATGCGTTTCGAAGGGGATGGGTTACAGCTGCTGGCTGTCCGGGGGCGCCATTGGTGGGCAACAGTGACGGGCAGCACGTCGATTTCCACTACCATACAAGCACTACCATTCTAGTGTGTCAACAGGCTAGAATAAGGCCATGCCAACGGACAAAAGAGGGACTGCCCCCCGGCTCTCGGTGCGGGACCAAACCCTTGAAACGCTTCGCCGCCGGATCATCTCCCTGCAGCTGCCCCCGGGTGAACCGCTGTCCGAGAATGAACTGGCCCAGGAGTTGGGCGTCAGCCGGACGCCGGTGCGCGAGAGCCTGATCCTGCTCCGCGAGGAGGGCCTGGTGCAGGTCTTCCCGCAGATCGGCTCGTTCGTGTCGCTGGTGGACCTGGGGCG
The DNA here is from genome assembly GCF_056396685.1 of Pseudarthrobacter sp. 05T312. NCBI lineage: Bacteria > Bacillati > Actinomycetota > Actinomycetes > Micrococcales > Micrococcaceae > Pseudarthrobacter > Pseudarthrobacter sp. 05T312. The sequence continues at coordinate 32,233 of NZ_JBFTLY010000008.1, forward strand.
GGTTTCCGAAGCGCAGTTTGTCCGCGAGGCCATTGAGTGTGCCTCCCTGCGGGATCTGGCGGTGGACGGCTCGGGCATCGCCGGACTGCGGGAGATCCTCAAGGCGCAGTCAGATGCGGACGCACACGGCGACGTGGAGGAATTTTTCCGGCTGGATGAGGATTTCCACCGGGAGCTGCTGCGGCTGGCAGGCCACGAGTCCGCGTGGACCGCCGTCAATTCAGCGAAGGCGCACCTGGACCGGGCCCGCCGGATGAGTCTTTTGGATACCCGGCCGGTGTCCACCCTGATCGAGCAGCACACTGCCGTGGTGGACGCGCTTGAAGCCAACAACCTCTCCGGCGCTGACAGCTGCCTGCGCCTGCACTTGCGCGCCGTCTTCGAGGATGTCCAGCGAATCCAGGAGGCAACGCCGGAACTGTTCTCCGACGGCACTGCCCGGCGTCCGTCCCGGCGGAGCGTGGCGCGCCTCGTGTAGCAAGGCCCCCGGCCTGACACAGCTTCCCGCCTCGCGGGAGAGGGCGCACCTAAGAAACTCCTATTGTCAGCCCCTCTTGCTACGTTTGATTCAAGGCCGGGGGAACGCTCCTCCGGGCCACGAACAGTTGGGGAGGCCCCGTGTTTTTGCTCGATGCTGCCGGTGTGCACGCCGGAGACAGCACGCCCCAGGACCTGGTTTTCTCGGCCAGCGACCTGGTGGCCGCCAGCGAATGCGAGTACCGCACCCTCCGCATCCTGGACGAAAAACTGGGCCGCACCGCCAAGGCAGAGTTCCCCGCCGACGAAATGCAGAGGCGCGCCGGCGAGTTGGGCGACCAGCATGAGCAGACCGTGCTCGCCAGCCTGGTTGCCAGGTACGGTGAGTGGGACGCGAGCCGCGGCGCCGGGGTCTACTCCCTCGAACGTGGCCAGAACCTGCGCGGTGAGCTGCAGGCAAAGCACGCCGAAACCGAACTCGCCCTCCGTTCAGGGGCAGATGTGGTCTTCCAGGCGACGTTCTTCGACGGCGAGTTCCTGGGCTACGCCGACTTCCTGGTCAATGAGGCTGCCGGCACCGGCAACCCGGGCCGCTACGAGGTCTGGGACACCAAACTTGCCCGTCACGCCAAAGTTGGGGCGCTACTGCAGCTGGCCGCCTACGGTGACCAGCTCCTGGGGATGGGGTTTGATCCCTCCCCCGTCGTCACGCTGGTACTGGGAACGCGGGTGGGAGAGGACTGGCTGCGGAGCAGCCATTCGCTGCCGGACCTGCTGCCCGTTTTCCGGGAACGACGCCGGCGCTTCCGCCACCTCACGGCCAGCCACCGCGCCGGTGACGGCGCAGTGGAGTGGCAACAGCCCGGCGTCGTCCACTGCGGGCGCTGCGACTACTGCGCGGAGCAGGTGCAGCTCCACCGGGATCTCCTGATGGTGGCGGGCATGTCCGTGGTCCAGCGGCGGAAGCTGCACGGGGCAGGCATCACCACCATCGACGAGCTGGCAGCGATGCCCGCCGGCGAGGCAAGGAACTCGGTGGCCAGGCTCCGCGCCCAGGCGCGGATGCAGCTTGGCCTGGATCGAACTGCAGGTTCCCGGACGTTCACGAAGGATGGACAGCCGCATACAGTGTCGTTCAGCGTGCTGCCGGACAATGCCATCGGCTCGCTTCCTTCCCCCAGCGCCGGTGACATCTTCTTCGACTTCGAGGGCGACCCGCTGTGGCAGGATCCGGCCACCGGCGCGTGGGGCATCGAGTACCTCTTTGGCGTCGTCGAGGCACCGGTACCGGGTGCCGCCGGTGATCCGGTGTTCCGGCCGTTCTGGGCGCACTCCCGGTCCGGGGAACGCCGTGCCTTCCTCGATTTCCTGGATTACGTCGAGCAACGCCGTGCCGTGTACCCGGACATGCATGTTTACCACTACGCCGCGTACGAAAAGACTGCGCTGCGGAATCTGTCCCTGGCCCACCAAGCCGGCGAGGACACGGTGGACGACTGGCTGAGGCAGGGGCTGCTGGTGGACCTGTATGCCACCGTCCGGCACTCCATCCGCATCTCCGAGGCCTCGTATTCCATCAAGAAGCTTGAACCGCTGTACATGGGAGACAACCTGCGGTCCGGGGACGTCAAGGATGCCGGCGCCTCCGTGGTGGCGTACGCAGCCTACTGCGCAGCTCGCGACGCCGGACGGCAGGACGAAGCCGCCACAATCCTGGCGTCCATCTCCGACTACAACCAGTACGATTGCCTGTCCACCCTCCGGCTCCGGGACTGGCTGCTGGAGATCGCACCGCAGGCGCAGGATAACGAAACCGTTGGCGGAGCGGCTGACTCCAACGGGTCGCCCATGGCAATGGCGCCCGCTGGGCGGGAGGACAGCGACGGCGGTACGCGGGACTCCGACGAAACCCCGGAAGAGACGCGGTTGCGCGAGTACTTGGCCGGTCTTCCGGATGACCGGCCCTGGACCGATGATGAGAGGGCCCTCGCCATGGTGGCAGCCGCCACTGGATACCACCGGCGGGAGCGCAAGCAGTTTTGGTGGCAACACTTCGACCGGGTCGAAGCGCCACTGGACACCTGGGCCGACCAACGGAACGTGTTCGTAGTGTCCTCCGCTGAAGTGGTCTCAGACTGGGCGCTGGCCAAGCCCCGGGAACGGATGCGCACACGCGTCCTCAAGCTCCGGGGCACCATGGCGGAGGGCTCCGACTTCCGCCCCGGCTCCGGCTGGTGCCGGCTGTATGACGCCCCCGGGCCTGATGGGATGGCTGATCCGCAGGCGGCGCCGGGAACAAGGGCCTTCACCTTCGGGACCAGGATCAGTGAGCTGGAGGAGGCGCCGGACGGCCCGGAACACCTGGTCACCATTGCCGAGCGGGAGACCGGAAAGGTGGGCGCCTACCCGCACCTGCCCGTGGCCCTGACCGAGGACCAGCCCTTGGCCACCGCCAGTATCGAAGCAGCCATTGCGGAGATAGCCCGGACGGTTGGGGCCTCTGCCCCCTTCCTTCCAGCCCAACCGGGCCTGGACATCCTGCGCAAGCTGCCACCGCGTTTCCGTTCCAGGCCGGGTCCCGCCGAAGTCCTGCACGGCGGGGACGGCGCTGCCGACTACGCCGGGGCCATTACCGATTCCTTGCAGGACCTGGACCACTCCTACCTGGCCGTCCAGGGCCCGCCGGGGACCGGCAAGACCTTCGTCGGCGCCCACGTTATCGCCAGGCTCGTGGCCCGGGGATGGAAGATTGGCGTGGTGGCGCAGTCGCACAACGTGGTGGAAAACCTGCTCTGCCGGGCCATCGACACCGGCGGAGTGGATCCCCGGGCTGTGGCCAAGAAATTGGCCGCGCCACACCACGTTCCCTGGCGCCTCACTTCGGAAGGCGACGTGGGCCGCCTGCTTGCCTCGCCTGGCGGCTGCCTGATCGGCGGCACCGCCTGGACCATGACGGGCAAGGAAGTCCCGGCCGGGTCACTGGATCTGCTGGTCATTGACGAGGCCGGCCAGTTCTCCCTCGCCAACACCCTGGCGGTCTCTCTGGCAGCCAGGCGGCTGCTCCTGCTGGGCGACCCGCAACAGCTTCCGCAGGTAACCCAGGGCACGCATCCCGAACCGGTGGATGAGTCAGCGCTGGGCTGGCTGGCCGCCGGCCACGCCACCCTGCCTTCAAGCCTGGGGTATTTCCTGGCAGACACATGGCGGATGCATCCGGACCTGTGCCGGGCGGTATCCGACCTCAGCTACGAGGGAAAGCTGCACTCTGCCCCTGCCGCATCGCTTCGCGAGCTCGAGGGGCTGCCGCCCGGAGTGGAAACGGTCTTCGTGGATCACAGCGGCAATGCCACTGCCTCGAGGGAAGAAGCAGAGGAAGTGGTCCGGCAGGCGCGCCGCCATCTCGGCCTGAAGTGGACGCCGGCCCCGGACTCTGAGTCACGGCCGCTTGAGCAGCAGGACCTGCTGGTGGTTGCTGCCTACAACGCCCAGGTCCATCTGATCCGCAAACATTTGGCAGAGGCCGGGCTGCCGGAGGTCCGCGTGGGCACGGTGGACAAGTTCCAGGGCCAGGAAGCTCCGGTGGTGCTGGTGTCCATGGCGTGTTCGGCAGTGGCTGAGGCTCCGCGCGGAGCGGAGTTCCTGCTGAACCGGAACCGCATCAATGTGGCCGTGTCGCGCGGACAATGGCGTGCCGTGATTGTCCGCTCCCCCGAGCTCACCAGCTACATGCCGCATAAGCCAGCGGCGCTGGAGGAACTCGGTGCCTTCATCGGGCTCAGCCCGCGGGAGTAGCCGCACCCCGCAAGCGCTGGTCAGTGGGCCCGGAATCCGCGGAAAGTCCCCTGGGCAGCGGAAAATTCGGACTCGACCCGCTCCACCCGGCCCGGAGTCCGGTCCGATTTGAGCCAGTCCAGCAGTTTCCGGACCTGCGGTTCGGCGCCTTCGGCAGTCACCGAGACCGAACCGTCGTCGAGGTTGCCCACCTCGCCGGACAATCCGAGCTCCTCCGCTGTGCCCATGGTCCAGTAGCGAAAGCCCACACCCTGGACCATCCCGAACACCCGGGCGTCCAGCCTGACGGCGTCCTGGGCAGAACTGCCCTGCGCTGGATCGTGCGCCGGGCCTGCATGCCTGCCCATGGTGCTCCTCCCCTAAACCTTGCTGCCCCCATCGGGTCGCAGTGGCCGCCGCCGTGCTGCCCATGGGACGGTCCCTGCGACCCGATGAAGGGTTGCGGGCCGGTTAGTTGATGGTGATGTCGCGGGTGGCGTGGTTGTAACGGATGGTTACGGTGCCACCGGCGTGGTGAAGCTCGTGGTTGGGTCCGTCGAACGCGCCGAAAGCGCCGTAGTTCTCGGTCCAGGAGCGGTTCAGGGCGATCTTGAACGTGTAGTAGCCGGCCGGCAGTTCGGCACTCTTCTTCCACAGCTGGTCCAGGAAGTCGAATTCCATCTGTGCTTCGTCGTACTGCGGTGCCCAGTTTTCCGGTGCACCCAGGATGGTGTTGAAGTCACCGGCCAGTGCCACGGCCTCGGGCTGCGGCAGCGTTTCGACATCGGGGCCCTCGAGCGGCTCGGCGGCGGCCGTTCCGGCCTTGTCCTTGGCGGGGGCCTTCTTGCGGACGGCTGCCACCACGGGCTCAACGGCGTCCTCAAGTGCCTTGGCTGCCTTGCCCACAACGGAGGCCGCCTTCTTGGCGGGGGCCTTGCGGGTGGCCTTCTTCGGAGCCTCAGCCTTGGCCGGAACCTCCAGTGTTGCCGCAGCGGCGGAGACCGGCCGGACGAAGCCTGCGGGAGCCGTGGGAACCGGGGTGTCGGCAGGGACGGGAGTGCCGGCGTCGAGCGCGGCCGCGAAGGAATCCGCATCCGGGAAGGCGACGGTGGCACGCATGCCGTCCTCGGTGATGGTCCAGCCCGAACGGCCCTTGATCAGCCAGCCGGCCTTGACCAGCTTGGCGGTGGCCGAGGTGAGGGTCTTGTGGCCGCGCGGGATCCCGCCGCTGAGGAGCTCGGCCTCATGGTCGTTGAACGGCACCCGGGCGGTTGCTTCCGCCAGGACCTGGCCCGCATTCAGTGCATCGCCGGACCACACGCCTTCGGTCAGGACATCCAGGACGGTCTTGAGTCGAAGGTAAGTGTTTTCTGCGGTGGACTTGGCCATGATTCCCCTTATATAAAAGCGATCGGTCTTAGGCATCTTGCCAACTGCCCATTAAATCGCGCGACTTTAATTGGTTAACTCTGCGTGTCGTGACCGACTATGAAGCGGATGGTGCCGCAAGTGAGGCGGAGGTCTCGGGTAAGGGCTGTTTGCATAACCCTCAAGCGCTGACATGGGTGCTGCACTGCACTCCCCAGACACGCCTGCGGCACCCAGTTTACCGGGCGGAAAGACCACCTGTTGCGCCCGGCATGTCAGCGGTCAGTCGGCTACTTCCCTGCCGTTCAATTCCGCTACCAGCTCCGCCTTCCGCTCCTCCGTCGCGAAGGAGGAATGGATGGAGTTTGCCGCCAGCCGTGCCTTGTCAAAATCAGACAGCTCGAACACCGCGGCGAGCTGGGCAAAGTTGTCATCCACGTAGCCCCCAAAGTAGGCGGGATCGTCCGAGTTAACTGAGACATTCAGTCCCGCAGCCAGCATCGCGGGCAACGGATGGTCAGCGAGGGTGTCAACGGCACGGAGCCTGACGTTGGACAGTGGGCACACCGTCAGCGGAATGCGCGCGTCCACGAGGCGTTCCACCAGGTCCGGATCATCCATGCAGCGGATGCCATGGTCGATCCGCTCCACACCTAGGATGTCCAGGGCCTCGTAAATGTACGACGCCGGGCCCTCCTCGCCGGCGTGGGCCGTCAGCCGCAGGCCTGCTTCACGCGCTTTCGCGTACAGCCGCTCGAACTTGGAGGGCGGGTTTCCCACCTCGGCCGAGTCCAGCCCGATGGCACCGATGGGGGCATCCATGACCAGCAGCTGGTCCAGGACTTCCAGCGCCGAGTCCTCCGGCAGGTCGCGCAGGAATGCTGCAATCAGGATGGTGGAGATGCCGAACTCCTCCTCCGAGGTTGCCAGCACCGAGGCGACCCCGGTGACGCACGCCTCCAGGGGGATCCCGCGGGAGAGGTGTGCCTGCGGGTCCATCATGATCTCCGCATGCCGGACGCCCGCGGCCGCAGCCCGCTCAAGGTATGCCCGGGTCATGTCCGCGAAGTCCTGCTCGGTGCGCAGCACGGCCATGTTGGCGTAGTAGAGGTCCAGGAATGACTGCAGGTCGGTGAACTCATACTTCTCGCGGAGCTCGTCCAGGCCCGAATAGGGCAGTTCAATGCCGTTGCGTTCAGCCAGGGCAAAGATGAGTTCGGGCTGCAGCGTGCCTTCGATGTGCAGGTGCAGTTCAGCCACTGGAAGGGGCTTGGCAGGCACCGCGGGTTCCGCGGAGTCCGTCTCGGTTTCGGGCATGGCGCTGCCGCCGGAAAAGTTGTCCATCGGGACAGAATAATGCCCCTACGGGTTTCGCGCCTGCCCGCGCTTTCGGAGGCAGCGGCGCCAAGGCCGTTATCTATGCCAGGGCCCATCCCCATCGCGCCGGCGGAATCTCGATTTGATAACACCCAAACGATGTCTTAGCGTGAAATACATGCCCGTTCGGCGGGCGACTTGATTGCCCGGTGCTGCCTTCACCAGAACTGCCCAGCGGCAGCCACCGACAGTGACCTCTATTCGTCAGGGGTGGGCAGTGGCGCGACGATCTCCGGGGACGGAACCAGCGCTGGTGGCCTTCAGGAGCATCACCATCATGAAAAACACCAAATTCCGTACTGCCGCGCGCCGCGGAGTCACCCTGGCCGCCGTCTCCGCGGCAGGTTTGGCCCTTTCCGCCACGGCGGCCAACGCAGGTGCCCCCACGTCCACGTGGGACGCCCTCGCGCAGTGCGAGAGCGGCGGCAACTGGTCCACCAACACGGGCAACGGCTTCTCCGGTGGGCTGCAGTTCACCTCCAGCACCTGGTCCGCGTACGGCGGCACCGGCTCCCCTGAAAACGCCAGCCGTGAACAGCAGATCGCCGTAGCCGAGAGGGTCCAGGCTTCCCAGGGCTGGGGTGCCTGGCCGTCCTGCTCGTCGCAACTGGGACTCAGCGGCGGCGGCGGAGCACCGGTCCAGAGTGCCCCCGTCCAGAGCGCACCGGTGCAGAGCACCCAGGTTCAGAGCGCGCCGGTCCAAAGCGCTCCGGTCAAGCAGGCCCCCGCGCCGCGGCACGCAACCTCGGTCCCGCTCAGCGGCGAGACCTACACCCTCCAGGCCGGCGACACCCTGAGCATCGTTGCCCAGAAGCTGGGCATCCGGGGCGGCTGGCAGCACCTGGCCGACGCCAACCTGGACACCATCCCGGATCCGAACCTCGTGTTCGAGGGACAGGTCATCCAGCTCCCCGCGTAGCACCAGCGGACGCTTCACCCGCGGCTGTGGCCGCACCGCCTTCCAAGGCGACACAGGCAGGTCGGCGATAGACAAATTCCGTTGACCAAAGAACGACGCCGGCACACCCCCACGAGGGATGTGCCGGCGTCGTACTTTAACGGGTCAGCCCCTGCCGCCGCGGGCGGCAGGGGCAGGATGGTCAGCTGGCGGGGAGCTCGCGGACGATCCGAACCTTCCAGGCGGATTCGTCGCTGGTGTCCAGCAAGGCGACGGTGCCATGCGCAAGGTTCAGTGCCACCCGCTTCACCGCCAGCAGCTCCAGGTAAAGGTGCTCGTTCATGCGGCTGGGGGTGTCGATCATGTACTTCACGGCGTCGCGCAGCTGGCGGTAGTTGGCGCTGCGTTCGCGGTGCATATGCAGTTCCAGGGCGGACCGCTGCTTGAGCCGCGGCTCGTGCCGGTTGAGCAGCGTCACCGCGGCGTGCACGGCAACCACAAGGGTCAGCGAGACGCCATAGATCCACCAGCCACTGGAGAGCAGGAAGAGGGGCAGGTTCCCGATGGCCACGAGGGCGATGACCACCCGGAGGGCAGCAATGCGGCGGACCGTCCTGGCAACGGCGGCCATGCCGTCGCGGAACCGGTGCTGATCCTTGCGCGCCGTGGCGGGATCGATAATGAACTCGTCGAGAACCAGGATTCCCTGGGCTTCCGGGCCCAGCATCTGCCCGTAGCGGGGCAGTGCGGCGCGGGCGTGGTCGACGGCTTTGTCAGGTGTAGATGTCATGAGAGAGCTTCCAAAACGCGGGGGTGGTTGCGGTGATCTTAGTGGGTCAAACTGGAAGCCGTATGCAGGTGTCCATTATTTGGACATGCCGCCATGCCCCAAGTGGTCCTGCGCACTGTAATTGGAACATCCGCCGCATGCCGTCAGACTGAATAGATGCAAACCTTCCTCCCGTACCCTGACTTCCGCGAAAGCGCCAAAGCCCTGGACACCGCACGGCTGGGCAAGCAGCGGGTCGAAGCCCTGCAAACCCTCCGCGCCCTGGTGATTCCTGAGTACGGCTGGCAGACCCACCCCGCCATCCGGATGTGGATGGGCCACGTTCCCGCGCTCACCATGTACGGACTGGCCATGGTGGACGAATGGCTCGAACGCGGCCACCCGGACAACACGCGAGCAAACATTGCAGAATTCGCGCCGCAGGCGGGGCACCCCGACTACGCCGCCAAAATCGTGATGCCGCCCTGGCTCGGGGACCCGGACTTCCACCTGAGCCACCGCTCGAAGCTGGTGCACAAGGAACCCAAGTTCTATGCCCCCATCTTCCCGGATGCGATTCCCGAAATGGACTACCTTTGGCCCGAACCCCGGCACGAATTCCTGCCGCAGGAGCCGGAAGGGGACCTGTTGTGGATCCTTCGCGAACCGCATGACGACGTCGACCCCCAGTCCCTTTCCACGGTGGCGCTCCCGCCCGTGAACCGGAGCGCTGCTGCCGCCGCGGCGATGTCCGCCGGGGACGACGGCTACACGCCCGTCTACGTCGAGGACGGCTCCCGGCGGCCGTCGCGCGCGCCCAGGAAAGCGCCGCCGAAGCCCCAGGTGAAGAAGCCCACCCGCAAGCGCCAGGCGCAGGAGGAGGCGTTCCGCACCCTTCCGGGCAAGACTCCTGTTGCTGTTCCCTTCGAGAACGGGGCCAGGTTCGCCGTGGGACAGGTAGTGGGGCGTCCCATTACCCTGGGCGACGGCCGTTTTGGCAGGAACTTCGAAGTCACCGAAATCATCGACCGCTCGGCATTCGCCTATCCTGCGCTGCTGCAGGATCCCCGCGTGTTCTTCCCGGTGGAGGCACCCTAGGCGATGACGGTTCTTTTGGCTGGGTGCGGGGACCTGGGCACCGAGGCAGGGCTGCGGTTTGCTGCCCTGGGCCACCGGGTGGTGGGCTGGCGCCGCTCCCCCGCGAAACTGCCGGCAGCCATTGAAGGCGCCGCGGCCGACCTGGGATCGACGGACCTGCCGCCCGTCCCCGCAGGCACCACCGCCGTCGTCATCGCTGTTGCTGCAGACGCCCCGACGGAGGAGGCATACCGGTCTGCGTATGTACGCGGGGTGGCAAACGTCCTCGATGCGCTGGACCGGGACAAGGTGACGCCGGAGCGGATCATCTTTGTCTCCTCCACTGCCGTCTACGGGGATGCGGGTGGCGGCTGGGTGGACGAAAACACCGCACCGGAGCCCGGTGGGTTTTCCGGGAGGGTCTTGTTGGAAGCCGAGGCGCTCCTGCGCGCCAGGTTGTCGGGGACCCGCACGGCCGGCATTTCGCTCAGGCTGGGAGGCATATACGGGCCGGGCCGGACACGCCTGATCGACCAGGTGAAGACGGGCTCTGCCGTGGTCCCTGAGGACGTGCGCTACACCAACCGGATCCACCGCGACGACGCCGCAGCCGCTATCGTGCACCTCGCCACAATGGATGCCGCGCCCGCGCCGGCATACGTCGGCGTTGACAACGAGCCGGCCGACCTGGGAAGCGTGCTGCATTTCCTGTCAGCTGAACTGGGCCTTCCTTCACCCCGCGTTGGCGATGCCGGGCCAGCCCGTGGGGGCAACAAACGGTGCCGGAACGAGCTGCTCCGCGGCACCGGATTCACCTTCACGTTTCCGACATTCCGGGAAGGGTACAAGGACGTTATAGCCGGGAACGGCGCCCGCCATCCGTGAGTGCGTCCGCCGTCCCCTAACCACTGCCACGGCTCGCTGAGCGGGCCTTGGCCTGAGTTGAGGCAGGGCATGGAATTTCGGCAGATCATTGAGACGGTTGGGCAGCTGGTCGACTTCGCCGGAGTTGCTGTGATGGTGATTGGCGCGGTGGCCTCCCTCCCGCTGGCGATCCGCGGTCATCAGCCCCGGCGGCTTCCGCCAGGTGCTGAAAAGCTGAGTTTCTACCGCTCCTACCGGCAACTGCTGGGCAGATCCATTCTGCTGGGGCTGGAACTGCTCGTAGCTGCCGACATCATCCGTACTGTGGCCGTCACGCCCACGTTCGCCAGCGTCGGGGTGCTGGCCATCATCGTGCTGATCAGGACGTTCCTTAGCTTTTCCCTGGAGCTGGAAATCACCGGGCGCTGGCCGTGGCAGAAGGAACCCTCGGCTGCCCGTGCCGGGTCAACCGCCGCGGCGGGCTGAGGGCCGCTGCCCACGTTTTCCACATAGGGGTCTTTGGGTCTCTTCATTGTCAGTGGTGGCTGGCAGAGTGTGGTTATGGAGGCTATTGGGGAGCATCTAGGTGCGGCGTACGGCGGGAAGGCATACGACGCCGGCAGCTTTCTGCCGCGCCCGGCCCACCTTCATGCGGTCCCCGGGGAGGCTTCACAGCAGCGTGCCACAGTTCCTGCCCACCAGGACCCCATGGCTGGCCTGGCGGCCCGGATCGCGGCCGTTGCCGTGGCCGCCCCGGACGTGCTGGCGTCTGCCTCCCATCGCGAAGCCACCGAGTTCGCCGCCCGCGCCGAGGAGCTCGCCCGGAGCGTGGAGTACCTGCAGCTCCTGGGAGCCGGGTCGGTGGACCGGGCCCGCACCCAAGCCATCACCGACGCCGCAGCCATGACCCGTGCCGCCCGGTCCGGAGATTGAACCAACCGGTGGGACGCCAAGGGTGTCGAAACTCTGAACACCTCCCCCACGAATGCTGCGGACCGGCCCGCCGCCGTGGTTGAGACCGACGCGAACTGGCCCGGCCTGCCCGCCGGTCCCGGCCGCCCGGTGCTGTCACCGGCCGATGACGGGTGCCGGAACACTGCAGAGTTCCTCCGCCTGCGCCTGCACATCCCCATTCGCGAAGCCCGCCGCCGCCTCACCCTCACCCACCAAGTCATCCCGGCCACCAGCCTCACCGGCGAACCACTCCCACCAGCCCGGCCCCACCTCGCCGCCGCGCTAACCCCCACCACCGACTCCGACGCCGGGATCACGTCCCCGGCCGGGTACGGACCTGCCGTGTCCTCGCATGCTGACCATCATCACGGCAACCCTCGACCGGCTCCAGCACCACACCACCGCCGAGACCCTGGAAACGATCGAACATCACCTCACCAAAACCGCCACCGCCACCGACCCTGACTTCCTGACCCGCGTCGCCCAACGCTGGACCGACACCATCGACGCCGACGGGAGCGAACCCACCGAAGAAGCCCTCCGCCACACCCAGGGCGCCTTCATCCGCAAGCCCCGCCACGGCCTCCACCACCTCGAGATCTTTGCCACCACCGACCAATACGAACACCTCCTCACTGTCATGAATACCGCCACCAACCCCCGCACCACCGGGGACAAGGCAGCAGGATGCCCACCCGGCGGTATCGACCTGGACCGGCGCACCCGCGCCCAAAAACAACTCGACGGACTCATCACCGCCGCCAAAACAGCCCTCGCCACCAACACCCTGCCCATAACCTGCGGCAACCGACCCCAAATCATCGCCACCATCAACTACCAAGACCTCTTCCCCACCGGCCCCGCCACACTTACAGGAAAAGGCCACTGCGCGGAAACAGGAACCGGGACCTTCGCCTTCACCGGACCCGTTCCCGCGGCCACTCTCCGCAAAATCGCCTGCGACGCCGACATTATCCCCGCCCTCCTGGGCACCACCGGCGAAATCCTCGACCTCGGCCGCAAAACCCGTCTCTTCACCCCCGCCCAAAGCACCGCCCTGACCACCCGCGACCAAGGCTGCGCCTTCCCCAACTGCACCATCCCCGCACCCTGGTGCGAAGCCCACCACATCACCTACTGGTCACGCGGCGGCCCCACCACCACCGACAACGGAGTCCTGCTCTGCAGCCACCACCACCACCTCGTCCACAAAGAACAATGGACCATCACCACCGCCCCCGGCACACCAGCCTTCATCCCCCCACCCCACGTCGACCCCACCCAAACACCCCAACAAAACCACTACTTCAAACCACCCCCGCCACCCCACCCACCACGCGAAGAGTGTCCAAAGACAGTCCGTTAGGCTTCACCCATGACCGAAAACAGCAGCGCAAAAGCCTCCGAATTTCTCCGCCTCCACCAGGTCCCTGAGATCCTCCAGGTGGTCAACGTCTGGGATGCCATCACGGCCAAAGTCATCTCGGACATCCCGGGAACCACTGCCCTGGCAACGGGCAAGCCACTCGATCGCCGCGACGCTTGGCTACGAGGACGGAGAGAACATTCCCATCGACGAGATGGTCAGCTTTGTGGGCCGCATCGCGGCTGCCACCCACCTGCCGGTCAGCGCTGACCTTGAGTCCGGCTACGGGAACCCCGGGGAGACAACCCGCAAGGCCATCGGAGTCGGCATCGTCGGCGCCAATATCGAGGACCAGATGCGCCCGCTCGAGGACGCGGTGAACCAGATGGCAGCCGTTGTGCATGCCGGCGCTGCTGAGGGAATCGACTTCGTCCTGAACGCGCGGACCGACGCCTTCCTCAAGGGCAAGGACCGGGACCCCGAAGACGTTCTTGCGGATGCCATCGCCCGCGGCAAGGCCTTCCTGGACGTCGGTGCCACCACGGTCTTCGTCCCCGGCCTTTTGGACGAGCCCACGGTTACTGCCCTGGTGGAAGGCATCGGCTGGAACAAAGTCTCGGTCATCAACGTTCCCGGGTCCCTGGCGCCGGCGAGACTGCAGGAGCTGGGCGTGGCCCGCATCTCTTACGGTCCCTGGACCCAGAGGGTGGCGTTGACTGCCCTGGCTGACACAGCGGCCAGACTTCTTGCCGGTGGCCAGCTTCCCGAAGACACACGCCCGCTGAACTAGTTTCCGGCGCGCTGGTAACCGGAAGCCCCGCCACGTGAACCAAACGAAGGATTGGAAGACTTTGACCGGAAACCCCAGTGCCCCAGCGTTGTGGCCGCTGCCACCGGAGCTTCCCGGACCGGTGTTTTCCGACCAGCGGTGGCTTGATGCCGTCTTCCTGCACTGGCGCATTCCGGCGGCAACAGCGGCCCCTTTCATGCCCGAAGGCGTTGAGCCGGATGTGTTCGATGGCAGTTCCTGGGTGGGCCTGATCGGCTTCCGCATGGAGCAGGCAGCGCTTGGGCGAGGCCCCGGCATCCCGTATCTGGGGAGCTTCAACGAGGTGAACGTCCGGCTTTACTCACGCGAGCCGGACGGCACCCGCGGAGTGGTGTTCCTGAGCCTGGACGCCAACAGGCTGCCGGTGGTTATGGCCACGCGGGCTGCCGGAATCCCCTATGTGTGGTCGCGGATCCGGCAATGGCCGCCCTTTCCCGGCGGCGACGCACGGCAGCACGCCATCAGGGCGGCCGGTACACCTGGAGGTGCGAATCAATCCACGGTCGGCTACTCGGTGCGCCGACTCGGCGCCACGGGCGCACGCAGCCACTTCGGGGTCATCCCTAACCTGCACACCGCGGCCGCCGACCCCTTATCCATCTTCCTGACCGCCAGGTACGGCATGCACGGGCGCTTCCACGGCAGGAGCATCTACGTCCCGAACACCCATCACGAATGGCCGCTCTTCAGCGCCACGGTCCATCGGCTCAGTGACGGGTTGGTGGGAGCTGCCGGCATCAGCGTCAGTGGCCCGCCAGAGTCCGCGCTTTACTCCCCCGGCGTCCGGACAAGGTTCGGCCGGCCACGCGTGCTGGAAACTACCGGCTAGAGACCTCGGTACCGCCAAAGCCCCCGCGGACTACTTACCCAGGCCGGCCTTCCGAAGTGCCTCGGCCATGGCCGTGTTGGCAGGCTGTGGCTTGGGGCTGGACCGGACGCTCCCACCGGACGTGCCTGATCCCTGCTTCCCCTGCTGTTGGCGGTCCGGACGTCCGGGCCGCTCGGTCTTTCGGTTCCCAGAATCGCGCCGACCGGAACCAGAATCGCGCCGACCGGAACCAGAATCGCGCCGGCCGGAACCTGCGCCGCCGCCGGCGGGTTCGTCGTCGAGCCTCAACGTCAGCGAAATCCGCTTCCGCTCCGGGTCAGCCTCCAGCACCTTCACCCGGACCACCTGGCCGGACTTCACCACCTCGCGTGGATCGGACACAAAGCGGTTGGACAAGGCGGATACGTGGACAAGGCCGTCCTGGTGGACTCCAACGTCCACGAACGCCCCAAATGCCGCAACGTTGGTCACTGTTCCTTCGAGGATCATGCCCGGCACCAGATCCGAGATCTTCTCGATGCCTTCCGAGAACGTGGCGGCGGCAAAGGCGGGCCGGGGGTCGCGCCCGGGTTTGTCCAGTTCCGCGAGGATGTCCTTGACGGTGGGCAGGCCGAACGTACCGTCGACGAACTTCTGCGGGTCGAGGGAGGAGGCCGGGGCGGAACCGGCGGCCACGAGGATCTTCCTCGCCACCGCATACGATTCGGGGTGCACACTCGATGCGTCCAGGGGCTCTGCTCCCCCGGTGATCCTCAGGAAGCCTGCGCATTGTTCGAACGCCTTGGCGCCCAACCGCGGCACTTTCTTGAGGTCGGTCCGCTTGTTGAAGGGGCCGTGTTCGTTCCGGTACGCCACGATGTTTTCGCTCAGCAGGGGCCCGACGCCGGCAACCCGGCTCAGCAGCGCAGGCGAGGCAGTGTTGACGTCGACACCCACCGCATTCACGCAGTCCTCCACCACGGCATCCAGGCTCCGGTCGAGCTTCGAAGCCGTCACATCATGCTGATACTGGCCAACACCGATGGACTTGGGATCGATCTTGACGAGTTCAGCGAGCGGATCCTGCAGCCGGCGGGCGATGGAAACTGCGCCGCGCAGCGATACGTCCATCCCGGGGAGCTCAGCGGCGGCGAGCGCCGAGGCGGAGTAGACCGATGCGCCTGCCTCGGACACCACAATTTTCTGGGGTTTCCGGTCCACCTCCGGAAGCAGCTTGATCAGTTCAGCAGCCAGTTTGTCCGTCTCCCGCGACGCGGTCCCGTTGCCGATGGCCACGAGTTCGACGGCGTGCTGCCGCGCCAAACGCACCAAGGTGGCCAACGCTTCGTCCCATTTCCGCGCCGGGGCGTGCGGGTAGACCGTGTCAGTGGCAACCACTTTTCCGGTGCCGTCCACCACGGCGACCTTCACCCCGGTCCGAAGCCCCGGGTCGAGGCCCAGCGTGGCACGGTTGCCGGCCGGGGCGGCCAGCAGGACGTCCCTGAGGTTGGCGGCGAAGACCCGGACTGCCTCGTCCTCGGCTGTGGCGAACAACCTGGCGCGGAGGTCGGAGGTGAGGCGGCCCAGCACACGTGAACGCCAGGCCACCTGGGCAGTCTGCATCAGCCATGCGTCGGCGGGACGGCCACGGTCGGCCACCCCGAGGAACCTGGCCACCGCAGACTCGTAGCGGGCGCGTGCGGCGGTGAAGGCGGCGTCGTCGTTCGGGTCTGCTTCGGCGAGGTCCAGCTCAAGGATGCCGTCCTTCTCGCCGCGGAACAGTGCGAGCACCCGGTGGGACGGCATCCGGTCCGGTGCCTGCGCGAACTCGAAGTAATCCGCGAACTTCTGGCCTTCGGTTTCCTTGCCTTTCTTCACGCGGGAAACCATCCGGCCCTGGGTCCACATCCTGTCCCGCAGGGTGGCGGCGAGGTCAGGATCCTGGGCCACCCGCTCCACCAGGATGGCCCGTGCACCTGCGAGCGCGGCGGCAGGTTCACCGATGGCGTGGTCGCCGTTGAGGTACTTAGCGGCCTCACGCTCCGGGTCCATTTCCGGCCTCTTCAGCAGCGTGTCCGCGAGGGGCTCCAGGCCAGCCTCCCGGGCAATCTGGGCCTTGGTCCGGCGCTTGGACTTGAACGGCAGGTAGATGTCTTCGAGCCGCGACTTGGTGTCCGCTGCCAGGACCGCTTTGCGCAACTCCGGTGTCAGCTGGCCCTGCGCCTCTATCGCTTCGAGGACGGCGCGACGGCGGTCCTCGAGCTCGCGGAGGTAGCGGAGCCGTTCGTCGAGGTCGCGGAGCTGGGTATCGTCCAGCGTGCCGGTGGCTTCCTTGCGGTACCGGGCGACGAACGGAACCGTAGCACCGCCGTCGAGCAGTCCAACAGCGGCCTTGACCTGCCAGTCCTTGACCCCCAGTTCGGCGGCGATCTGGGCGAAGATCGCGTCCTCCTCCGAAACGCGGGAAGGGGCGGACGTGGTGGTGGGTGCAGGCAGTTGAGTCACCCCAACATCTTGCCTTACCGGCCTGCCCGGCTCCACCGTTCGTTGCGGTCAGGGGGATGCAGTAGGGAACGTGAGGGTATTCCGCTGGGCCCGGCAAAGTGCTGTAGTGGACATGCCGTTACTGGCACCGATGCTCGAGGAAGAGGCCATCATGCGGGAACTGCTTGTGGTGTTTCAGGACGGGTTCGACGAGGCCAACATCACCGTGACCGTCAACGGCAAGGAGGTGCGCCGGGACGTTGGGGTCTCCACCAATCCTTTGCTGGGCATCGCGTCAGAGGTTTCTGTGGAACTGCCGGCGAAGGGTGCGCAGGTGGGAGTCGAAGTCACTAATCGGGGGCTGAAGGCCATCACCAAGGTCAGCGGGAAACCAAAAAGCGTGCTGGTCTCCATCGAGGACGGGCGCCTCAGGATGAAGGAGGGCACGGGCCGGGAGGCTGTTCTGTAGCCACTTTGCGGGGCGGCGAAACTGGCTCTGGTAAGAGTCCATTCGTTGGAGTAGCATCTGATCACCGCCGGCTTCCGCTGGAGTCCGGCGGGCCACACAAGTCTTCTGCCGGAGGTCGTCGGATGGCCTCCGGCACCGCTGCCCGGGGCCAGCACCCCTGACAGCCAACGACGGCGGCACCCACGTTGGGTGCCGCCGTCGTCGTCTTATTCGGATGGGCCGGTGAGCCGCTTACCCCTGGTACATCGGGTAGTCGGTGTATCCGGTGGCGCCGTCTGCGTAGAAAGTGGAGGCGTCAGGTTCGTTGAGCGGGAGGCTTTCCTTCCAGCGTCGGGCCAAGTCCGGGTTGGCGATTGCCGGGCGTCCCACCACCACTGCGTCGGCGTGTCCTTCGGCCACCAGGGTTACGGCTTCTTCCCGGGTGGTGATGACACCGAAACCGGTGTTGACCAGGAACGTGCCGCCGAAGCGTGCACGAAGGTCCTGGACCAGTTCGCCGGTGGGTTCGTGGTGCAGGATGCTCAGGTATGCCAGGTTGAGCGGTGCAATGCTGTCCACGAGGACCTCGTAGGTGGCGCGCACGTCCGCTGCGTCGGTTTCGGCGATGCCCTGCACGTTGTGTTCCGGGGAAATCCGCAGGCCCACCCGGTTCGCGCCGAGGGCTGCCACGACGGCGTTGATGGTCTCGATGACGAAGCGGGCCCTGTTTTCGGGTGATCCGCCGTAGCTGTCCGTCCGGACGTTGGAGTTCGGAGCGAGGAACTCGTGCAGGAGGTAACCGTTGGCCGCGTGCAGTTCCACGCCGTCGAATCCTGCCTCGATCGCGTTCAGCGATGCGTTCACGAATTCCTGGATGACCATGGGGAGTTCGTCCGTGGTGAGGGCGTGCGGCACGGGATATGGCTGCTTGCCGGCCGGTGTCCGGACCACGCCGTCAATGGCTACTGCGCTGGGGGCGACGATGGGGAGTCCGCCGGTGATATCTGAGTGGGAGACCCGTCCGCCGTGCATGATCTGGGCGAACATCCGGCCGCCTTCGGCGTGGACGGCGTCGG
The DNA here is from genome assembly GCF_056396685.1 of Pseudarthrobacter sp. 05T312. NCBI lineage: Bacteria > Bacillati > Actinomycetota > Actinomycetes > Micrococcales > Micrococcaceae > Pseudarthrobacter > Pseudarthrobacter sp. 05T312. The sequence goes on from NZ_JBFTLY010000008.1 coordinate 50,799, forward strand.
TAACCTTCTTCCACCCGGCAACCTGCTCCTCGGTAACGATGCCGGGCTGGCCCGGGTAAGCCTGGCCGACGGGCGCGGGGTACGTGCCCTCGCTGACGATCAGGCCCAGGGAGGCCCGCTGGCGGTAGTGCTCGGCGAGGAGCGGGCCGGGTATGCCTTTCTCACCCGCACGAAGGCGGGTCAGGGGCGCCATCACCAAGCGGTTGGGAAGTTCCAGTTCGCCGAGGGTGAGCGGGGAAAACAGCATGCGCAGTTCCTTTCGAAGGCTGAAGACGTACTGTCCTTGCCAACTGTGGGGCGCATGCAACTATTCCGTGCCGTTGGTGGGTGGGACAGGGATCACAGGTTCACCTCGGTGTCCGCGCTATCCCGCCACGCCTGGGCAGCCTTGGCCATGCGGATTGGCGTTGCAGTCGTCGGCATAGTTGCGGGTGAGGGACCGCCACACGCTGATCGTTTGCGGCGGCGCGTTGAACTGGCCCTGGCCGGGGATCGGCAGCGGCGGGCCAGAGTTCACCGAGTAGGTGCCCTGGAAGGAGGTGGTCAGGACAACCTGGAAATCACCTGTCGACGCGTATGCGTGGCTGGTCCGGGTCTTTTCGCCCCACCGGTCCTGCGGCAACGGGCCGCCCATGGACGGTTGCGGACCGAAGACCGTGCCGTCCCCGTAGTTCCACGTGTACTGGACCGGTGTGGCGATCACGTGAACCTTCTGTCCGAACATGGTGATGTCGAACTGCTGTTCAGTGGATTCCGCGTAGAAGTTTGTCTCGGCGCCGCGCAGCGTGTTGGGGCTTGGCTGGGCCACGACCGCGCCCGCGCTGACCGGCAGGTTCTGGAACTGCCGCTGGATGTCGGCAGCGATCCGGGGCAGAAGGTCTTCGGGCTTCGGATCGTAGAGGCAGGTGGGGCCGGAGTGGTGCGCCCACACGGCTCCCGGCACACCCCGCGGCCGCGACAGCCACATGACCGGAATGCCCTTGGCGCCGTCCTCCCGGTCCTTGCAATCGAGTTGGCGGGCAAGGCAGGGAGTGTCAAAGTCGCCTCCCCCGAGGTGGCATTGCAGTTCGTATTTGTACTCGTTCGGGTCGGTGCTCGCGGTGCCGGGTTCTGCACGGATCAAATCCCCGGTAACCGAGTCCTTCACCCACTGATCAGCGCCGACGACTAGGCCCCTGTCTTCATAACCAACTGCAACATCGGCATAGGCGGCCGTGGGCGCAATCATCAGGAAGAGAAGGACAGCAGGGATCTTGCGACGGAGAGCCTTCATCTCGATTACCGGATAAGGCCCAGGTCTGTCATGGTCCAACCCGAGGAGCCGAATGTTAGTCCAGCGCGACTACCTGTGTTAGTAGCGGGTGTCGGTTTCTGCAGCAGGCTCCCGTCTGGGTTTCGGATCTCAATAGTTGATTGGATGACCTGAACCACCACGAAAGGCCCTGCACCGGGTTCAACTGTTGCTGTTACGACCGGTGTCTCAATCTTGCCTCCCGATATCCAACGCCCTTCACTCCAGGCTTCGGCAATACCGTCCCTTAGACCTGCGCAGAAGACGCAAGCGGGACCGCTTATCTTGTCGAGCGCATCCGTATTGCCTGTCTCATATCCAAAGCTCAAGTTCTCGTACCAGAAACGAACAAAGGCTTCTGCCCCTTCCTTCGTCTCCGTCTTGGCGACCTCGGGCAGCACGGGCACGGGAACGTTCTGGGCAGGTCCGGAGGCGTCGGCCGGTTTGTAGACAGCAGTCGGCGTTGGGGTGGGGGTGGCCGTGGCGCTGGCTGTTGGAGTCTCGTCAGCCATCTGGGACGAGGTACCTCCCGGCCCAGGAGAACCTCCGGAGTTACAGCCGGGCAAAACCAGCGCCAAACCGACAAAAAGTGCTGCCACGCCGGATTGTGCAGAACGTGACGAAACAAATGCGCGGGACGCAAAGAAGTTCTGTGATGTCATGGGCCGCTAATCCCCCAGTAGTTTCAAGACGGCTTGCTCCGGACAGTGCCTTAAGGGTAGCCCACGTCACAATTCAAAGGCATAGTTATCCACAGGCCTGAAGCCCCTGCATTGTCGACCACCCGGAATCCGACAAACGAAGTCACAAAGAAAGCCGGCGCACCGATGTGCACCGACTTCCTCATCAACAACCCTACTTTTGCGCGGGCAGCACCAACTCCCCTGTTTTGTCCGTGGACAAGGCGAGCGATGAAACGTACTGCGGGCCGCCGTCGGACGCATCCTGCGCGGACCGCACCATGTCGGGCCGTTCGAACTCCAACCCCGTCACGTGGCACAGGAGCTTGGCGTCGCTGGGGTTCCCGTCGGCGTCGAACATGGGCAGTTCGATCCCGTCGTCAAACCGGCGCAGGTAGAACTTGCCACGGGTCAGAACGGCCAGTACTGGCGGCAGGACCAGCGCCAGGCCGACAGCGAAAATAGGTGAGTACGGCTGGATCGCCGCACCAAAAGCCCCGAAGAACACGGCAATCGAAACCCCGGCGGACACCAGCATGGACACGAAGCCAACAGGGTTCACGGCGTACAGCATACCGCGGCGGAACTCAGGCACCTTGGGGGAAATCTTGAGCAGGTACTTGTTGATCGCAATATCGGACGCCACCGTGACAACCCAGGCCATGGCGCAGTTCGCGTAGAACCCGAGGATGGTGTTGAGGAAATCGAACATGTTCGCTTCCATCAGGACCAGCGCAATCAGCAGGTTGACCACCACGAACACCATGCGGCCGGGGTAGGTCTTGGTGATGCGCGTAAAGGAATTGGTCCACGCCAGCGAACCGGAGTACGCGTTGGTGACGTTGATCTTGATCTGCGAAATGACCACCAGCACGACGGCCAGCGTCATGGCCAGCCATGCCGGCATCATCTCCTGGTACACCCCAAGGAACTGGTGCACGGGCTCATTCGCGGTGGCGGAGGCGGCGGGATCCAGAGTGGCAATCAGGTAGATGGCGATGAACAGGCCCACGATCTGCTTGATCGCCCCGAAAATCACCCAGCCCGGCCCGGCCAGGATCACTGCCCGCCACCAGGCGGCCCGGTTGGCGTCGGTGCGCGGCGGCATGAACCGGAGGTAGTCGATCTGCTCGGCAATCTGCGCCATCAGGGACAGGCATACGCCGGCGGCGAGCATCACGGATGCAAGGTTCGGCCCGCCGTCGCCCGTTGCACCGGTGTAGGCGAAGAAGCTGTCGATGCTCTCCGGGTGCGAGACCAGAAGGTAACCCACAGGAACGACCATCAGGAGCAGCCACAGCGGAGTGGTCCACACCTGGAGCTTGGCCAGCGTGTTCATGCCGTAGATGACCAGCGGAATGATGAGCACAGTGGACGCGGCATATCCCAGCCACTGCGGGATGCCGAGCCCCAGCTCCAGCCCCTGCGCCATGATGGAGCCCTCCAGCGCGAAGAAGATGAAGGTAAAGGTGGCAAAGATGACGTTGGTGACCACTGAACCGTAGTAGCCGAAGCCGGAGCCGCGGGTGATCAGGTCCAGGTCGATGTTGTAGCGGGCCGCGTAGTAGGCCAGGGGGAAGCCCGTGGCGAAGATGACCACGGCCGCCACCAGGATTCCCAGGATCGCATTGACGGTCCCATAGGAGATGCCGATGTTCGCCCCGATCGAGAAGTCCGCCAGGTAGGCGATGCCGCCCAGCGCGCTGGTTGCCACCACTCCCGCGCTCCACTTTCGGTAGGACCGCGGCGCGAACCGCAGCGTGTAGTCTTCCAGGCTTTCCTTGGTGGCATTGAGGGCGGCAGTGTTGCCTGCCGTGGGGGTCGCCGGAGAGCGTCCGACGACGGCGGCACCGGCAGGTGCCGCGGGTTCCAACAGTTGGGTTGTGTCTGTGTCGTTGCCCATTGGGTGCGTCGCTTTCGTTTGCAGTCAGCCGTCATGGCCCTGCGTTCGACGCTATCCAGCCGGAAATACAGTCCGGTCACAGCCCTGTTTCCGGACTGTTAAGCCTTGACGGTGTTGTCAAAAAGGCAGGGAAATGAGGGCACAAAGCCTCTGGCGCATTTCTACCTCACGTAGAAGAATGGCCGCATGATGTTTGAACACGCGGACGGCAATCCTGTCCTTGAACTTGATGACGAGCAGTCGTGGCGGCTCTTGGCGGCAACGCAGCACGGCCGGCTGGTGGTCTCGGTCGCCGGGGAGCCGGACATATTCCCGGTCAATTATGTAACTTCCAACCGGAAGCTTTACCTGCGCACTGCGCCTGGAAACAAACTGGCGCAGCTGACTATCAACGCCAAGGTACTATTCGAAACCGACGGCATCCTCTCGCAGGAGGCCTGGTCCGTTGTCCTCCGGGGGACGGCGCGGGTGCTCAGTAATTCCGACGAACTCGCCGCCATCGAGGAACTCGGCCTGAAAACCTGGGTTCCCACCCTCAAGGACTTCTACGTGGAGATCGACCCCAAGTCCGTCAGCGGCCGCCACTTCGTGTTCGGCGAACAGCCGGAACGGGAGATCTAGGCACTCCTAGACTGGAAGGATGCCGGACACTTCCAGCGCTGAAAAGGCCTCTGCTGACAAGCTCACGCCCGAGCAGCGCAGCTGGAACATGTCCCGGATCCGCGGCAAGAACACCAAGCCTGAGCTGCTGGTGCGCCGGCTGCTGCACGCCAGGGGCTACCGGTACCGCTTGCACGGCAGGTCCGGCGGCACCAGGCTGCCGGGGAATCCCGACCTCGTCTTTGCCGCCAGGCACAAGGTGATCTTCGTCAACGGTTGCTTCTGGCATTTCCACGACTGCAGGGCGGGCCTGCATGCCCCGAAGGCCAACGCCGAGTTCTGGGCCGCGAAACGTACCCGGACCCGTGAACGCGATGCAGGCCAGCGCCGGCAGCTGGAAGACGCCGGCTGGGAAGTGCTGACGGTCTGGGAGTGCGCGCTGAAGGACCGCTCAGCCCTTGAGGACCAGTTGGTGCACTTCCTCGAAGCCGGCGCCCCAGACAAGTAATCAAGGAAATCTTGAGGCAATCTTTAGCCGCTGCCGCCGCTGTCCTTGATCCCGGCACGCCAAGATGAACGGGTTGCCGGCGATCATGCCGCCGCACTGACAGTTTCGGAGCAGCTATCCCCTATCCCCTAGCTTCTCCGTGCCATCAGGGCGGACTTGAAAGCCGTAGCAGACGAGTCACTGCTGTTAATGCGCCAGTCTGTTTCCTTTTGCATGTGGAACCAGACGAAGCCCATCACGTCCGGCTGGGCAGCCAGGTAGGACACCAGGTCCGTGTTCCAGGCCGCCTTGGACCCGCCCAGTTCACTGGACGCCGTTTCCGCTATCAGCACGGGTTTCCCGGGGGCCACGGTGCGGAGCTGGGAGATGCCGGGGCCGAGGAGGTCCACCGGGGAAACCCAGCTGCTCCAGGTTTGCGAGGTGCCCCAGTTGTAGCCGTCCAGGGCCACGACGTCCGCATAGCCCGGGCTCGGGTACAGACCTGCCAGGTCGGTGGAGCCCCAGTACGGCACGTTCGGCGACCAGACCCACTGGACGTTAGCAGCGCCAGTTGCGGCGACGACGTCGTGGACGTGCCGCCAGGCGGCCACGTAATCACCGGCCTGGTTTCCGTTGACGCCTTCGGCCCAGGGATACCAGTTGCCGTTCATCTCGTGGGCGAAGCGAAGCATGACCGGCTTGCCCCAGGCGGCAAGGGACTGGCCCCACTGGCTGATATACCCGTCGAAGTCCCCGGCAGTAATCCGGTCCAGCGAATATGCTGGCTGGTTCACGCCTCCTCCCCAGGCCCAGGGCTCCCAAGTAACCAGGGGTGTGGCTCCGCGGGAGCGGACGGCGTCCAGCTCAGTAATGGGCGGGGCCTGCAGGAAATCCTTGTAGCTCATCACGATGGACGGGACCTCCCCGGCCACTGTGGCCACCTCGTCCAGTTCACTGCTGGCCAGGGGTCCCCCCGGAGTGGCCACTCCAAAACGCAAGGGAGCAGAACTGATTGTTGGAGCCGGCGCCGGCGCCGGAGCGGGAGCTGCCTGCACCACGAATATGGCGGATGCCTTGATGGACGACGTCTTGGCGGTAATGGTGAGGTTCCCGGTGGCGGCTGCCGGAATAGTAATGCCTGTGCTGAATGCCCCCGCCGAGGTGGTTTGGAACGAGAAGGTTGTGGACCCCACAATCACGGACCCGGTGGTGGAGGCCTTGAACCCGGTTCCGGTGACCGTCACGGCGGAACCGGCCGGCCCGGAGGTGGGGTTGAGCAAAACTTGCGGTGACGTGGTTGCTGCGCTGGCCGGCTGGATGACTGACACCGCCAATCCAACCCCGATTATGAGCGCGACAAATAACGACCTAAGTATTCGGAACACGGCAATCTATCCCCAGATTGAAAGGCGGCAACGGCTGCCGCCGGTGACGTCAATGCGGAAAGCATTGGCCTTGATCTTATGGGCAGAAAACCGCACTCCCATCAAGAAAACCACAATTCTTGCCGAGTCTTCTGCTAGGTCAGGGGAACAGTCCTAACCTGAAAAAGAGCAAGCAACCCGGGCTTACCGCCCCGTTTCCGGAGTCCGCAAACCAGCAGAAAGGAGTGTCATGAGCACGTCAGATGATGCGCCCAGGCCGCTGGTAGACCAGTCCGTCCTGGACCGGCTGAGGGACGAACTCGAGGAGGAGGAGGGCTACAGCCGGGTCTTCGTGGGGAACTTCATCGACTTCCTGCCGCAACGGTTGGGGCGGTTGCGGCTGGCCTTGACCACCGGCGACCTGGAGGGCTCCATGGACGCGGTCCTGAGCCTGAAAACCTCAAGCCAGATGGTGGGCGCCGAACGCTTGGCCGGACTGGCTCTGGAACTGGAGAACGAGATCCGCGCCGAAGCCCGCCACGCTGACATGGCCGTGGCGCTCCCCCGGCTGGCCGCCACGTACTTGCGGCCCATCACCCAGTGCAGCAGGCAGACCATGCACCGGCTGCAGGCTCAGTGCTGCCCCGGCGCCAAGCGGTAACCCACCCCGCGAACCGTCTGCAGCCACCGTGGCTGCTGCGGTGAGTCGCCCAGCTTCTTGCGCAGGTTCCCCATGTGGACTTCCACAGAACGTTCGTCTGCCTCGCTGATGTAACTGCCGACGTCGTAATCCTCGTCGCGGAGCCGCCGCACCAGGTCGGATTTGGTCCTGACCGTGCGCCCGGCTTCCAGCAGCGCATAGAGGAGTTCGAACTCGGTGCGGGTCAGGTTCATCTCCTTGCCGTCCACAGTGACGGTGCGGGAGGCATAGCTCAGTTCCAGGCCGTTGTGGCTGAAGTTCCCGCGTTCCGGGTGGGCAGCGCTGTCCGCGGCGGCATCCACCGAAACTTCCTGCGGGTCAGGAGCAGTCCGCGGCCGGCGCATCATGGCCGCGACCCGGGCACGCAGTTCGCGCGGGCGGAACGGCTTGGTGAGGTAGTCATCGGCGCCCGATTCGAGCCCGATCAGGGTGTCCAGTTCCTCCGTGCGCGCCGTCAGCATGACGATGTAGGCATCCGAGAACTCACGGATCTGCCGCGAAACCTCGAAGCCATCGATGTCCGGCAACCCCAGGTCCAGGGTGATGACATCGGGATTCAGGCTCTTCGCCATCAGGACGCCCTCAGCGCCCCCGCTGGCGACGGTCACGTCAAATCCAGCCTGGGTCAGCACAGTGCGAACCAGTTCCCGAATGTCGTGGTCATCCTCGATGACCAGACCCACACGTGCCTCACTCATAGAGCCCCCTCAGTGCCAACGTCTGAAGTATAGCTGGCTGCGGATATCCTGCTGGTATGGTCCCGCACAGCCCCGCGTCCGCGTCCTCCGCCGCATGAGCAACCCCACCGCCTGGTCCTCGGGACGGCTCCGGTTTTTTCGGCGTCCTTTTCATGAATACCGGCTGACGGACCGGGTGGCGCTGAGCCAGATGCCGTTGTTCGTGACCACCATCCTGACGGCGCTGCTGATGTGGGGATTTTTCCCCGACACGATGGACAACCCGCTGTTCGTCACGTTCCTCGTCTCCCAGTTGGCCATCATGGCGCTCTGCTATGTCATCCCTTGGGAGCGGCTGCCCTACACCAGTTTCCTGGCAATCCCGCTGCTGGACTTTGTCTCCATTGCCGCAGGCAGGGAAGGCGGCCAGGAAAGCCTGACGGGAATCAGCCTGCTGGCAGTGTTCCCCGTCATTTGGCTTTGCGCGTCGGGCTACTACCCGCGGGCCGCACTGTGGTTCTCTTTCCTTGGTCCGCTGGCCATCATCTGGGTGCCGCTGCTCCTGAAGGGGAACTTCACGCCGCAGGACTTCGCCCGTTCCCTGCTGTTGCCCGTCATGATGCTCGGCATCGGCGTGTCGGTGAGCGTCCTGACCTTGAGCATGATGCGCCAGCAGACGCAGCTGGAGGAGAAGGATGAGCTGCTGCGGGCCAGCCTGCGGACCAGCAAGCGCCAGGAATCGCTGCTGAACACTGTGCTGGATACCGTCCACCTGGGGGTGCTGGCTGTCGATGCGGACGGCCACGACATCCTGATGAACCGGAAACAGCGGGCCAACCATGAACTGGCCCGGCCAAAGAACATCGCGGATCCCAACGAATCGCAGCTGCTGGTCTACGGCCCGGACCGGAAGACCCTGGTGCCCGTCCAGGAACGTCCGGTCCGCCGAGCCGTGCTGGGGGAAACCTTCACCGACTACCTGGTCTGGCTGGGCGACGGGAAGGACCAGCGTGCACTCGTGACCACGGCACGTGCCATGAAGGACTCCGACGGCAACTTCACTGGCTCGGTGGTCGTCTTCAGCGACGTCACGGACCTGGTAAACGCGCTCACTGCCAAGGACGACTTCGTCTCCAGTGTCTCGCACGAATTCCGTACCCCGCTGACGTCCATCCTGGGCTATGTGGAAATCCTCCTGGCTGATGACCCGGACGTGCCCGAGCGGGAAATGCTGGAGATCATCCACCGCAACGCCGAGCGGCTCCTGACCCTGGTGTCCGACCTGCTGGCCAGCCGGAACGGCCAGCTGATCGTTTCGCCGGACGCCGTGGATGTTGCCGAACTGGTGCGCAGCAGCGTGTCCTCGGCATTGCCGCGCGCGGCCTCCGCCGGCGTGGAGCTGCGGGCGGACACCCCGGAGCGGCTGGAGGCCCGCGTGGACAGCGCCAGGATCTCCCAGGTCCTGGACAACCTGGTGTCCAACGCCATCAAATACTCGCCCGACGGCGGCGAGGTTGTGGTGTCGCTGGCACGGGAAAACGGCCATCTGGCCTGCCGGGTCAGGGACACGGGGATGGGCATGAGCCCCGAGGACGCCTCCGAGGTGTTCGCCAAGTTCTTCCGGACCAGCAACGTCCGGCGCACCGCCATCCCGGGCGTGGGCCTGGGGCTGCCCATCAGCAAGGCGATCGTGGAGGCCCACGGCGGGACCATCGACGTGGAGAGCACGCTGGGCGAGGGGACGACGTTTACGTTCCGGGTTCCAGTGCAGCGGTCCTGAGCACCTCGCCCCAGGATTGGGAGGCCAGTTCCCGGATGGACGCCAGGATGGCCGACGGCGGCTGGCTGAGGTCCAGCGGAAATTCGATGATGTCGATGTCGGTGTTGAGGATGCGGCGGAGCTTCATCTCGCCCTTGCCGGCGTAGACCAGCCATGCGGTGGGCACGGCGAGCGCGGTGCAGTGGGCCAGCATTTGGTAGTGGTCGGCAGTCAACGATGCGCCGGCATCCGACGCCGCCCGGTACTTGGCGTTGTAGGCCACCACCGGGCGTCCGCCGAGCATGTGGACGGCATCCGGGCGCACGGACAGCCGGTCGGAATCGCGTACTGCCTCGCTCAGGAGGGCGTTGTACCGCAGCCGCAGCTCTCCCGGATAGGACGCCAGGGCGCTGCGCAGGGCCGTACCCACGAAGTCCTCGAAGACCTGCGCCATGTCCACCACGAACGACGCCGTCTGCTGTTTCCCCTCACCGGCTTCGGCGGACGCGTTGCGGAGGACCAGTTCCGCCAGGCGCAGCACTGCGTGGTAGCGCAGGTTCATCCTGGTGGGCTTCCACGGCGGCACCGGGGCTCCAGCTGGCAGGCGGGTGACGGCGTCGAGCTTTCCCTTCAGCTGGCGCAGCCGGCCCAGCACCTCGGGCCGGACTCCTGGCACCTGGCCCATCCGTTCGAGGGCAGCGCGCAGGATCCGGTTCTCGGCGATGTCCTCGGTGAATTCGTCGTAGGAGACCTCCAGCGGAACCAGCATGCCGGGGCGGCGCGAGATCTGGTCCGATATCCGGATCCGGCCCTTGACCGTTCGCAGGGATTCGTCGACGGTGAGGTAGCCCTGCAGGACCCCGCGGCCCAGGGCGCGCTCAGCCAGCTTCGCCAGGGATTCCGCCAGCGCGCTCCACAGCTCGCGGTCCTCGTCCGCCGCCACGAGCTCGGGGCGGAACCCCTGCTCCCCCGCGTAGCTGAGGAGGAACAGGAGCCGGCTGAGCCCGAGGCGGTCCTTGGGCCGGACGTCCAGCTGGACCATGGAGGTGCGTACCGAACCCACCTTGCCCACCGGCTCGATCCGGTACAGCCCCATACCCATGGGCGAGGCCTTGGCCAGTCCGCTGGAATTCAGGAAGGAAGCAGTGGGTGCATCCAGCCGCTCCACCAGCCCGCTGGACAGCTCGTCAAGGACCAGGTGCCGCACGGACGCCCTTGGGTCAGCGCGCTGCAATGCGTCCCAGCAGCTGGTCCAGCCCGAACCGCTCCTCCAGCTGGGCCCGCGTCAGCTGGCCGTGGTAGTGCTCCTCCAGCAGCGGCATGAGCTCGTACTTCCAGATCCGGCGCAGACCGGCAGGGGTCTGGGCGGCCGGCTTCATGAAGTAGGACGGGCCGATCATCAGGTCCCGGTCCCATTCGTCAATGGCCCCGTTGAGGGCGTCCAGCAGCAGCGCCGGCGTGGTATCCAGTTGGCGGGCCTCCAGGAACCGGAGCAGGGAACCCTTGACCGGCTCCGTCTGCGGGTGCAGCTCGATAAAAGAGAAGCGCCGGCGGATGGCCGCGTCCATCATGGCGATCGACCGGTCGGCGGTGTTCATGCTGCCGATGATGTAGAGGTTGTCCGGCAGCGTGAACGGCTCGTTGGGGCTGTACTGCAGGTAGATCCGGTCATCCCGGTACTCCAGCAGGAAGTACAGCTCGCCGAACACCTTGGCCAGGTTGGCGCGGTTCATCTCATCGATGATCAGGAAGTAGGGCTTCTTCTCGTTCCCTGGCTTCCCCGCTTCCTCCGCGAGCCGGCGCAGCGGCCCGGCCACCAGTTTGAAGGACACCTGGCCTTCGTCCGTCTTGTCCGGCCGGTATCCCTCGAAAAAGTCCTCGTAGGCGTAGGACGGGTGGAACTGGACCAGCTTCACCCGTTCGTCCGTGGTGTCATCCGCCAGCTCGGCGGCCAGGTGCTTTGCCAGGAAGGTCTTGCCCGTGCCGGGAGGGCCGTAGAGGACCAGCTGCCGGTTCTCCTCCAGCAGCTCGGCGATCTCCTGGAGGGGCTCCAGTTCCATGTGCAGCGAGGCCGCGAATTCCTGCGTCAGCGGGCGGAAGCCCTCCTGCACAGGGGGGACGACGGCGGTGCCGTCCGTGTCGCCGTCGGGCTCGGTTTCGGCCTCGGCCGGCAGCAGCGCCTGCAGCGCCTGGACCACCCGGGTCAGATCCACCACCATGCCCGGGGTGGCGAGCTGGCGCTGGACGTGGCGGGGCAGGCTGGTGGTGGTGTGGCCGTCGTCGAACCAGCGCACCTTGCGGCGCAGGCGCCGGTTGTCGTCGTTGTACTCGGGCTCCCCCAGCACTCCGCCCAGCCGCACGGTTCCGTTGTGCTGGTACAGCACCAGGTCCCCGGGCTTCATGACGGTCAGGAAGGCGAAGACCGCGGTTTTGGTGTCCTCCCGCTCCACGTAGCCAAGGTGCTTGTAATCCTCGTCCACGGCGTGCTGCACCAGGCCGGCGGTCACGCCGGGGTCAAGCGTGCGGAGATGCTCGACGTCGAGGGTCACCTTCTCTTCCCCGTGCCAGGCGGTGAGCAGCTCGGCGTGGTCGCTGTGCGTCCGGAGCAGCCAGGCGCGCCGGCCGGGGTCGCCCACCTTGCGCCACTGGCTGACCAGCTGGCGGGAGTACCAGTCGATGCGCTGGCCGGCCTGCTCGTCCAGGTGCAGCCGGATGCGGTGGATGTCGGCGGTGATGTCCTCTTCCCCGTCACCTTTCGCCCCACCCACCAGTGAGGCGAACGCGTCCCGGATCTCCTGGCGTTCCACGTCCGCCACCACGGGTTCGAAGTAGCTGGGCCAGGCCAGGAATTCGATGCTTCGGCGGATGGCGGGTTGGTCGTCAGGGGTGGACGCAGCGAGGCGGTGGAACTGCAGGGGGTCCTTGATGGCCGCCTGCACCACGGCGGCCGGCCGCTGGGCAACGTTCCGCACGAACCGGCACAGCCACTTCAGGTGGTCCCAGATGGTCCAGTTGAATTCGGCGGTCCGGTCCCTGATCACGCCATGGTCGGTCATCCCGGCGTACAGCTCTTCGGGCAGCTCCAGCGGCGGTTCCAGCCAGCCGGCGGCTTCGGCCACGCGGGCGCGCTTGACCTTGAGGGACTTCACTTCGTGCGCCAGCGGAAGGGACTGCAGGAAGAGCAGCTCCACGGCCAGCTGTTTGGCCCCGCGGGTGGCACCGTCCAGGTTTTCGCGGAGGTTGGTCATCATCGGGGCTTTGGGGTCCGCGATGCCGCGGTCCAGGCGGTCGAGCAGTTCCGCTGCCGCCGGAACTGACCACGTCCTGGTGCGGCCGTCCAGGGGCGAGGCCTTGCCTTGGAGGCCCGGACCCAGTACGAACCAGGCCGCGTCCTCGATCTCCCTGGAGATGCCGAGGGCGCGGGTCATGGCAACAGTGGCAGTGGGGGTCATGCCCTCAAATTTACAGGGTCAAGCTGGGGGGCCGCTGCACGGGTACCCGGCCGCCCTTCCGCCGGACGGGGTTACTGGCCGGTGGCGGAGTGCTTCCGGCCGAAGATGAAGTAGCCCATGGGACCGATGAAATTGACGAAGGACGCCGCCCGCCACGCGGCCTTGGGACCGTTGATCAGTTCCGCCGGGCGCCGGGAGATGTCGCGCTGGGCGGCAACCAGCAGGGAAACCTGAACCAGGCCCGTCACAATGGTGCCCATCCTGGCACCGGGTGACATCTCCTTCCAGGTCTTCTTCTTCCGGGCGGCACGGTTCTTATTGCTGGCCATGGCGGCTTCCTTTCGCTGTACAACGTGGTTCCAGTCCACTGGGTCCGGCGCAGTCCGGGCCAGAGTCTTAGTGCCTGTATGGCTCCATCCGGTCTTTTTGCTCCTGGCTGAGCCTCTGCACGCGGCCCGTTGCCTCATCCACGAACGCCAGGTGGCTGCTGGCCTTCACGCAGTCCTCCCGCGTGACGGGGTCCTGGAGCAGGTAGTGGATGTCGAAGCTGGCGCCTTTGACGGCACCGATCCATATCTGGACCACCGCCGGAACGTTGCGGTACTCCAGGGTCCGGACGTAGCGGATCTTGTGGTCCACCACCAGGGCGAGGGTGCCCTCGGGGACGTCGTTGAACAGGGACACGGGTGGTTCAATGCCGGGAAGGCCCGCGCCCCGCGGCGGTCCGAAAGCCGCGATCCTGGCTTCCTCCAGCATCCTCACAATCTGGACGTTGTTGATGTGGCCATAGGCATCCATGTCGCCCCAGCGCATTGGCACCAGCACCTCGATCCGCTGGCCGCCGTGCGCGCTCAGCTGTGCACCGCCGTCGAATCATCCACCGGCACGTCCGCGGCGTCCGTCCCCGCAAACTGCGACATGTAGAGGCGGTGGTATGCCCCGCCGGCGGCGAGCAGCACCTGGTGGTTGCCCTGTTCGACGATTCGTCCGTTCTCCATAACCAGGATGGTATCGGCATCCCGGATGGTGGAGAGCCGGTGCGCGATGACGAAGCTGGTACGGTCAGAGCGCAGCGCAGCCATGGCCTTCTGCACCAGGAGCTCGGTGCGGGTATCCACGGAGCTGGTGGCCTCATCCAGGATCAGCAGTGACGGGTTGGCCACGAATGCACGGGCTATGGTGATCAGCTGCTTCTCACCGGCGCTGACGTTGTTGCCTTCTTCGTCGATCACGGTGTCGTAGCCCTCGGGGAGCGCCCGGACAAAGCGGTCCACGAAGGTGGCCTTCGCAGCCGCCATGACCTGCTCTTCGGTGGCCTCAAGGTTGCCGTAGCGGATGTTGTCGTAAATGGACCCGCCGAACAGCCACGCATCCTGCAGCACCATGCCCACCTTGGAGCGCAGTTCTGAGCGGCTGAGGTGGGTGATGTCCACACCGTCCAGCATGATGGAGCCCGCGTTGAGCTCATAGAAACGCATGACCAGGTTCACCAGGGTGGTCTTGCCTGCTCCCGTGGGCCCGACGATGGCAACCGTGTTGCCCGGCTCCGCGGTAAAGGACAGATTCTCGATGAGCGGCTTGTCCGGGCTGTAGCTGAAGGTAACGTCCCTGAAGTCCACGTGCCCGTCGGTCTTCGCGGGCAGGTGTTCGGTGGCCGTTTCAACGTCCTGTTCGTCGGCGTCAAGGAATTCAAAAACGCGCTCCGAGGATGCCACGCCGGACTGAAGCATGTTGGCCATGCCAGCCATCTGGCCCAGCGGCTGCGTGAATTCCCGGGAGTATTGGATGAAGGCGGTAGCGTCGCCCAGGGACATGGCCCCGGAGGCCACCCTGAGGCCGCCGACCACGGCGATGCCCACGTAGCTGAGGTAGGACACGAACTGCATCACGGGGAAGATGATTCCCGAGACGAACTGCGCTCCGAAGCTTGCCTTGTACAGCGCCTCGTTGCGCTCCTCGAACCGTGCCAGCATGTCCGCGTCCCGGCCGAAGACGCGGACCAGGTCGTGGCCGGAGAATGATTCCTCGATCTGGCCGTTCAGCGACCCGGTGTTCTTCCACTGGGCTGCGAAGAGCTTCTGGCTCCGCGCACCGATCAGCCCGGCCGCCACTCCGGACAGCGGCAGCGCGACCAGCGCGATCAATGCCAGCTGCCAGGAGACGATGAACATCATGACCACGATGCCCACCACGGTCAGCACTGAGTTCACCAGCTGCGCGAACGCCTGCTGGAGCGCCTGCTGGATGTTGTCGACGTCGTTGGTCACCCGGGACAGCACGTCACCGCGCTGCCGGGTATCGAAGTAGTTCAGTGGCAGCCGGTTCAGCTTGCTTTCGGTGTCGTCGCGCAGCCGCCGGATCACCTTCATGACAATGCGGTTCAGCACGTACCCCTGGAGCCACATGAAAATGTTGGCCACGAAGTACATCAGCAGGACGATGGCGATGAGCATGCTGAGCTTGCCGAAGTTGATCCCGGTGCCGGGCACCAGTTCCATCCGGGAGACCATGTCCGCGAAGTTGTCCTGGCCCTGCTGGCGCAGGCCCGCTACGAACTGCTCCTTGCTGGCGCCGGACGGCAGCTGCTTGCCCACCACTCCGGCGAAAATGACGTCCATGGCCTGGCCCAGGATCTTGGGGGCTATCACGTTCAGGACCACCGAAACCACCACCAGGCCCACCACCGCGTAGATGCCCAGGGCTTCTGGTTTCAGCAGGCCCATGAGCCGTTTGGCGGAAGGCCAGAAGTGCTGGGCCTTCTTGGCGGGCATCCCGCCGAACATATCCCCGTCGGCTTCGGAAGGGGTGAATTCCTCCTCGAAGAAGTCGTCGTCCTCAGGCAGGATGGCGGCTGCTTCCGCTTCGCCGTCGGCCGGCGGGAGGGACTGGGCGGATTCTTCCACGGAGCCGTGGTTCTTGTCGCGGGGGCTCATGCCACTTCCTCCACGCTCAGCTGGGATTCGACAATTTCCTGGTAGGTAGGCGAGGTTTCCAGGAGTTCCACGTGCGTGCCGCGGTCAACGATGCGTCCGTTGTCCAGCACCAGGATCTGGTCAGCCTCGGTGATGGTGGAAATCCGCTGGGCCACGATGATCACGGTGGCGTCCGAGGTGGTGCGCTTGAGGGCGGCGCGGAGCCGGGCGTCGGTGGCGACGTCAAGGGCGGAGAAGGAGTCGTCAAACAGGTAGACCCGCGGCTTGGTCACCAGGGCACGCGCAATGCAAAGGCGCTGGCGCTGGCCGCCGGAGACGTTGGTGCCGCCTTGGGAGATCCTGGAGTCCAGTCCGTTTTTCTTCTCGCGGACAAAGGACTCTCCCTGCGCCACCCGGAGGGCGTCCCACAGTTCCTGGTCGGTGGCCTCGGTCTTGCCGAACCGGAGGTTGTGCTCGATGCTTCCGGAGAACAGGTAGGGACGCTGCGGCACCAGGGCCACGCGTTTGGTGATCTCGGCGCGGTCCAGCCGGTCCACGGGGACACCGTCCAGCAGAACCTGGCCTTCCGCGGGGTCGTACAGCCGTGGGAGCAGGGACAGGAGGGAGGTCTTGCCGGAGCCGGTGGAGCCGATGATGGCGATGGTCTGGCCCGGCCGGGCCGTGAAGCTGATGTTGCTTAGCACCGGAGCCTCGGCTCCTGGGTACGCGAACGTCACATTGCGGTATTCCACCACCCCGGCAAGGGCAGCCGGGGCTTCGGGGCGTTCTGGATCGTGGATGGAGGGCTCGACGTCCAGTACCTCGCCGATGCGGTCGGCGCAGACGGAGGCGCGCGGGATCATCATGGCCATGAACGTGCCCATCATGACGGCCATCAGGATCTGCAGCAGGTACTGCAGGAACGCGGTGAGCGAACCCACCTGCATGGCGCCGGCGTCCACCCGCTGCCCGCCAAACCAGAGCACGGCTGCGGTGGATAGGTGCAGGATCATGCTGATGGCCGGGAACATGAGGACAAACAGGGCACCGATGCGGAGCGAGACATCCGTGAGTTCCTTGTTGGCCGCACCGAACCGGTCCGTTTCATACGGTTCCCGCACGAAGGCGCGGACCACGCGGATGCCGATGATCTGCTCCCGCAGCACGGCGTTGATGCGGTCGATCTTCCGCTGCATGGAGCGGAAGAGTGGCATCAGCCGGACCACCAGGTAGCCCACCACCACAGCCAGCAGCGGGACCGACACCCACACCAGCCAGGACAGGTTGATGTCCTCGCGCAGGGCCATGATGATGCCGCCGATGCACATGATGGGGGTGGCCACCATGAAGTTCAGCCCCATCAGGAGGAGCATCTGCACCTGCTGGACATCATTGGTGCCGCGGGTGATCAGCGTGGGCGCACCAAAGGCGTTGACGTCCTTGGCGGAGAAACTGGTGACCTTGCGGAACACGGCGCGGCGCAGGTCCCGGCCCACTGCCATGGCCGTCCTCGAGCCGAAGTACACGCCGGCGATGGCCGCGGCCACCTGCGCGAACGCCACCAGGAGCATCAGGGCACCGGTCCGCCAGATGAAATCCGTGTCGCCCCGCGCCACGCCCTGATCGATGATTTGGGCGTTCAGGCTGGGCAGGTACAGGGCTGCGATGGTGGCGGCGAGCTGGAAGACAACCACGGCGGCGATGAAGGGTAAGTACGGTTTGGAATAGCGCCGTATGAGGGTGAGGAGCATGCACTCAACTCTAGTAATGCCCACCGACATTTGGGTCCCGGCGGAAGCATAATTCCCCACTGCAAAGTCTCAATTAAAACGTCGTTTCCAGCGGACGGGGGTGCCCACCCACGCAGGAACGCCGCAGCCCGCACCCGGAGGGTTCTCCAGGTGCGGGCTGCGGCGTTGATGCGGTGCCGTCCAGGGCGTGGCAGCCCAAAACGGACTGGCTTACTGTCCCGTTACCGGGGCAGAACCTTCCCCGCCGGACGGGGAGGGTGCGGCGGCGCTGTGCTTGCCGTGCCCGGCCAGGTACAGGGCAGCTGCTGCCTGGATCTTGCGTTCTTTCAGGAGCTTGCGCTGCAGCCGGCTGAGCTCTGCCGCCGTGGCTGCCTGCCCGGCCGCCACTTCCTGCTGGGAGCGCAGCTGCTGCTGGATGTCCAGCACCAGTGTCCCGAGCTCGGCCTGCTGCCGCGCCAGCAGGTGCTGGGTGTCCTGCAGCTTCTGCAGGGTGGCCGCGGCACTGGCGATCGCATCGGCAGCCTTGTCCACGCTGCCGGCGGACCTCAGGTCCAGCTCCTCGGAGCGGAAGCTCCGTGCAAAGACTTCCTCGAAGTCCTCCGTGGCAACCCTGCCGGATGCCGCCGCCGCTGCGGCAGCACCGCCGTCGTACACCTTGGCAGGCGCTGCGGCAGGACGGAGGGAGCTCTGTGCACTTGTGGGCTGAGCGGCCGTCCCGTCCGGCACGTCGCTGGAAACCATGGGCAGTTGCCCCGTCATGGTGGCGGTCATGCCGGCCTCACCGGCTGCGTTGGCCTCAAGCGCCTTCTCCGGCGTGATGTCAACGGTCTTGCGCAGCGGTACTTCCTTGACGAAGATGACGGCGATGAGGGCCACGACTGCAACGATGGCCGAGATCATGAAGATTCCGGCCGTGGCATCACCGTAGGCCGCACGCATGACCTCGGCGATGGGCGCCGGCAGGTCCTTCAGGTCCAGTGTGGCACCGCTGTTGCCCCCGGCCTGGATGCCCAGCTTTGCCAGCCCATCCGTAGCCAGGTCCTTGACGTGGTTGGCCATGACGGCGCCCAGGACGGACACGCCGATGGCGCCACCCACGGAACGGAAGAATGCGACGGAGGCGCTGGCGGAGCCGATGTCAGAGGCGCGGACCGTGTTCTGGACGGCCAGGACCAGGTTCTGCATGAGCATGCCCAAACCGATGCCGAAGATGCCGGTGTACAGGCCGGTCAGCCACAGTTCGGTGGTGTGGTCCATGGTTCCGGCGAGTGCCAGGCCGCCGATCAGCAGGACGGTGCCGCCGATCAGGAAGCGCTTCCATTTACCGTAGCGGCTGATCAGCTGGCCGGAGACGACCGAACCGATCAGGTTGCCGGCGATCATGGGCAGGGTCAACAGGCCGGCTTCGGTGGGTGTGGCACCGCGGGCCACCTGGTAGTACTGGCCCAGGAAGGTGGAGGAACCGAACATGGCAACGCCCACGGCGACAGAGGCGACAATGGCCAGCGCGGTGGTGCGCTCCGAGATGATCTTCAGCGGGATGATCGGCTGGGACACCTTGGACTCCACCAGCACCAGCAGCGCGAGCAGCAGGACGCCGCCGCCTACCATAACGGCTGACTGCCAGGACCACCAGTCGTAGTAGTCGGCCTTGCCGGCGAAGGAAACCCAGATCAGGAGCAGGCTGACGCCGGAGGTCAGCAGGATGGCACCGAACCAGTCGATCTTGGCGGGGCGTTTGACGTGCGGGATCTTCAGCGTGACCTGGAGCAGGATCAGGGCGACGACGGCCAGCGGCACGCAGACAAAGAAGGTCCAGCGCCAGCCCAGCGAGCTGTCCACGATGAAGCCGCCCAGCAGGGGACCGCCGGCAGTGCCCACGGCCATGACGGCACCCATGTAGCCGGAGTACTTTCCGCGTTCGCGGGGCGGGATGATGGAGCCGATGATTGCCTGCGCCAGGGCGGTCAGGCCACCCATGGCGATGCCCTGGATTACGCGGGCCGTGAGCAGGAACGGGATGTTTTCCGAGAAACCTGCCATGACCGAGCCGGCAACGAAGATCACGATGCTGAGCTGGACCAGGACCTTTTTATCGAAGAGGTCGGCGAGCTTGCCCCAAATGGGGGTGGTGGCCGCGTTGGCCAGCAGTGCGGCTGTGATAACCCAGGCGAAGTCCGTCTGGGTGCCCTTGAGCTCGGACATGATGGTGGGCAGCGCGTTGGCAACGATGGTGCTGCTGAGGATGGCGGTGAAGAAGGCGGCGAGGAGGCCGGTCAGGGCTTCCATGATCTGCCGGTGGTTCATGGGGGCGCCGGGCTCGTGGCGCTTGGATTGCCGCGACTCCTGTCTGGCGGTGCGTTCGCGCTGGCGCTCCTGCTCCTGGTCCGCGGCGGCGGTGACGTTAGCCATTAATGGACTCCTGCGTTTTCTGTTCGGTGGTTGTTCCGGCCGCCCTTGCCCGGATGGAATTCTTCAGGGATGCCGTGAGCTTGTTCAACATCGCGGCTGTTGCAACGGCGTCGTCCTCGTTCCAGTCGGACAGGTACGTCTGGAGCGTTTCCGCCCGGTGCCGCACCAGCTCCGCCAGCTTCTCCTTGCCCCGCGGGGAAAGTGCCAGCAGCTGGGCCCGGCCATCGTCCGGGTCCGGGGTGCGGAGCACCAGTCCCGCGTCCGCCAGTTCGGCCACATGCCGGCTGAGCACCGGCGGGCTGACCCCCAGCCGCTCGGCCAGGTGCGCTGCGCGGGTCTCCCCTTCGCCGATGAACTTGAGCACGCCTTGAAGGGCGATGCCGGTGTCCTGGCCTTTGACGTTCATCATGGTGACGCAGCGCAGTGCACGCTGGAGGTCATAGATGTGGCTGACGAGGTCGGCTGCGGTGGCCGGTGCGACAGACATGATGCTCCCTAAAGAATTAGTTGCTGCAAGCAACTGTATCAGAAAAAGGTTGCTTAGGGAAACGAAGTTGTTCCTGGCGGCGCCTTAAATGACCAGCTCCCCCACGTCCGGCGGACGGTGTCCAGGACATGGGGGAGCTCGCGGTTGGTGGCTGCGTCAGGGCGCCAGATGTGTAGGCCCGAACATCTTCAGGAGGGTTTCAACCACGACGACGCTGGGCCCGTCGGCAGCGAACCCCGCCCGGAGCGCGTCCCCCACGTCTTCCGGGGCCACCCGGGTGGCCGGCACGCCAAAGGATTCGGCGAGCGCCACGAAGTCGGGACGGGCCAGTTCGGTGGCGGTGGCCTTGCCGAACGCACCCACCATGTATTCGCGCAGGATGCCGTAGCCGCCGTCGTCCACAATCAGCCAGGTGACCGGCACGTTGTGCTGCCTGGCGGTGGCCAGTTCCGCAATGGAGTACATGGACGAACCGTCGCCGGAGACGGCCAGCACCCGGCCGGGCCTGCCCATGGTCTCCAATCCAACCGCTGCGCCGATGGCCCCGGGAAACGCATAACCCAGGCCGCCGGCACCCTGGGCTGAATGGAACTGCCCTCCGCGGGCGTCCCAGCAGGACCATCCCCAGTAGGCGGCGATGGTCATGTCCCAGAACGTCTGCATATCCGCCGGAACGGCCTCCCGGATGGCCGCCATGAACTTCAGTTCTTTGGCAAGATCCTGCGATTCCAGCCTGGCGCGGACCTTGGCAAGCGACTCCTTGACCAGCTCTTCCGGGGTGCTGCCGTGCCAGTCCGGCATGGTTGCCCGCCCGGATTCAAGAGCTGCGTCCAGGGCCGCCAGCGCCTGGCCCGCGTCGGCGCGGATCCCCAGGCCTGGCCGGTTGGACTCCAGCACCCGGGGCTCGGCGTCGATCTGGATGATCCTGCCGCGCGGCTCGAAGGTGAAGTAGTTGGAGGTGACCTCGCCCAGGGACGACCCGATGACCACCAGGACGTCGGCGTCCTCGAGGAGGTCGGTCATGTACCGGTCCTCGATCCATGACTGCAGCGACAGCCCGTGGTTCCAGGGGAACGCCCCGTTGCCGCCCGGGGTGCAGATGACGGGCGCACGGAGTTTTTCCGCGAGGGACAGCAGCGACTTCTCCGCCTTCCCTCGGCGGGTTCCACCGCCGGCGATGATGGCCGGGCGCTTGGCTGATTCCAGCCACTTCACGGCCTCCCGCACCAGTTCGATCCGCGGCGGATTGTCCGCGGCCTCGGCCAAAGCATCCTCCACCGGCGGGACCATGATCGGATCCAGCAGGACGTTCTGCGGGATCTCGAGCCACACCGGGCCCTGCGGGGAGGAGATGGCCTCGGTCCAGGCGTCCTGGATGGCGGAGGGGATGCCGGAGGCGTGCTGGATCAGCCGCTGGCTCTTGGTGACGTTGGCCGCGGAGGCCTTCTGGTCATCGAGTTGGTGCAGCATGCCCTTGCGCCGGGCCCCGAGCCCCTCCAACGGAATCTGGCTGGCCACCACCACCATGGGTACGCCCGTGGCGTAGGCCTCCTGCAGCCCGGCGAGGGATGTCAGCGCGCCGGGGCCGGTGGACAGGAATAGCACGCCCACTTCGCCGGTGGCGCGGGAGTACCCGTCGGCGGCAAAGGCGCTGTTGTTCTCCACCCGGGAGGAGACAAAGTGCAGGTTGCCGCGGCCCATGGCGTCGAAGAGGCCCAGGGCGTGCTGGCCCGGGATGCCAAACACAGTCTTGGCCCCCAGCGCTTCGAGGGTTTCGACGACGAGGTCCCCGCCGTTGCGGACGCTGCTTCCCAAGGCCGGGGCCGGCGGGGCAATTTCCGTCACGGCGCTATTCCTTGGCGGCGGCCGCGAAGCCCGCGGGCCGGCGGGCTTCCTGGCCGAGCGCCTGGGCCTGGTACCCGGTCTCCGCTCCGAACCTGCTGCCCGGCACTGCATTGTCCGCCATGAGGGTCACCAGTTCATACGCGACGTGGCTCGCGGCCACACCTGTGATCTCAGCGTGGTCATAGGCGGGCGCGACTTCGACGACGTCGGCGCCCACCAGGTTCATGCCGCGGAAGCCCCGGATGATCTCCAGGAGTTCGCGGCTGGTGATGCCACCGGCCTCGGGGGTGCCGGTGCCGGGGGCGTGGGCCGGGTCCAGGACGTCGATGTCCACGGAAATGTACAGCGGGCGGTTGCCGATCCGGTCCCGGACCTTGGCCACGGTTTCCAGCACGCCCTGGTAGTAGACGTCCGCGGAGGTGACGATGCCGAACCCAAAGCGATGGTCGTCGTCGAGGTCCTTCTTCCCGTACAGCGGGCCGCGGGTCCCGATATGGCTGATGGCCTCGGTGTCCAGGATGCCTTCCTCCACTGCGCGGCGGAAGGGCGTGCCGTGGGTGTATTCGGCGCCGAAGTAGGTGTCCCAGGTGTCCAGGTGGGCGTCGAAGTGCAGCATGGCGATGGGTCCGCCGGCGCGTTCGGCGGCGGCGCGCAGCAGCGGCAGGGCGATGGTGTGGTCGCCACCCAGGGTCAGCAGCTTGCTCCCGGCCGCCGTGAGGTCCAGTGCGTTCTGCTGGATGGCCTCAATGGCTTCGTTGATGTTGAACGGGTTCACCGCCATGTCCCCGGCATCGGCCACCTGGATGTTCTCGAACGGGCTGACGTCCCAGGCGGGGTTGTAGGGGCGCAGCAGGCGGCTGGCCTCGCGGACGTGGTTCGCGCCGAAGCGGGCGCCGGGGCGGTAGGAGACCCCCGAGTCGAAAGGCACTCCCACCACTGTCACATCAGCCTTGGCCACCTGGTCCAGCCGCGGAAGGCGGGCATAGGTGGCAGCTCCGGCATAGCGGGGGATCCGGGATGAATCGATGGGGCCAAGGTTGCCGTTGGCTTCAATGCGCAGCTCTTCCAATGGAGGCCTCTCCTTCGAGGAGTTGGGGACTTCTGTGACTGCCATCATACACCGTAGTTTTCCAATGGGCATCGGTTGTTTACCAGTCGATCCTCCCCGGCCCGGTACACCGCGTCACGCCGGGCACGTTTTAGGCAGCCGGAAACGGCAGGGAGCCAGTGTTCTCGAGGGAAGCCTGGCAGACAACCGGCAAAAGAATGCTCCACGTGACGCGAAACCGAAGCCGGCGGGAAAGCAAGGCGCAGGCGCTACCGGCTCGCGGCGGGCACCAGGACCCAGAGCACCTCGACCGGCTTGTCCGTCGGATTGACCCAGGTGTGGGGTTCGCGGCCCGGGAAGGTCACGGTGTCGCCTGTATCGAGGTCGTATTCCTCGTTGGTGAGGATCAGCTTGATGGACCCCTTGATGACATGCAGGACGTCCACGTCGCAATCCACCGCGTACAGCTCGGACTCCCCGCGGCCATGCGGCTCGATCACGGCCTGGATGATCTGGACCCGGCGCTCCGAACGGGCCGTCAGGAGCCGCTCCACGATGCCCTGGCCGCCGAGCGAGATCCGCGGACCGTCATTGCGCTTGGTGAGGTGGGTTTCGGGTGCCACGAACAGGTCGCCGATGGAGACGGAGAGCACCTGGCACAGCGTCACCAGCGAAGCGACGGACGGTGAGGTCAGGTCCCGCTCCACCCGGCTGAGGAAACCTTTGGTCAACCCGGTGGCATCTGCAACCTGCTCGATGGTGAGCCGCTGGGACTGCCTGGCGGCCCGGATCCTGGAGCCGATGGCAACGGGGACATTGCTCGGCTCAACTGGCAGTGCCTTCATCTACGAACCTTTCATGGCCGGCAGTCCGGCTCCACTCTCGAGCCATCCTAATGGGCGGCGCTTTTGTGACGCGCAGACGCCACACGCCCCGGGTTCCTTCCGGCAATTCCTTGACTGTCAGCCACATCACACCCTAGTCTTTGGAAACTCCTGTTGCCTATGGGGCAATTACAGGTCCTCACCGTATTCTTCCGCGGCGGTTCCCGGCGTCCCGCCCCGGGTCCTCACACCCGGCCCCGACAGCTCCAAGGAGCCAATCATGGATGCAAGTGCCATCAACATCGCCATCGTGGTGGTGTACCTCCTCGCAATGCTGGCTTTCGGCTGGTGGGGCAAGTCCCGCACCAGGAACAACAGCGACTTCCTGGTGGCCGGCCGCCGCCTGGGCCCGTTCCTTTACACCGGCACCATGGCCGCCGTCGTCCTGGGCGGAGCGTCCACGGTGGGCGGCGTGGGGCTGGGCTACAAGTTCGGCATCTCGGGAATGTGGCTTGTGGTGGCCATCGGCGCGGGCGTGCTGCTGCTGAGCCTTCTCTTTGCCGGGACCATCCAGAAGCTGAAGATCTACACGGTGTCCCAGATGCTCACCCTCCGTTACGGCAGCAGGGCCACCGAGGCGTCCGGCATCGTCATGCTCGCCTACACCCTGATGCTCTGCGCCACCTCCACCGGGGCGTACGCCACCATCTTCGTCGTCCTCTTCGGCTGGGACCGGGCACTGGCCATCGCGGTGGGCGGCGCCATCGTGCTGGTGTACTCCACGATCGGCGGCATGTGGTCCATCACCCTGGCGGACCAGGCCCAATTCGTCATCAAAACGGTGGGCATCTTCTTCCTGATGCTGCCCTTCACGCTGAATGCCGCCGGCGGTCTCGACGGGATCCGCAGCCGGGTTGATGCCAGCTTCTTCCAGATCGACGGCATCGGCATCCAGACGATCATCACCTACTTCGTGGTCTACACCCTGGGCCTGCTGATCGGCCAGGACATCTGGCAGCGCGTGTTCACCGCCAAAACACCCAAGGTGGCCAGGTGGGGCGGTTCAACAGCCGGCCTCTACTGCATCCTCTACGGTGCCGCCGGCGCGATGATCGGCCTGGGAGCCCGCGTCGCCCTGCCCGCCATCGACGTGAAGGCCCTGGGCAAGGACGTGGTCTACGCGGAGGTTGCCACCAACCTGTTGCCCATCGGAATCGGCGGCCTGGTGCTCGCCGCCGCCGTCGCCGCCATGATGTCCACCGCTTCCGGCGCCCTGATCGCGGCCGCTACGGTGGCCCGCGCCGACGTCGTGCCCTTCGTCGCCGGCTGGTTTGGCAAGACCATCAACACCGACGACTCCGACAACCCCGAGCACGACGTCAAGGCCAACCGCGTGTGGGTCCTTGGCCTGGGGGTTGTGGCGATCGTCATCGCCATCGTCACCAAGGACGTTGTTGCGGCGCTGACCATTGCCTACGACATCCTGGTGGGCGGGCTGCTGGTCGCGATCCTCGGCGGCCTGGTGTGGAAGCGGGGAACCGGCGTCGCCGCCGCTGCCTCGATGGCCGTCGGCTCCGTCGTCACCCTTGGCACCATGATCATCCTTGAGATCAATGCCGAGGTCCCGCTGGACGGCATCTACGCCAACGAACCGATCCACTACGGCCTGCTGGCTTCCGCCGCGGTATACGTCGCCGCCTCGCTGCTTACGCGCCCCACCGATCCCGCGGTCATGCGCGCCTGGCATCGCCGCGTCGCAGGCCAGGAGCAGGAAGGGACGCCCGAGGAAGTCCTGGCTGGCCGCTGACCCGCAGGGATTGAACGCACGACGGCGGCACCTCCTTTCGCCCTGCAGCGAAAGGGGGTGCCGCCGTCGTCAGTCCTACTCCCCCGTGTCGCGCCCGTCGTCATCCAGCGGGACCTCACGGTCCTCGGCGTCGATGACTACCGGGGCCGGCTGGACCACCGGTTCTTCCTGGTCGATGAACTCGTCCTCGGCGTCCCAGTCCGCGTCGTCTACCGGTGCATCCTCGGCGTAATCGTAGGCGGGGTCCGCTTCGACGGCGTCCAGGTGCGGCATGTCCGGGTGCTGTCCGGTGGTGCTCATGATTCAACCTCCGTGTGTTCGCCTGACGTGCTCTTTCAGGTAGGGCGCAGCCTGCGCCACACCTTCATCAGAGCACCGGCCGGGCGGACGGGTCAATAGCCGCAGCGGACCCGGAGAAGAGCCCGTAACCCCGGCGCGGACACCGGCTGTTTTAAGGTCTACCGAAACTTTCGAGCGAGGTTTGCCAGCCAAAAAACCGCGGAAATCCGCAGTAGGCTGGCAGGGCAAAGGCGCGAGTTCATGCCCTTTCCAGCCCAGGAGTTTCAGTGTCGCAGCACGCCCGGTCCCATTCCCACGCAACGCCCCCGGAAGCCGGCGGCGTTGGCCAACCCTCGCCGTCGAACATCAAGCGGTGGCGCCAGTACCTGGCCGACGAGCGTGCGGAAGCCGCCGTCTACCGTGACCTGGCCCAGAACCGCGAAGGTGAGGAACGGTCCATCCTCCTGGCCCTGGCCGAAGCCGAAGGCCGGCACGAAGCCCACTGGCTCGCACTGCTGGGCGAGCACGCCGGCAAGCCGAAGAGGGCCTCGGCCCGCAGCCGGTTCCTCGGCTTCCTGGCCCGGCATTTCGGCTCCGTGTTTGTCCTGGCCCTGGCCCAGCGCGCCGAGGGCCGCTCCCCCTACGCCAAGGACCCGAACGCCACCGCTGCGATGGCCGCCGATGAACAGATCCATGAGGAAGTAGTGCGGGGCCTGGCCACCCGCGGCCGTAACCGCCTGGCCGGCACCTTCCGCGCCGCAGTGTTCGGCGCGAACGATGGCCTGGTCAGCAACCTCTCCCTGGTGATGGGCATGGCTGCCTCCGGTGTGGCCTCCAGCGTGGTGCTGCTCAGCGGCATCGCCGGGCTCCTGGCGGGCGCCATGTCCATGGGCGCGGGCGAATTCATTTCCGTCCGCTCCCAGCGCGAGCTGCTGGCCGCCACCCGCCCGACGCAGGTCACGCTGGCGGCTGCGCCACAGCTCGACCTCGAACACAACGAACTGCTCTTGGTGTACCTGGCCCGCGGGATGTCCCGGGAAGCGGCCGAACACCGGGTGGCCGAGCGCATGGGCCTGCTGCCCTGCGACTGCGATCCGAGCCTGTCCCTGCAGCCTGACCTGCACGAGGAAGAGGACCAGCACGAGGCAGTGGGCACGGCCTGGGGTGCGGCGCTGTCCAGCTTCTGCTTCTTTGCCTCCGGCGCCATCGTTCCCATCCTGCCGTTCCTGTTCGGACTGACCGGCGTGGCTGCCCTCGTGGTGGCCGGCGCCCTGGTGGGCGTCGCACTGCTGGCGACCGGTGCCGCCGTCGGCCTGCTGTCCGGCACTTCCCCGCTGACCCGCGGCCTGCGGCAGCTGGCCATTGGCCTGGGCGCGGCAGCCATCACCTACCTGCTGGGCCTGCTCTTCGGCACGGCCGTCGGCTAGCACCAGGCAGGATAGTTCGCGGAGGTCCTCCGGCAGCGTTCAGCGCTGCCGGAGGACCTCCACTGCTTCCTCCACCGTGTCCACGAGGTGGATGTAGTCCGCCATGGCACGGCCCGCGGCGAGGCTCCTGAGCATGGGCCAGGCCGGGTACTCCTGCTCCCAGTGCCGGCGGCCCACCAGCACCATGGGGGTCACCTTCTCGCGGGCTCCGTAGTAGTTTTCGCAGGCGTCCTGGAAGATCTCCTGGACGGTGCCGGCCGCTCCCGGCAGGAAGACGATTCCGCCGTGGCACAGTTCCAGCAGGATGGCCTCACGGATGGCGTTGGCGAAGTACTTGGCGATGTGCGTGGCGAAGAAATTGGGCGGTTCGTGTCCGTAGAACCAAGTGGGGATCCCCAGCGACGGCGTCCCGTCAGGATGGCGTCCGACGACGCCTGCCGCCGCACGTGCCCACGCCGACACCGAGGGACGGAAGCCGGGAACAGCGGCGAGGGCGGCAAGCGCTGCCTGCACGTCGCCGTCGGACGCCTGGCTGAGGTACGCCCCGAGATTTGCTGCCTCCATGGCCCCGGGCCCGCCCCCGGTGGCCACGGAGTGGCCGTCGAGGGCCAGGAGCCTGCCCAGCCGTGCCGCGTTAGCAAATTCCCGGCTGCCGCGGGGCGCTGCGTGGCCGCCCATCACGCCCACGATCGAGCGGCGGGGCCACGCGCCGGACCGGATCAGCTCATCCAGCGCGTCGCCGATTGCGTGGTCATGGAGGGCCGAGGCCAGCGTTGAATCCACCCGGTGGCGCTGGCCGGGCTGGATGCTCCAGTGGTAGATCCGGGCATCCGGCAGCTCCTCGTAGGGCGAGCTTTCCAGGCCGGCGTACAGTTCGGCCGGGGAATACAGCGACGCGCGGTAGGGGTCGAAGGGGACACCCTCCAGGCGCGGGAAGATCAGGGCGCCGCGGCTGCGGAGGGTGGCTTCCATGCCGTCATCGAAGATGCAGCCCAGGAACATTGCGCCCTCGACGCTGACGTTCCTGAGTGCCGCCGACCGGCCCCGCAGGTCAAGGGACTGGGCGTGCCAGCCGTGCAGGTTGACGGCACCGCCGGCCACCAGGCTGTCGAAGCTGGCCAGGTCCTGGACTTCGAGGTTGCGGGGGCGGGGACCAAGGCTTCCGGCGAAATTCATGGTTTCCCCGCGGTGCAGGTCGGCGCAGTCCGGATCATGGGGCCAGCCTAGGCCACCACACGCACGAACGGGGGCCGGACCGCGCCTGTCCGGTTGATCCCGGAAGGACTGGGTCCGACCCCCGCTGCTGCTGGCGTGCGGTGCCGTGGTGAGGCCTCGCTAAGCGGAGACCCGTGCCGGAACTTCGCCGTCGCGGAAGTGCGCTTCGAGGTCCTCGAGCGAGTGGCCCTTGGTCTCCGGCACGAACTTGATGACGAACGCCAGGGACACCAGGTTAACCAGGACGAACAGGCCGAAGGTACCCGTGGATCCCAGGGCATTGACCACGATCGGGAACAGGAAGGAGATGGCCGCGTTCACGGTCCACAGCGCGAAGACCGCGATGCCCATGGCGAAGCCGCGGATGGCCAGCGGGAACATTTCGGACAACAGGAGCCAGACGCAGGTGCCGATGAAGCACTGCACGAAGGCAACGAACAGCATCATCGCGGCCAGGATGGTGTAGCTGGCAAGGTCGGACTGCGGGAGGAGGAAGACGATGGCAAGCAGGGCCTGGGAACCGACAACTCCGGAGAATCCGATGACCAGCATCCGGCGGCGGCCAACAAAGCCGAGCAGCCAGATGCCCAGGATGGTCATGAGCACTGAGGTAACGCCGACGCCGATGGTAGCCACGAGCGAGGCACTGACGCCAAGCCCGCTCTTTTCCA
This sequence comes from Pseudarthrobacter sp. 05T312, assembly GCF_056396685.1. Taxonomy (NCBI): domain Bacteria; kingdom Bacillati; phylum Actinomycetota; class Actinomycetes; order Micrococcales; family Micrococcaceae; genus Pseudarthrobacter; species Pseudarthrobacter sp. 05T312. Next base: position 80,390 of record NZ_JBFTLY010000008.1, read on the forward strand.
GGATGGTGGGGGCGTAGTAGTTCACGGTGTTGATGCCCGTTGCCTGCTGGACGGTGGCCAGGCCAATGCCGATCCAGAGCAGCCGGCGCATCCAGGGGTTGTTGCGAAGGTCGCGGAGGGCGTGGCCGCGTTCTTTCTTGGCGGTGCGTGCCGCCAAGGCGATCTCTTCGAATTCGGCCGCTGCCTCTTCCGGGCTTCGGCTCAGGTTCAGGACGCGGTGGCTGTCCTCCAGGCGGCCGCGGATGGCGTACCAGCGCGGGGATTCTGGAAGCAACAGCATACCGGCGAGCAGTGCGAGTGCAGGGATGGACGCGATGCCCAGCATGCTGCGCCAGACCTCGTTGTCGTGGATCAGGGCGTCGAGAAGGGCGTTGATGGCGAAGGCGAGCATCTGGCCGGTGACGATCATGAGTTCGTTGATGGTGACCATCCGCCCACGAAGATGGGCGGGAGCCATCTCCGCCAGGTACAGCGGGCAGGTTACGGCGGCGGCGCCCACCCCGAGGCCCAGCACGATGCGGGCGGCAATCATGAAGGTCACGGTGGGCGCAAGGGCGCAGCCCATGGCACCGAGCAGGAAGAGCAGTGCGCAGACCAGCAGCGAGCCGCGGCGGCCCAGCTTGTCAGCCATGCGGCCGCCGGTGAGGGCGCCGACGGCGGCACCGGGGAACAGCAGGGCGCTCACCACGGTTGCTTCCTCGACGGCGCTCATGTTGAGGGAGTCGTTCATGTACAGCAGGGCGCCGGAGATCACGCCGGTGTCGTACCCAAAGAGCAGGCCGCCCAGGGTGGAGATGACGGTGAGCCGGGCGAGGTATCCGCGGCGCTTGCTGCCGGTGGCGCCCATGGTTTGTTTCTGCAACAGCATTGTTGCCTCTCAAATTCTCTCGGGGACCGGAAGGCCGGTCAGGAATGTGATGCGTGCCACTAACATTAGAGCGCTCTAATGTTGCCCGTCAAGCGAAAGTCTTAATGTCAGCACAATTTAATTTCACTCCCCTTCGCCCCTGCTTACTGACACCCCTCTTGACCCCCCTGACCTGCCTGCTACGATCGAGAAGGAAAGTATGTCCTATCAAGCGAACATATAGCGGCAAAGTGTCCGCTGACGCAGACACCGAAGACAAGGGAACGCACCGTGGCGAACAACCTGGGACTCAACATCGACCGCTCCTCCCCCGTGCCCCTGTACCACCAGGTGGTCCAGGGCATTGAGGCGGCGATTTACAGCGGGGTGCTGGAGCCCGGCAGCAGGCTGGACAACGAGATCGACCTTGCCGCCCAGCTCAACCTTTCCCGGCCCACCATGCGCAAGGCCATGGATGAACTGGTCCGGTCCGGCCTGCTGGTCCGCAAGCGGGGCGTAGGAACCCAGGTGGTGTCCAGCCAGGTCCGCCGGCCGTTGGAGCTTTCCAGCCTCTACGACGACCTGACCAACAACGGCAAGAAGCCCACCACCGAGGTGTTGAGCTTCTCGCACCTGGAGGCGGACGACGCCACGATCAGCACGCTGCAGCTTCCCGCGGGCTCGAAGGTGTACCACTTCACCCGGCTGCGGAGGGTGGGCGGCAAGCCCCTGGCCCTCATGGAGAACTGGGTGCGTGATGACATCGCGGAGATGGATGAGGCCATGCTCAGGGCTGAAGGCCTCTATTCGATCCTTCGCCGCGGCGGCGTGAACTTCCGGCTGGCCACCCAGCGCATCGGTGCCATGACCGCCAATGACTACCAGGCTTCCATGCTGGATACCCCGGCCGGCTCGGCACTGGTCACGATGGAACGCACCGCCGTGGACGATACCGGCCGCCGGGTTGAAACCGGCCACCACGTGTACCGTGCGGATTCCTACAGCTTTGAAATGACACTCGTACAGCGCTAATCAAGGAGCCAACTCCATGACCAATTGGGTCTATCCCCTGGGCACCGCCACCGACGGTGCCTGGGATGTGTCGATCGGAACTTCCGATTCCTCCCTTGCCGTGGACGGCTGGGCGCACACCGGACTGAAGGTGGCCACCCTGCCGGCGGGCGCCGCCGTCGAACTTCCCGCCGCGGACGAGGAACGGATCGTGGTGCCGCTCAGCGGGTCCTTCATGGTGACCGTGGACGGCACGGACTACCCGTTGGCGGGGCGCCGGTCGGTGTTCGCCGGCCCGACTGATGTGCTGTACTCCGGCACCGGCCGCGCCGTCAGCATCAGCTCGGCCGACGGCGGCAGGGTGGCGGTTGCCACCGCGCCGGCCCAGGCGTCCCACCCCACCCGCCTGGTGTCCGCGGCGGAAACCCCGGTGGAACTGCGCGGGGCGGGCAACTGCTCGCGCCAGGTCCACAACTTCGGCACCCCCGCCGCACTGGAAGCCGACCGCTTCATCGTCTGCGAGGTCCTCACCCCGGCCGGCAACTGGTCCTCCTACCCGCCGCACAAGCATGACGAGGAAAAGGACGGCGAAACCTCCCTCGAGGAGATCTACTACTTCGAAACCCAGGTGGGAGCCGGATCCGGCGCACCTGCCGACGCCGATGCCATCGGCTACCAGCGCGTCTACGCCTCCGACGAGCGCCCCATCGACGTTTCCGCCGAAGTACGGACCGGGGATGTTGTCCTGGTCCCCTACGGCTGGCACGGCCCGGCCATGGCCGCACCCGGCTACGACCTTTACTACCTCAACGTCATGGCCGGCCCCGGGCCGGTGCGGGAGTGGCTGATCAGCGACGACCCGCACCACGGCTGGGTCCGGCAGACGTGGGAGAGCCAGAACATCGACCCCCGGCTGCCGTTCGGCGCGTAGCCGCCCGGGCAGGCCGCCATGGACTGGCATAGTGGAGTTCTGTGAAACAGAACTCTCCTTCGCCGCGGTCGGTGACCATGGAGGACGTGGCGCGCGAGGCCGGCGTGAGCCGCGCCCTGGTGTCGCTGGTGATGCGCGATTCCCCCAAGGTTTCGCCCGCAAAGCGGACGGCGGTACTGGAAAGCGCCGCTGCCCTGGGCTACTCCCCCAACAGGCTGGCCAGCCGCCTGGCGAGCCACCGCACCAACACCCTGGGCGTCCTGTTCCTTGACCTGCACAACTCCGTCTTCGCCGATATCTATGACGGCATCACCGACGGGCTGGCTGGCAGCGGCAACCAGGTGATGGTCGCCGTCGGCTCCGCCGATCCCGGAACGGAACTGGAGGCCGTCCGTTCCTTCGTGGACCTTCGCGTGGACGGCGTGCTGCTGGCCGGCTACACCGGCAGCTCGGAGGAGCTGGCCGGGGCCCTGCGCGGGACGCCCGCTGTCGTCATCACCCGGGAGCTGGAGGCCGACGGCGTGGATTCCGTCCTGACCGACGACTTCCGTTCCGGATCGCTCGCCGTGGAGCACCTGTACCACCTCGGGCACCGGCGGATTGCGCACGTGGACATCTCCGACTGGCTCCCCTACACGGAACGGCGGGAGGGCTACCTGCACGCCATGCAACAGTTCGGACTGGAGCCGCAACTGGTCCACAGCGACATGACCGAACGCGGCGGCCGGGCCGTGATGGAGCAGTTCCTCGACTCGGGCGCCACGCCTCCCACGGCAGTCTTTGCGCACAACGACCTCACCGCCATTGGCATCATGGAGGCCCTGGCGTCCCGGGGACTGTCCGTCCCGGGCGACATGGCGATCGTTGGCTGCGACAACATCGAAGTGGGCGCCTCACCACTGATTGGCCTGACGTCCATCGACCAGCACGCCGGGCAGCTCGGCCGACTGGCGGCGCAGGCCATGCTGGAGCGGGTTGCCGGGACGGCCGGACCAGCCGTGACCCGGAAGCTTGAACCCGCCCTGATGGTGCGCCGCTCGTCCGACCCCTCCGCCTAGCGGCTGACCAGCTCCTCCGCGGCCTGGACCGTGCCGCGGCCACTGCCGCGCTGTTCGCTCCGCCTGGCACCTGCCGCGGCGAACGCCATGACGGCAACGCCCGCAAGGGTGATGAGGGCGCCGGCCCAGATGGGCGAGGTGTAGCCGAACCCGGCGGTGATGGTGACGCCGCCCAGCCAGGCGCCCAGGGCGTTGCCCACATTGAAGGCACCGATATTGGCGCCGGAGGCGAGGGTGGGAGCACCGGAGGCGTACTTCATGACCCGCATCTGCAGGCCCGGTACGGTGGCAAACCCGAAGCCGCCCATCAGGACCAGCGAGATGACCGTCAGGACGGGATTGGCCGCCGTCAGGGCAAAGGCCACCATGACCACGGTCAGCGCGGCGAGCACCACGAGCAGCGTCCGGTCCACGTTGCGGTCGGCGGCCTTACCGCCCAGGGTGTTGCCCGCGAAGAGGCCCACGCCGAAGACGATCAGCAGCCACGGCACCGTGGAGGCCGCGAATCCTGATACCTCCGTGAGGGTGTAGGCGATGTAGGTAAACGCACCGAACATGCCGCCGAAGCCCAGGATGGTCACCACGATGGACAGCCATACCTGCCCGGAGCGGAAGGCTCGGAGTTCGGAACGGAGGCTGCCTGCCTCGTCCGTTTCGCCGGCCGATGCGGGGACGAGTGCAAGGATGCCGGCGAGCGCGGCTACGCCAATAACGGTGATGGCCCAGAAGGTGGCACGCCACCCGGCGGTCTGGCCCAGCAGGGTTCCGAACGGTACGCCCAGGACATTGGCCGCCGTCAGGCCCGTGAACGTGAGCGCGATGGCCCCTGCCTTCTTGCTGGCCGGAACCATGCCGGCCGCCACTACGGCTCCGATTCCGAAGAAGGCGCCATGCGAAAGGGCTGCGATGATGCGCCCCAGCATCATGGCCCAGTAACCGTCAGCGGTGGCGGAGAGCAGGTTGCCGGCAATGAACAGGACCAGCAATGCAGCCAGCACGGGTTTGCGCGGGAAGCGGGTCACGGCCGCGGTCAGGCCCAGCGCTCCCACCACCACGGAGAGTGCGTAGCCGGAGATGAACCAGCCCGCGGACGCTTCACTGACTGCAAAGTCCGCGGCTACCTGCGGAAGGAGGCCGGCGATCACGAATTCCGTGAGTCCAATGCCAAACCCGCCCAGGGCGAGTGCTATCAGGCCAACAGGCATGAGGATGCTCCTTTGAGCTGTTCGTGGTTGTTCCCGAGGCGGGAAGGCGCCTAAGATAGTTGCAGACGCGGTATTTATTGTTGCACATGCAGATATGCCGCGCAAGCAACTATCTATGACCGGAGCAATGGATGGCGTCCTACGCCATCTTCGAAGGAGCAACCATGGGCATCAAGGACGACGCCGTTGAGGTCCGTGCCCAGGGCTGGCGCACCCTCGCAGCCCTGCACGGGCTGATCGAAAACGAACTGGAACGCAGCCTGCAGGCGGAGTCGAAGCTCTCCGTGGTGGAGTACACGGTGCTGGATGCCCTCAGCCGGCAGGACGGGTGGCACATGCGGATGCAGCAGCTGGCGCGCGCCACGGCGCTGAGCCCCAGCGCCACCACCCGGCTGGTCAACCGGCTGGAGGACCGTGGCCTGCTGACCAGGATCCTGTGCGACGACGACCGCCGCGGCATCTACACCGAGCTCACCGCCAGTGGAAGCAGCCTGCTCGCGGCAGCGCGGCCGGTCCACGACGCCACGCTGGAACGTGCCCTGGACGGGGCCCTGGCCATTCCGGAACTGGCACCGCTGGTGGATGCGCTGCCGCGGCTGCACGCGCGCGCCTAGGACCCGGCCACTCCAAGGCACCAACAACGCCCCCGTGAGGATCCTCATGGGGGCGTTGCTGTGGGGAACAGGGAGTGCTGGTTCCGGTCAGGAAACCTCTGCGGCTGGCGCCTCGGCTTTGCCGCCTGCAACGTTCTTGAAGTAGTGCTCCAGGTCCTCAAGGCTCTTGTCCTTGGTCTCGGGAATGTATTTCGCGGCGAAGGCAATGGCCCCCACGCCAAGGACTGCGAACACAAAGAACGTGTTGGAGATGCCGATGGCGGCCAGCAGCTGCGGGAACCCGAACCCGATCAGGAAGTTCACGATCCACAGCAGGAAGGCCGACGCCCCCATGCCCAGGCCGCGGATCTTCAGCGGGAAGATTTCCGAGAGCATCAGCCACGTCACCGGGGAAATGGCACCCTGCTGGAACGCCAGGAACGTCACGGTCAAAGCCAGGATGACGAAGCCCCGGGCGGAGCCTTCCGGCAGGATCAGCGAGAAGAAGCCGATCAGCAGCAGCGCCGTGGTGGTTCCCACCTGCCCGGTGATCAGCATCCGGCGCCGCCCCACCTTGCCCAGCAGCCAGATCCCGACGAACGTGGCCAGTACCGAAATGACCCCGTTGGCGATGTTGGCCGTCAAGGCAGCCTCCCGGCCGAAACCGGACTGCGAGAGGATCTGGGTGCCGTAGTACATGATCGAGTTCACGCCCGTGATTTGCTGGATCACCGCGAGGCCCAGGCCCACCACGAAGATCCGGCGGAGCCACGGGATGCCCAGGTCCTTCCATGAACCCATTTTGGACTTATAGTCCTCCACGGCCATGGCCTTGACTTCCTCAAACTCCCTGCGGGCTTCCTCCTGCGACCGGATCCGCTGCAGCACGCTGAGCGTCTCGCCGAAGCTGCCGATGGAGGCCAGCCAGCGTGGACTCTCGGGCATGAAGTTCATCCCGATCCACAGCGCGATGGCCGGCAGGGTGGCGATGACCAGCATCCAGCGCCAGATGCCGTGCGATTCACCGAAGGAGTTGCCCAGGTAGGCGTTGAAGATGAACGCCAGCAGTTGCCCGGTGACGATCATGAGTTCGTTCTGGGTGACGATCCGGCCGCGCCGGTGGCTCGGCGAGACCTCCGCCAGGTACACGGGCACTGTCACCGATGCCCCGCCCACGGCGAGTCCCAGGATGAACCGGGCGGCGATCATTACCTCGGTATTGGGCGAGAACGTGCAGCCGATGGTGCCCGCGAGGAAGATGACCGCCAGCACCATGATCATTTTGCGCCGGCCGTTGCGGTCGGCCAGGCGTCCGCCGAACAGGGCGCCGAAGGCGGCGCCGAACAGCAGGGATGAGGTGACCAGGCCTTCGGTCAGCGGAGTGAGGCCCAGGTCCTCCTGCATATACGGCAGGGCGCCGTTGATCACGCCGGTGTCGTAGCCGAACAGCAGGCCGCCGAAGGTGGAGATGATGGTGACGGTCCGCAGGGCCCGCTGATGGTTGCCGGGCTGCTTGACCGCTGCCTTTCCGGAAACAGGCGAACTCATAGGCTTACCTTTTGGACGTACTGCTTCATGGTCTCCAGCTGGTAGCGGGACACTTCTTCGGCGTTCTCGTCCTCAGCGAAGACGCTGGACACCATCACGGTGTCCTCCCGGTCGAGGAAGCCGATTTCCTTCAGGCCGCCGAAGAACTCGTCCCAATTGACGTCGCCGTCGCCGATCTTCAGGTGCTGGTGGACGCGGACCGGGTTGCCCGGCGGGTTGGTGATGTAGCGCAGGCCGTGCGAGGCGTGGTGGTCCATGGTGTCGGCCACGTGGACCAGGCGCAGCTTGTCCCCCGCGGCCCGCATGATGTCCAGCGGAGAGTTCTTCATGTGGAAGCTGTGCGAGGCCACGTAGACCATGCCCACGTTCTTCGAGTTCACGCCCCTGATCACGCGGATGGCGGCCAGGCCTTCCTCCACGAAGTCGTCGGGGTGGGGGTCGATCAGCAGGTCGATGCCTTCACGCTCAATGATGGGCAGCAGCTCTTCCATGGAACGGTAGAACGCCCGCTCTGACTCCTCCGCCTTCTCGGGACGGCCGCTGAACTCGGTGTTCATGGTGCTCACTCCCAGGTCCACGGCGATCTGGATGGCGCGCTTCCAGTAGCGGACGGCGGCTTCGCGGGCGTCCTCGTCGGGCCCGGACCAGCGGAGCACGGGGAGGATGGAGGCGATTTCAATGCCGGCGTCCCTGCAGGCCTTGCCCAGCTGGCCCACCAGTTCGTCGTCCGCTTTGGGGTGGTTGTAGAACGGGATGAAGTCCGCGTGCGGGGTCAGCTGCATGTACTTGTAGCCAAGGTCCGCCACCACCTTGGGGAACTCCAGCAGGCTGTGCGAGTGGTGGAACGGGGTGGGGTCAAGTGCGATTTTCACGTAAACACTCCATTGTGGATCAGGAAGGGTGGAGACACGAAAGGGGACGGATGGCTCCGCCCCCTTTTCCGGTCCTGGTTACTTGTAGAGGTCGGGTTTCGGAGCCAGCTTCACGGCGACCTTTTCGCCGTTCTTCTGCGCTTCCACGCCTGCCTCGCAGCAGGCGGCGGTGGCGTACCCGTCCCAGGCGGAGGGGCCGCCGATTCCGCCCTTAAGTGCCGCGTCCACCCATGACTGGATTTCGACGTCGTACGCCGCGCCGAAACGCTCCTCGAAGCCGGGGGTGACGTTGCCGCCCCAGCGGCCCGAGCTGCGGGTGTAGGGTCCCTTATCGCCGCCGATGCTGACGATGCCGTCCTCGAAGGAGGCCTGGGTGGCCACCTCGTAGCCGAACTTGGCGTTGACGTAGATTTCGACGTCGGCCAGGACGCCTGATTCGGTCTCCAGCAGGACGTGCTGGGGGTCGTGCTGGCCGGAGGGCGCGTTCTTGGTGGCCTTGCCCAGGCGGACCTGGACGCTGGTGATTTCCTCGCCGGTGAAGAAGCGGATGGCGTCGAACTCGTGGACCACGGAGTCGTTGATGAGCATCTCGTTGGTGAAGCCCTCGGGGGTGCTGGGGTTGCGGTGCTGGTGGTGCAGCATGAGCAGTTCGCCCAGTTCGTGGTCGCGGATGATCTTGCCCAGCGAGGCATATTCGGCATCGAAGCGGCGCATGAAGCCCACCTGGATCCGCTTGTGGCCCAGCGCCACCTCGGCTTCAACGATCTTCCAGGAGGACTCGGCGTCCGGCGTGAGGGGCTTTTCGCAGAGGACCGGGATGTCCTTGGCGATGGCCTTGAGCAGGATGTCCTCGTGCAGGAAACCGGGGGTGGCGATCAGGACGGCGTTGACGTCGCCGTTGTTGAGGGCTTCCTCGGCATCGGCGAGGGCAACGGCGCCGGGGATGCCTTCGATCGCGGCCTGGGCCCGGGCGAGGTCGACGTCCACGACGGCGGCGACTTCGGCTCCGTGGATGCGCTTGCTGAGGCGCTGGATGTGGTCGGCGCCCATGCGGCCGGCGCCGATGACGGCGACGCGGAGGGTTTCAGTCATTGTTCTGTCCTTCTGGTCTTGGTGGCGGGTTAGCTGACGGCGGTGCGGGAACCGCAGGACAGCAGGTAGTTGCGGGTGCGCTTGGCGATGGGCATCGGTACGTCGAAGGCCACGGGGTACATGTCCTGTTCCACGATGCCGAAGATGGGCCGGTCCAGCGCCTCCACGGCTTCGATGACAGCGCGCAGGTCAGGGAGGCCGTTGGGCGGTTCGGTCATGACGCCGGCCAGGTTGGCAGCTGCCCAGGTCATGTTCTCCTCATTGACCTTCCTGAGGATGTCCGGGTTGATCTGCTTCAGGTGCAGGTAGCCGATCCGGTCCGGATAGTTCTTGATCAGTTCCAGGCTGGAGGCGCCACAGTATTCGGCGTGTCCCGTGTCCAGGCAGAGGTTCAGGTACTGCGGGTCCGTGGCACCGAGCAGCGTCTCGATGTCCGCCTGCGCGCCAACGTGGGAGTCGGCGTGGGAGTGGAACTGCTGCTTCAGGCCGAAGTCCTCCAGCAGGGTCTTGCCCAGGCGGTTATGGCCGGTGAACAGGTCGTCCCACGCCTTTTCGCTCAGCGTGCCGCTTTCCACGGCTTCGCCGGTGACGTCGTCCCGCCACATGGCCGGGATCACCACGATGTGCTCGCCGCCCATGGCCGCGGTGAGTTCGGCGACCTTGCGGGCCGGCTCCCAGGCGGTTTCCCACTGGTCCACGCCGCGGTGGAAGGCGGTAAACACCGTGCCGGCGGAGATCTGCAGGTCGCGCTGCTTCAGCTCCTCCGCCAGGCGGGCGGGGTCGGTGGGCAGGTAGCCGTAAGGGCCCAGTTCGATCCACTTGTACCCGGATTCGGCCACCTCGTCGAGGAAGCGTTCCCACGGGGTCTGCTTCGGATCGTCCGCGAACCAGACGCCCCAGGAGTCCGGCGCCGTGCCGATGATCAGCTTGTTTTCAGTCATGACAGCGTTGTCCTTTTCTTCGATTGCTCCGTAACCGCCCTTTTGGACGCTCATAACGGCGGTTACGGAGCAATCGACGGGGGTGTCCTAGTTGGAGGGGAAGTTGTAGGAGGCGCCGGAGGCGTGGTGGGTTTCGGGCCAGCGGGAAGTGACCACCTTGCCGCGGGTGTAGAAGCTGACGCCTTCGGGTCCATAGATGTGCTTGTCGCCGAAGAGGGAGGCTTTCCAGCCGCCGAAGGAGTGGTAGGCCACCGGCACCGGCAGGGGGACGTTGATGCCGATCATGCCCACCGTCACGGAACGCTGGAACTTACGGGCGGCCGCGCCGGAGGAGGTGAAGATAGCGGTGCCGTTGCCGTAGGGGTTGGCGTTGATCAGCGTCATGCCGTCCTCAAGGGTGTCGACGCGGACCACCACCAGGACGGGTCCGAAGATTTCTTCTTTGTAGGCGGTCATTTCGGTCTTGACGTGGTCCAGGACGGTGGGACCCACCCAGAAGCCGTTTTCGTGGCCAGGCACCACCAGGTCGCGGCCGTCCACCACCATGGCGGCGCCGGCAGTTTCAGCTTCGGTAACGATCCGGAGGATGCGTTCCTTGGAGGCGGGGGTGATGACCGGGCCCATTTCGGCGCCGGGTTCGGTGCCGTTGTTGACCTGGACGGCTTCGGCGCGTTCCTGGACCTTGGCGACCAGGGCGTCAGCGGCGTCTCCGACGGCGACGGCGACCGAGATGGCCATGCAGCGTTCCCCGGCGGAGCCGAACGCGGCGGCCGCGAGGTGGTCGGCGGCGTTGTCCAGGTCGGCGTCGGGCAGGATGATCGCGTGGTTCTTCGCACCGCCCAGGGCCTGGACGCGCTTGCCGTGCTTGGTGGCGGTTTCGTGGACGTACTGGGCGATCGGGGTGGACCCAACAAAACTGATGCCGTCCACGTCCGGGTGGGTCAGCAGCCCGTCAACGGTTTCCTTGTCGCCGTGCAGGACCTGGAACACACCGTCCGGCAGCCCGGCTTCCTTCCACAGCTTGGCCAGCAGCAGCGAGGCGGAAGGGTCGCGTTCGGAGGGCTTGAGGATGAAGGCGTTGCCGGTGGCGATCGCCATCGGGGCCATCCACAGCGGCACCATGACCGGGAAGTTGAACGGCGTGATCCCGGCGACCACGCCGAGGGGCTCGCGGAAGGAGAAGACGTCGATGCCGGTGGAGACCTGGTCCGAGTAGTCGCCCTTGAGCAGGGTGGGGATGCCGCAGGCGTACTCGACCACTTCCAGGCCGCGGCCGATCTCGCCCTTGGCGTCGGAGAGGACCTTGCCGTGCTCGGCGGTGACCAGCTGGGCGAGCTCGTCCACGTGGGCGGCGACGAGTTCGCGGAACTTGAACAGCACCGCGGTGCGCTTGGCCAGGGAAATGTCACCCCAGGTGTCGGCGGCCTTGCGGGCGGCGGCGACGGCGGTGTCCAGGTCGGCGCGGTTGGCCAGGCGCAGTTCGCCGGTCACGGCGCCGGTGGCCGGGTTGTACACGTTCGTGGTGCGGTCGCCTTCGCCGGCGGTTTCGGCGCCGTTGATGAAATGGTTGATGACCGTTGTTTCGGTGGTGGTGGCAGTCATGGGACTCTTCCTTGAGTAGTGAGAAAGCGTGGTTAGCCGAGCAGTTTGCGCTGGCGTGACTTGTGATCGACGTAGGTCTGGAAGGCCTGTTTGGTGGAGTCCAGTTCGGAGACCTGGGAGACAGGGACGTCCCACCAGGATTCGGAGGACGGTGCGTCCAGGAGGGGGTCGGATTCGACGTGGATCAGGATCGGGCCACTGTTCTCGGGGGCGGCCTTCGCATCGCGGATGGCCTGCTCGAGTTCGGCGATGACCTTTTCCCCCGGTTCGATCCGGATGACCTTCACGCCCAAGGACTCGGCGTTCAGGGCCAGGTCCACGGGCAGGGTCTCGCCCTCGTCGAAGCTGTGCTGCTCCTCGTTCAGGGCCCGGTACTGGGTACCGAACCGTTGCGAACCCAGGGATTCGGACAGCGAGCCGATGGAGGCATAACCGTGGTTCTGGATCAGGACCACGATCAGCTTGATGCGTTCGGCGACGGCGGTGACCAGTTCGGTGTGCATCATCAGGTAGGAGCCGTCCCCCACCATCACGACGACGTCCCGCACCTGGCCACCCGGCCCGCCTGCCGCCGTCGTACTGGCTGCTTCGGCGATTGCTGCACGCTTGACGCCCAAGCCGCCGGGGATCTCGTAGCCCATGCAGGAGTAGGCATATTCGACGTGGTAGCCGAACGGGTCCCGGACCCGCCACATCTTGTGCAGGTCCCCGGGCAGGGACCCGGCGGCGCAGATGACCACGTCGCGGGCGTCCATGGCCCGGTTGGTGGCGCCGATGATCTCATTCTGTGCCGGCAGAGGGGTGTAGCGGGTGTCGAAGGCTTCGTCCACCGTGGCGTTCCAGCGCTTCTTCTCCGCGGCGATCTTCTGTATCAGGTCCGCCCCGACGCGGTAGCCGCCCAACGCGGCGTTGAGCTTGACCAGGGCCTTGCGGGCATCGGCGACGATCGGCAGCGTGGTGCCGTGCTTGTAGGCGTCGATCGGGGCGACGTTGATGTTCACGAACCTCACGTCGGGGTTCTGGAACGCGGTCCGGGACGCGGTGGTGAAGTCCTCGTAGCGGGTGCCGATTCCGATGATCAGGTCCGCCTCGGCAGCGATGGCGTTGGCCGCCGTCGTGCCGGTGGAGCCGATGGCACCGAGGGAGAACTGGTGGTCCCACGGCAGGACGCCGACGCCCGCCTGGGTGTTGCCCACCGGGATTCCGGTCAGCTCGGCGAACTTCGCCAGTTCGTCATTGGCGTAGGCGTAGAGGACGCCGCCGCCGGCGATGATCAGCGGGCGCTTCGCGGCCCGGATGGCTGCGGCGGCGCGGGCGATGTCCTCGTCGTCGGCGTCGGGGCGGCGGATCCGCCACTCACGCTCGGCCAGGAACTCGGCCGGGACGTCGAAGGCCTCGGCCTGGACGTCCTGCGGCAGGGAAATGGTCACCGCGCCGGTCTCGGCCGGGTCCGTGAGGACGCGCAGGCCGTGGTGGAACGCCGAGAACAACTGCTCGGGCCGGTTCACCCGGTCGAAGAACTTGGACAGCGGCCGGAACGCGTCATTGACCGTGATGTCGTAGGCGTACGGCTGCTCGAGCTGTTGCAGGACAGGGTCGGCGGCGCGGGTGGCGAACGTGTCGGACGGCAGCAGCAGCACCGGGAGCCGGTTGGTGGTGGCCAGCGCGGCACCGGTGAGCAGGTTGGAGGAACCCGGGCCGATGGAGGTGCTGATGGCGTAGGTCTGGCGGCGGCGGGTGTGCCGGGCGTAACCGACTGCCTGGTGGACCTGGGCCTGCTCGTTGCGGCCCTGGTAGTACGGCATCAGTGCCGGGTCCAGTTGCTGGTACTGCTTCAGCGCCTGGCCCACGCCGGCCACGTTGCCGTGCCCGAAGATCCCGAACGTGCCCGGGATGAGCCGCTCACGGTAGTCAACCCCGCCCACCGTGTCCACGGTGTACTGCCGGGAAAGGTATTCGACGACGGCCTGCGCCACCGTCATTCTGCGCGTTCCTGTTGGTGTGCCCATGGCTAGTTCTCCGGGAGTTCTGTGGTGTGGTGCAGGAGGGAGGCTGCCGCGGCAACGGCGCCGGCGACGTCCCCGTCCGCGGGGTAGAGCAGCGTCCGGCCGACCGTCAGGCCCTGGACCCCGGGGAGGGCCAGCGCGGCACCCCAGGTGGCGAAGACCTCGTCCTGGGACCCGTCCGGGTCACCGCCCAGCAGCACGGTGGGCATGGTGGTGGCGGCCATGACGCGTTCCATCTCCGCCACCACGGGAAGCTTCATCCAGGTGTAGGCGCTGGTGGATCCCAGGCCCTCGGCGATGGCGATGGACTTGATGACGGCATTGGGAGAAAGGTCGTTGCGGACCCGGCCGTTCTCGCGGACCGACAGGAACGGCTCCACCATGGCGATCAGCTTGCGTTCCGCCAGCGAGTCGATGGCCCTGGCGGTCGCTTCCAGGGTCACTACGGTGTCCGGGTCGCCCAGGCAGATACGGGTCAGCATCTTGCCGCCGTCCGCACCAAGGGCCGCCAAAGCGGCGGCGGTGTGGCCGGTGAACCGGTCATCGAACTCGTTGACCAGGCCGGACAGCCCGCCGCGGTTCATCGATCCGAACACCAGCTTCCCGTCCAGGGCGCCCAGCAGGAGCAGGTCGTCCATGATGTCCGGGGAGGCCAGGACACCGTCGACGGCCGGGTTGGCCAGGGCGATCTGCAGCCGGTCCAGCAGCTGGCGCCGGTCCGCCATGGCCACCGGATCGCTGCCGACAGCCAGGGCGCCGCGGGCGGGGTGGTCGGCGGCGACGATGAAGTTCTGCCGGCCGGCCTTCACGCCCGGGTGGCGGCGGCGGGACTTCGCCGCGCGGGCCACGGCGTCCGGGTCTTCGAGGCGGATGGTGCTCAGGTGCTCATAGCGGCGCGGATCATCATCCACGGCGTGGTTCGAGGCGAGGGGCGTGAGGGTCACAGTGCTGCTCCTTCGGGAATGGAAGCGCCGGAGACCGTACCGGGCACGGTACGTCCGCGTTCGGCCAGCAGCGAGGTGACCTCGCCGGGCGTCGGCATCGCGTCGGCGCAGGACAGGCGGGAGGCCACAATGGCACCGGCGGCGTTGGCGTAGTCCAGGACCTGCTCCAGCGGCCAGCCGGACAGCAGCCCGTGGCAGAACGCGCCACCGAACGAATCCCCGGCGCCGAGGCCGTTAAGGGTTTCAACCGGGACGGGGGCGGAGACCACGCGCTCGGTGCGCGTCTTGGCCATCACGCCTTCAGCGCCAAGCTTGACGACGGCGATTTCCACGCCGGCGGCCAGCAGCCGGTCCGCCTGCTCGTCAGGGGTTCCTTCCCCTACGGCGACGGCGCATTCCTTGTCATTGCCGATCGCGACGGTGACGTGCGGGAGGATCCTGGCCACTTCTGCGCGGGCTTCCTCTTCGGACGCCCAGAACATGGGACGGTAGTCCAGGTCCAGGACAGTGAACTGCCCCTCGGCCAGTTCGGTGCGGGGCCGGGCCTGGTGCGCGGCGATGTGCGCGGACCGGGAAGGTTCCTGGCACAGGCCGGTCACCGTGGACCAGAAGATGCCGGCCCCGCGGATGGCATCCAGGTCCAGCTCTTCAGACTTGATCTGCAGGTCCGGAGCGGTGGGGAAACGGCCGTAGAAGTACAGCGGGAACTCGTCCGTGGCGGGCTTGATCGCGCAGAATGTCACCGGTGTCTGCAGGCCGGCGACCGGCGTGACGAAGGTGTCGTCGACGTTGAACTTGTGCAGTTCCCGGTGGAGGTAGGTGCCGAATGCATCGTCCCCGGTGCGGGTAATGACGCCGGCCCGGCGGCCGTGCCGGGCAGCGGCGACGGCGACGTTGGACGGTGAACCGCCAAGGTATTTGCCGAAGGAGCTGACGTCCTCCAGGCCAACCCCGATGTCGTTCGGGTAGATATCAACGCTGATGCGCCCGATCGTAAGAAGCTCGTGGGTCACGGGAATCGTGGACCTTTCTGGTGTGGAACTCGGATCCTTTGAGGAGCAGGAGTTCCGGGACTGGCAGGCCGTGGCGTGGGCCACAGGGACTACTTTGCCCTAGATCGAATGTCCTGTCAAAGGTTTGTACTGACATACTTACAACAAGCGTTTAGAAAGGCCCCGACCCCAGCAGGGCACGCCCGCGCTACCTTCGGGGAACTGCCAACTCCCCGGTCACGTACTGGGCGCGGCCAAACCCGAAGGACCAGTCGCCGGCAGTGTTCTCGACATAGCCAATGAAGACGTCCTCGCCGGCGACCCCCACTTCGGCAAGCTTTTCGGCCACCGCGGCAAAGAGCCGCTGCTTGGCCTCCTGGGATCGGCCGCCCTGGGTGAAAATCTGGATCATCACCACTCCCCCGGTGCGTTCGAAGCCCAGCCCCGCGTCCTGGGCGAAGATCTGGCCCTGCGGGTGTTCGGTGAGGATGTGGAAGTAGTCCCGCTCCGGGATGCCATACTCCGCGAGAATCGCATCGTGGATGCCGCGGCTCAGCTGCTGCAGCTCATCGGCGGTGCGGCCTTCGTTGACGTCAATGCGAACCAGTGGCATGAAGCTTCTCCTCTAATAGTTTGTACTGACATACTAACAAGGACAATTTTGGCTACGCAAGACCCCCTTGCGCAGGCGATAAGAGCGGTCTTAGTATTAGTCAACCAATAGGTTGATAAAGGCAGAGGTTGATTATGCGAAAGGCGGGAATGGTGGCGGATGACGACGCGGCTTTGGATGTGGCTTTCCTTGCCCTGGCTGACCCCGTCCGTCGACGCATCATTGCCCGGCTGAGCCGTGGTCCGGCCACCGTCAATGACTTGGCCGAACCCTTCGAGATTTCCAAGCAGGCAGTTTCGAAGCACATCCAGGTACTCGAGCAGGCGAATCTGGTTACCCGCAGCAGGGACGCCCAGCGCCGGCCCGTCCACCTGAACCCCGCACGGCTGGAGGCTCTCACCGCCTGGATCGACCAGTACAGGCTGGTCCGGGAAGGGCAGTTCCGCGGCCTCGATGCGGTGCTTGAATCCAGCGCCGGGCACACGGCGCCTAAGGCTAAGGACAGGAAATGACCAACCAACTGAAGATCACGGCCCCCGAGGGACTCCCCTACATCGACTTCGAGCGGGAGTTCGACTTTCCGGTGGCGGACGTGTTCCGGGCCCACAAGGACCCGGAACTGGTGGCCCAATGGCTGGGTCCGCGGGGCATGAAGATGGAAATGGACCACTACGACTTCCGTACCGGCGGAAGTTACCGGTACATCCATACGGGTCCGGAGGGGGTGCCGTACGAGTTCCGTGGCATTTTCCACACTGTGCGCGAGAACGAGTTCGCCCTGCAGACCTTCGAGTTCGGCGGTTATCCGGACTCGGTCAGCCTGGAGTCCATGACATTTGAGGAGCTCGACGGCGGCCGGTGCAGGCTGCGGGGCCACGCCATGTACCAGAGCATGGAGGCGCGTGACGGCATGCTGCACTCAGGCATGGAGGGCGGCATGTCCGAAGGCTACGAGCGGCTGGACGAACTGTTGGCGGGCGTCTCTGTCTGACGCAGGTCGAGGGCCTCGTCCAGTACGCGGCCAAGATTGGCGGCATCATGGGCGAAGCGGCCCAGGAAGAGTCCGTCCGCGGCCGGCAGCCGGGGAAGCAGCCCGGGCCCGGCGCTGCCGCCGTAGATCAGCGGGCAGGCCGGGCCCAGGGCTGCCCGGATCTGCGCCAGGACGGCGTTGACGTGCTGCGGCGGGGCGGGCTCTTGCGCACCGATGGCCCAGACCGGTTCGTAGGCCAGGACCAGGCCGTTCAGCAGGGTGGGGTCACCGTCCGTGGCGGCACGGACCTGCCCTACGCAGAAGGCGGCGGCAGTCCCGGCGTCGAGCCTGTCCGGTTCGCCGATGCAGAGCAGCGGGGTGAGGGAATGTTCGACGGCGGCACGCACCTTGCGTGCCACCACGGCGTCGTCCTCCGCGAAAAGTTTGCGGCGTTCGGCATGGCCAATCTCGACGAGTGAGACGCCAAGTTCGGCCAGCATGCCGGGGCTGACTTCACCGGTCAACGGCCCGTCGCCCCAGGCGCAGTTCTGCGCGCCGAGGAGTACCGGCGACCCCGCCAGGATTCGCGCGGCGGGCTCCAGGACCGGGAAGGACGGAATGACGAAGACCCGGACCGGGGACTCCCCGGCGGAATCCATGCCCAGTCCGGGCCTGTCATCGACGATGGAACGCACCTCCGACAGCCAGCGCAGGCTTTCCTGGTAGCCCAGGTACATCTTGGTGCTGACACCAATGTAGAGGGGGCCCGTGCCTGTGCTGCTGCCGGAGGTGCTCATGGTTTCCTTGCGTGGATGGTGTGGTGCGCTCAGTCGAGCAGGTCGTCGGCCTTGTTCTTGAACCGCCTCGTGGCGAACATCATTGCGGCCGCCACGAACGGCAGGACCCCTAGGGCATAGACGCCCATGGAGCCCGTTGGTGACTGGGTGGCCTCGTTGACTGCGGTCCGCAGGATGGGTGCCACGAAGCCGCCCAAGTTGCCGAGGGAGTTGATCAACCCGATGCCTGCCGCGGCAGCAGACCCGGCGAGGAACGCGGTGGGGTACGACCACACCACGGGGCCAACGGCCAGGAAGCTGCAGACTGCCAGGGTAATGAAGATCATGCCCAGCACCGGCTGGTGGTTGGTCCCCGCCCACGCCGAGCCAAAGATGCACAGGCCGGTGGAGATGAACAGGATGGTGCCGAACTTGCGCCGCTTGGCCACGGTATCTGCGGCCTTGCCGATGAAGTAGCAGGAGAAGATGCCGAAGAACCATGGGACGGCGATCAGCAGGCCGACGGCGAGTCCCACCTTCTGCCCGGTCAGCGAGGATACCTGCTGCGGCAGGAAGAACGTCACGCCGTACACGGCGATCTGCAGGCAGAAGTAGATGACGGTGAAGTACCAGACGCGGCCATTGCGCATGGCGGCGAGAATGCCGCGGGGCCCGGTCTCGTCCTTGATGGTGTCCTCCAGCGCCATGACCTCCTTCAGGGCGTACTTTTCCTCAGGGTTGAGGAACTTGGCCTTCTCCGGGCCGTTGATCAGGAAGAAGAAGGCAGCAATGCCCGCCAGGACAGCCAGCATGCCCTCGACGAAGAACATGACCTGCCAGCCGCTCAGGCCCGGCACCTGGTCGCCAATGTTGATCAGCCAGCCGGACAACGGGTTGCCGATCATCTGGGAGAACGGCTGGGCCAGGTAGAAGATGGCGAACATCTGGACGCGCACCTTGTTGGGGAACCATTCGGCGAGGTACATGATGACGCCGGGGAACAGCCCGGCCTCGGTGACGCCCAGGAGGAAACGCAGGATCACGAACGAGGTCTCGCCCTGCACGAACGCGAAGCAGGCGGAGACGATGCCCCAGGTGATGGCGATGCGCGCCAGCCAGATCTTGGCACCGACCTTCTTGAGGAGAAGGTTGCTGGGGATTTCGAAGATGGCGTAGCCAATGAAGAAGATACCGGCGCCGAGGGCGAAGGCCGCGGCGGACACCCCCTTGTCCGCCCCCAGGGCCGCCTCGGCGAAGCCGACGTTGGTGCGGTCCAGGAAGGAAACGACGTAGAGGATGACCAGCATCGGCATGAGCCGGCGGGCCGCCTTGGAAATCGCGGACTTCAGGACCGGACGGGCCAGGAGTTCCTTGGATGTTGCGGTGGTTTCTGACACAACACTCTCCTTCGAGTGGTGACGTTGGTGGTCCCCCGCAGGCCGGCGGCCTGCGGGGCTTGTGGCATCCGGGGCGGATGCCGTCAGTGCATGTACAGGCCGCCGTCGACGTTCAGCGTCTGGCCGGAAATGTAGCCGGCGTCCTCACCGATGAGGAAGGAAATGGCCGCCGCGATGTCGCGGGTGGTGCCCACCCGGTTCACTACCAGGTCCTTGACGAGTTCATCCTTGCGTTCCTCGCTGAGGGTGCCGCCCATGATGTCGGTGTCGATCGGACCGGGTGAGATGGCATTGACCGTGATGTCGTACTCGCCCAGTTCGCGGGCGGTGGCGCGGGTCAGGCCGATGACGCCGGCCTTCGCCACGGAGTACGGGGTTTTGCTGAAGGTTCCGCCGCCGCGCTGCGCGGAGACGGAGGAGATGTTGACGATCCGTCCCACCCGGTTCCTGGCCATCGATTCGGCAGCGCGGCGGGTGGCGTAGTGGACGCCGTTCATGTTGATGTTCACTACGCGGTCCCACTCGGCGCTGTCCAGCTCCAGGTAGGGAACCGGGGAGCTGACGCCCGCGATGTTTGCCAGTGCAACCAGCTGGGGAAGCTCGGCTTCGATCTCGTCGATGGCGGCACGCACCGAGGCTTCGTCGCCGATGTTGGCGCCGGCGCCGTGGGCTTTGACGCCGTGCTTTTCGGCCAGTTCCCTGGCCAGGTCCTTGCTGGCGGCGTCGTCAAGGTCGATCACGCCGATGTTCCAGCCGCGCTCGGCAAGGTAGTCCGCGGTGGCGCGGCCGATGCCGCGTTCAGAGACTGCGCCGGTAACGATCACCGTGCGCTCTACGGGGAAAACTGTCATGGAAGGTTCCTTCTGGTTGAGGGAAAGCAGGGCTAGGACAGCGGGGCCGGCCCCAGGTCCTCGATGAGCTTCTGCATGGCGACGTAGGCCTTGTTCCGGTAGGCAACCAGGGCGGCGGTGCGCTCTGCCGGGACATCAAGGAAGCCGGAGCCGGTCTTGGTGCCCAGCTGGCCGGCGTCGACCTTTTCCTGGAGGATCTGCGGGGTGGCGAACCGCTCGGGGAAGCCGGTCTGCAGTGACTTGTAGCAGAAGGCGTACACATCCAGGCCTGCCATGTCGGCGATGGCGAAGGGGCCGAAGAACGGCAGGCGGAAGCCGAAGGTGGTGCGGACCAGGGTGTCCACGTCCTCGGCGGTGGCGATGCCTTCCTCCACCACCTGCGCGGCTTCGTGGAAGAGGGCGTACTGGAGCCGGTTCAGCACGAAGCCGGTGACGTCCTTGACGGTGGCGGTTTCCTTGCCGGTCTCCCCCACGATGGTGCGGGCGGCCTGGACGGTTGCCCCGGAGGTCCCCTCGTGCGGGATGACTTCCACGCCGGGGATGAAGGGTGCCGGGTTGGAGAAGTGGACGCCCAGGAAGCGCTCCGGGTTGTCCACCACTTCGGCGAGCTTGGCGATGGAGATGGTGGAGGTGTTGGAGCCGATAATGGCGTCCCGCCGGGCGGCGGCACTGATCCGGCCCAGGGTGGCGTGCTTGATCTCGAGGACTTCCGGCACGGCCTCCTCGATGTATTCGGCGTCCGCTACGGCTTCTTCGATGTCCTTGGCTGCCCAGAGGTTTTCCTTGAGCAGGTCCGTGGCGTTGGCCGGGAAGAGCCCGGCCGCCACGAATTCGTCGGATTCCTTCAGCAGCCGTTCGTAGTTGCTTTGGGCGATTTCGGCGGAGACGTCAGCGAGTGCTACGCGGGCTCCGGCAAGTGCCAGGACCTGGGCGATTCCGCCGCCCATGTAGCCGGAGCCGATGACGGCGATGTTACGGGTGCTCATGTGGTTTCAAGTCCTTCCGACGCGCCCTCATAGGAGCAGATGGCGTCTACTTTGGCCGCGGATGCGGAGTTTTCATCGAAGCGATAGTTGAGCCACTCGCCCACCAGCTTCTTGGCCAGTTCCAGGCCGATGACACGTTGGCCCATGGTGAGGACCTGCGCGTTGTTGGACAGCACGGAGCGTTCGACGGAGTAGCTGTCGTGCGCGGTGACGGCCCGGATGCCCGGCACCTTGTTGGCGGAGATGGCGACCCCCAGGCCGGTTCCGCAGATCAGCAGGGCGCGGTCCGCTTCGCCGGCGGCCACCTTGCGGGCGGCGGCGACGGCCAGGTGGGGGTAGGCGGTGGTGTCGTCGGCGCCGACTCCCACGTCCTCCACCGAGGCGACGCGGGGGTCCGCCTCCAGCAGTTCGCGCAGGGCATTCTTGTATTCGACGCCGGCTTCGTCATTGCCGACGACGATGCGCCAGCCTGGCTGGGATTGCTCAGTCATAAGGGTTCTCCTTTAGTGGCTTTCGATGGTGGCGGCGTAATCGGCCATCCTGCGGGCGATGAGGCCGAAGGACACAGCACCGGGGTCGGGGTGGCCCAGGCTCTTTTCGGCCAGGGGCCGGGCACGGCCCTTCTTCGGGCTGAGCCCGGCGGTCTCGTCAGCGGCTTTTGCTGCCGCCTCCGCTGCTGCACGGAGGCTCCCGGCCAGGCTGCCGCCGTCGTCTATTGCCCGGTTGAAGGTCTCGGCGAACGGAAGCAGCGCGTCCACCATGGTCTTGTCCCCGGCTTCGGCCTTGCCCAGGGTGATGATGGCATCGCGGAGGGCGTTGACCGCGGCGGCTGCGTCTGCCGCGGTGTAGGAGTCCTTGCTGCCAAGGGTCCTGCCGACGGCGGTGACGGCAGCGCCCCAGAGGGCCCCGGAGGTTCCGCCGGCGCGTTCGGCCCACTGCTCCCCCGCTGCGGTGAGGAGTTCCTCGAGCCCCGCGCCGGCCGCGTGGGACTTCTCGGCGGCGGCCACGGCGGCATCAACGCCGCGGCGCATGCCGATGCCGTGGTCGCCGTCCCCGGCGATGGCGTCCAGTTTCCCAAGCGCATCCTCATGTTCGACGACGACGGACCGGGCTTCCTTCAGCGCGCCCACCGCCGTGGCGGCCAGGGCAGTCGACGCCGGGGTGGTGGCCAGCGCCGGCGCCGTTCCCGCCTCGGCGAGGGACTCCACGGACCGGGCACGGCGCGGGGCCAGGTTGCCTTTGCGGAAGGCGGGGGTGTCGGCCGGCGCGGCCCAGAATTTCTCCAGTTCCGCGTCCAGCCAGAACAGCGTCAGGGACAGTCCGGACATGTCCAGGCTGGTTACCAGTTCGCCGCACTCCGGCTCCACGATCTCCAGTCCGGCCCCTGTCAGCAGCGCCTCGATCTTGCCGAACAGCAGGAAGAGTTCGTCGTATTTGACCGTTCCCAGGCCGTTCAGGATCGGCACCACTCGGGTGCCTGCTTCTTCCGGCTTGTCCTTCAGCAGGCCCTCCACCAGGAGCTTCGCCAGCTCGCTCGCGGTAGGAAGCGGCTGCTCGGAGATGCCCGGTTCACCATGGATGCCGAGCCCCACGGACATCATGCCGTCGGGCACGGTGAACAGAGGTTCGGCTGCTCCGGGCAGGGTGCAGCCGGCAAAGGCAACGCCGAGCGAGCGGGTGTGGTGGTTGGCCTTGATGGCGAGGCGCTCCACCTCGTCCAGGTCCAGGCCGGCTTCCGCTGCCGCGCCGGCCACCTTGAAGACTGTCAGGTCCCCGGCGATGCCACGGCGCTTGGCGATTTCTTCCAGCGGAGCGCTGGCGATGTCATCGGTGACCAGGACGGTCCGGGTTTCGATGCCTTCGGCGTTCAGTTTGTCCTGGGCCTGGCCGAAGTGGAGGACGTCCCCGGCGTAGTTTCCGTAGCTGAGCAGGACTCCCCCGCCGGCCTGGGATGCCTTGGCCACGCGGTACACCTGCCCCGCGGAGGGGGAGGCAAACATGTTGCCGCAGGCGCTCCCGGCCGCCAGCCCGGCCCCCACCAGGCCGGCGAAGGCCGGGTAGTGGCCCGATCCCCCGCCGATGACCAGTGCCACCTGGCCGGCGGGTGATTCGGTGGAGCGGACAACGCCGCCGTCAACGCGCGCAACGTACTGGCGGTTGGCGGCCACGAAGCCGTCGAGGGCGTCGTCTGCGAACTGCGCTGGATCGTCAAATATCTTTGTCATGATTCCTCGTTGAACCGGTTGTCTCGGTTGGGGTGCCTGCCGGCTAGCGTGCGGGGACTGCCGCCGGAGTTTGCCGGCCCTGGGCCACCAGGCTGGTGCCCAGGGCGTAGCCGTCCCGCTTGGGCAGGACCTGCCGGCGCAGGTAGTCCTGGTTGGCGGCGGTGACGCTCAGTCCGTCGCCACCGTAGTGCTCGGTGCAGATGATGCCCTGGAAGCCGACGGAGATGGCGAACTGGAAGGCCTCGCGGTAGCTGATGAGGCCCGATTCCATGGGGGCCGGCATGGCGACGTACTGGTTCCGGGCCTGGTTTTCATCGCG
This sequence comes from Pseudarthrobacter sp. 05T312, assembly GCF_056396685.1. Lineage (NCBI taxonomy): Bacteria > Bacillati > Actinomycetota > Actinomycetes > Micrococcales > Micrococcaceae > Pseudarthrobacter > Pseudarthrobacter sp. 05T312. The sequence continues at coordinate 104,169 of NZ_JBFTLY010000008.1, forward strand.
GATGTAGTTCTTGACGTGCCAGTAGTTGGAGTACGGCAGGGTCTTGTGCACCAGTTCGCGCCAGTCCTCGATGGGGCGGTGCAGCCGGATCAGGTTGCCCAGGTCCGGGTTCAGCCCCACGTTGGGCAGGTCGATGTCCTGGACCAGCTGCACGGAGGAATCGCCGGTGCCCAGGTAGGTGTCCTCGTACATTTCCAGGGACACCAGGAGGCCAAGTTCGGCGGCGTGCTTGCCCACTTCCCGGATGCGGGTGACGGCGTTGTTCCAGCTTTCCTTGTCACCCACCGGGTCCTTGTGGCCCTCGACGGTCCAGAACCACAGCTGCTTCCGCTGCTCGGGGGTGATGGCCTGGTGGAGCCCGATCGAGACAACCTCGCAGCCAAGCTGTGCTGCGGCTTCGAGGGTGCGGTGGGTGTAGGCCAGGTTGTCTTCCCAGTTGCCTTCCTCGATCACGCTGCGGCGGATGGCGGAGATGGAGGGAAGTCCAAGGCCGGCGGCCGTGGCGGCGGCCTTCAGTTCGTCCAGCCGGGCGCTGGAGAGGTCGCCGGGGCGGACCCAGCTGTCGGTGAGGTCGGCGTTGGTGAAACCGGCGTCGGCCACTTCCTCGAAGACCTGCTGCCAGTCGCTGGCGGGGGCATCCTGGACGGTGGTTCCGTCGGGCCTGGTTCCGGGGAACTGCAGCAGGGCGGCGGCGATGGGCCAGTTTTCAGCGGTGTACGGCATTGTCACTCCAGATCATAAATCGCATTTCCTATAGGATCTACGCTGCTTGTGGATCCTGTCAAGGGTTTATTGGTGGACTCCCCGGGGTGGAGTCGAGGATGAGGGGCCCTGCCGGCCCCTGGGCGTGCTGCTAGCTGCGCACTTCGCTATCGTGCTGCGAGCGCTGCTTGACGCCCTCGATGTGGTCGATCATTTTTTGCCGGGCGAGTTCGGCGTCGCCGGCTTCAAAGGCTTTGAGAATCTCGGTATGTTCGGCGATGGCGTAGTCGGCGTCGGTGACGCCGAGGCCCCCGAAGAAGCGGAAACGCTGCACCTGGCCGCCCAGGGCGTTGTAGGCGGACAGCAGGAACTGGTTGTCCGCCGACTCGGCAATGAGCCGGTGGAAGCGTTCGTCCGCTTCCCAGTAGGCCCGGAACTCGGCAAAGGACGGGCCGCGCGGCGCGGCCTTCAGGTCCTCGATGGCCTGCTGGAGCTGCCCGGTCAGTTCCTCGTCTGCGTGCTTGCAGGCCATGAAGGCGTTGGCCGGTTCGATCACCAGCCGGGCGTCCATCAGGTCCGCCAGCTCTTCCGGAGAAAACAGCGGGGCTACCCGGTAGCCCCGCAGCGCCATCCTCCGGACCATGCCGGTGGCTTCCAGCCGGGCAAGCGCCTCCCTCACAGGCGTCGGCGAGACATCCAGCTCCCTGGCCATCCCGTCAATACTGACCGGCGTGCCTGCTTCCAGCCGGCCGTCCATGAGGGCAACCAAAAGCGCCTCGTAGACGTGGTCCGCGAGGACCTGCCTGCTCACCCCGCCGGTGGCCTGGTTCTTGGTTGCCATGTAGAAATCCTATAGCCGCTGCAGGGGCGGGACGTTGCGGATAAGGCGTCCCGGCCTCGGCGCCGTGCGGCCGGCGGGCCGTACGGCACCGTGCGCCGGGGTGCCAGGAAAAGAGGAGCGTCAGGAAACCTGCAGGCCGCCGTTGATGTCATAGGTCGCGGCCGTGATGTAGCCGGCATCCTCGCTGAGGAGGAACGCGATCAGGGCAGCCACTTCCTCACGGGTTCCTACCCGGCCCATCATGATCCCTTCAGACATCTGGGCCTTGCGCTCGTCACTCAGCGTTCCACCCATGATGTCCGTGTCGATCGGGCCGGGCGCGATGGCGTTCACCGTGACGTTGTGCCCGCCCACTTCGCGGGCCAGCGCACGGGTGAACCCGAGGATGCCGGCCTTGGAAGCACTGTAGGCGACCTTGGAGTAGGTACCTCCGCCGCGCTGGGCGGAGATGGAGGAGATGCTGACGATCCGCCCGAGTTCCCGCTCAATCATGCCCTTGAGGACGCGCTGGGACACCACGAAGGTGCCACGCATGTTGATGGCGAAGACCTTGTCCCATTCCGCCACGGTGGTTTCCATGAAGGGCGTGGGGGAACTGATTCCGGCCAGGTTGACCAGTCCCACGATGGGCGGCAGGGACTGCTCGATTTCCGTAATGGCCCGGTCCACCGAGGCCTCGTCCGAGACGTCGGCGCCCACGCCGATCGCCTTGACGGCACGGCTGGAGCCGATTTCCGCCGCTGCCGCCTTGGCGTCCTCGGCGTTGATGTCCAGGACGGCGATGGACCAGCCCTGGCTGGCCAGCCGGTCTGCGGTGGCCCGGCCAATGCCCCGGGCCGATGCTGCCCCGGTCAGGACCGCGGTGCGTTCTGCGGGGAATGCGTGCTCTGTAGTCATGGCTGTTTCCTAGTGGGTCTTGGTGGCAGGAACGGTGGCTCCGGGCGCGGAGACACCTTCCGGCCGGTTGCGTGCGTAAAGGTAGGTGGCGACGGCGGTCACGGCGAGGCAGGCGGCCAGGAACACCAGGCCGGTCTGGGAGTTTCCGGTGGCGTCCTTGAGGATGCCCACGATGTAGGGGGCCACGAAGCCGCCCAGGTTGCCGAGCGAGTTGACCATGGCCAGTCCGGCGGCCGCGGCGGCGCCGGTGAGGGCGGCGGACGGCATGGCCAGGAAGGGCGCGATCGCGGAGTAGATGCCCATGGCTGCCAGGGTCAGGAAGACCATGGCGAGTACGGCGTTGACGGGGAGCAGGAAGCCGGCTCCCAGGAGGCCGACGGCGGCAAGCACCATGCTGACGCTGGCGTGCCAGACGCGGTTGCCTGTACGGTCCGACCTCTTGCTCCAGAAGTAGACGAACACCGCTGCGATGGCGTACGGGATGAAGACAATGAACCCCACCTGCGTTGAGTCGAACTTGCCCAGCGCCTTGACGATGGTGGGCAGCCAGAGTCCCAGGCCGTAGATGCCGCAGACCAGGCCGAAATACAGCGCCGAGTAGGCAATGGTGCGGGGGTCCTTCAGGCCGGCGAGGAAGTTGTGGTTTCCGGCCTTCTGCTTGTCCGCCAACTCCGCAGCCATGGTGGTGGAGAGCCATTCACGCTCTTCGGGCTTGAGCCACTTGGCGTGTTCGGGGCGGTCCGTCATGACGAACGGCGTGATGATGCCCAGGATGATGGCCGGGATGCCTTCGAGGATGTAGAGCCACTGCCAGCCGTGCAGGCCGGCCACCCCTTCCAGGTTCAGGAGCATGCCGGATACCGGGGCGCCGAGGGCGTTGGAGATGGGCTGGGCGAGGATGAAGATGCCCAGCACGGTCACGCGCTGCGCTGCCGGGAACCACAGCGTCAGGTAAAACAGGATCGCCGGGAAGAAGCCGGCCTCTGCCGCACCGAGGAGGAAGCGGATGACGTAGAAGGTCGCTTCACCGTTCACCAGGAACATGGCGGTGGCGAAGATGCCCCAGCTGATCAGGATGCGGGCGATCCATTTGCGGGCGCCGAAGCGGTACATGCCGCCGTTCGATGGGATCTCCAGCAGGGCGTAGCCCAGGAAGAAGATGCCGGCGCCCAGGCCGTAGGCAGCCTCGGTCAGGCCGATGTCGCCCTGCATGCCGAGCTTGGCGAAGCCCACATTGTTCCGGTCCAGGTAGGCGATGAAGTAAAGAAGGACGATTAGGGGCATCAGCCGCCGGCGGACCTTGCGGAGGGTGGTCTCGCCCAGTTGGCTGAGTGCGGGGGCAGTGGCACGGGAGGTCATCGCAGGCCTCCGGTGGTGGTGTGGGGACCCTCAAAAGGGGAATGCGCGCGCATGAAGACTCCTTTGGCTGGCGGCATTTTCGGGGGTGACATCAGATGTCTGATGTCTGACTGAGATTCTAGTCACAGGTAAATGTGGCCGTCAACACCAGGCGCGCGGCAGTCCGCTCCATGGATCTGAATCGAGTGTTCCCCCGGCAGGGGCTGCGCCGGAGGGGTTCCTAGCGGGCCGTCGTTCCGGTCCGGCTGGACATGGCGAGGAACTGCTCGTAGTCCTCAAAGGTCTGGGTGATGTGGGCATCCATGGTGGAGCGGGCCGTGGCGGGGTCGCCGGCGGCAATGGCGGCAAGGACCATCTTGTGGTGGTGGATGGCGTGGCGCTGCACGTCCGGGAAGGCTGAAGTTTCCCTGCGCATGGCGTACAGCAGGGTGGAGAGCTGCCCCAGCAGGGCGGGCACGAACGGGTTTCCGGAGGCGCGCAGCACGGTGTCGTGGAAGGCGATGTCGGCTACGGTCAGCGCGTCCACGTCCCCGGCCTGGTGTGCCGCTTCCATTTGCTTCACACTGTCCTGCAGGGCGGTGAGATCGGCAGGCCGGTGGCGGGAGGCAGCGAGCTCGGCCGCTCCGGTCTCCACCATGCGGCGCACTTCCAGCAGGCGCAGCGCCACCTGGTCGGAGGCCACTCCCCTGGACGCTGCGCGCATGATGGCGTCCAGCCCGGTCCAGCGCTCCGGCGGGTTGACGAAGGTGCCCAGGCCACGCTTGACGTAGACAACGTCCTGCGCTTTGAGCACCTTCATGGCTTCCCGGGCCGTCAGCCTGCTGACACCGGATTCCTTGGCGATGTCGGCCTCAGGCGGCAGGGCGTCGTCGGCCTTTATTTCCCCGCTGATGATGTGCTCGAGGACCTTGTCCACGACGGCGTCGACCAGGGTGGGTCGTTTTTCTGCCATCGGTAATCCCCTGCCTGCGCGCCCGGGGCGCCCTGTTTTTCCTGTCCCAACATTACTCGACGGGGTTGGGCAAGCGCCGCCCGCCGCCGTCGCCATTCGTTAAACAACGAACGCGGGGCCACCCGCAGGTCCGTCCCATGACTGGAAACGGACCGAGGGTGGCCCCGCGTCGTGACGTGCTGCCTACAGGGCGGCGTAGACCTCGCGGAGCAGCTTGGCGGTCTCGGACGGCGTCTTGCCGACCTTCACGCCGGCAGCCTCGAGGGCTTCCTTCTTGGCCTGTGCGGTGCCTGCGGAGCCGGAGACGATGGCGCCGGCGTGGCCCATGGTCTTGCCCTCCGGGGCGGTGAAGCCGGCAACGTAGCCGACGACCGGCTTGGTGACGTTGGCCTTGATGAAGTCGGCTGCGCGCTCTTCAGCGTCGCCGCCGATCTCGCCGATCATGACGATGGCCTTGGTCTCGGGGTCAGCCTCGAACGCGGCCAGGGCGTCGATGTGCGTGGTGCCGATGATGGGGTCGCCGCCGATGCCGATGGCGGTGGAGAAGCCCAGGTCGCGCAGTTCGTACATCATCTGGTAAGTCAGCGTGCCGGACTTGGAAACCAGGCCGATGGGGCCCTTGCCGGTGATGTTGGCCGGGGTGATGCCAACCAGCGCTTCGCCGGGGGTGATGATGCCGGGGCAGTTCGGGCCGATGATGCGGGTGACCTGGTTGCCGTCGGCGTCCACCTTGGACTGGGCCAGGGCCCAGAATTCGGCGGAGTCCTGGACGGGAACGCCTTCGGTGATGACGACGACCAGGCCGATGCCGGCCTCGATGGCTTCGACGACGGCGTTCTTGGTGAATGCCGGCGGAACGAAGACGATGGAGACGTCGGCGCCGGTTTCAGCCATGGCATCCTTGACGGTGCCGTAGACGTTGATCTCCTTCTCGCCGTGCAGGACCGTGGTGCCGGCCTTGCGGGCGTTGACGCCGCCAACAATGTTGGTGCCGGCCTTGAGCATCAGGGCGGTGTGCTTGGTGCCTTCGCCGCCGGTGATGCCCTGGACGATGACCTTGGAGTCTTTGTTCAGATAGATAGACATGGTGCGTCCCTTTACTTCGCTGCGTTGGCGAGCTCGGCGGCCTTGTCGGCGCCCTCGTCCATGGTGGCGGCCAGGGTAACCAGCGGGTGGTTGGCCTCGTTGAGGATGCGGCGGCCTTCCTCGACGTTGTTGCCGTCGAGGCGGACTACCAGCGGCTTGTTGGCAGTGTGGCCCAGTTCGGCCAGTGCGCCGACGATGCCCTTGGCGACGGCGTCGCATGCGGTGATGCCGCCGAAGACGTTGACGAACACGGACTTGACCTGCTCGTCGCCCAGGATGACGTCCAGGCCGGCGGCCATGACCTCGGCCGAGGCTCCACCGCCGATGTCCAGGAAGTTGGCGGGCTTGACGTTGCCGTGGTTTTCACCGGCGTAGGCAACGACGTCCAGGGTGGACATGACCAGGCCTGCACCGTTGCCGATGATGCCCACTTCGCCGTCGAGCTTGACGTAGTTGAGGTCCTGCGCCTTTGCCTTGGCCTCCAGCGGGTCGGCAGCGTCCTTGTCCTCGAGCTGCGCGTGCTTCGCGTGGCGGAAGTCGGCGTTCTCGTCCAGGGAGACCTTGCCGTCCAGTGCCACGATGTCGCCGGCGCCGGTCTTGACCAGCGGGTTGACCTCCACCAGGGTGGCGTCTTCCTTCTTGAAGACATCCCAGAGCTTGAGGATCACGGCGGCGACCTTGCCGCGCAGTTCCTCGGCGAAGCCTGCGGCTGCGACGATTTCGTCGGCCTTGGCCTGGTCGATGCCCACAGCGGGATCGATGGCGATCTTGGCCAGCGCTTCGGGACGTTCGACGGCGAGCTGTTCGATCTCCATGCCGCCTTCAACCGAGCACATGGCAAGGTAGTTGCGGTTGGCGCGGTCCAGCAGGACGGAGAAGTAGAACTCCTCGGCGATGTCTGCACCCTGGGCGATCATCACCTTTTTGACGGTGTGGCCCTTGATGTCCATGCCCAGGATGTTGGTGGCGTGCTCAAACGCCTCATCAGCGGACTTTGCGACCTTGACGCCGCCGGCCTTTCCGCGGCCGCCTACCTTGACCTGTGCCTTGACAACGGTAACGCCGCCGATCTTTTCGGCAGCTGCCTTTGCTTCTTCTGGTGTGTACGCCACGATGCCGGCAAGCACGGGTACACCGTGCGCCTCGAACATATCGCGCGCCTGGTATTCAAACAGGTCCACGGTTTAGTGTCCTTCTACGTCGAAGTAGTTTCTGTACAGTCGGACACCATCTGTACGACGATGACCGGGCTGCGGATTGCACGCACCGGCGGCCTGTCTGGAAACGAGCCACGCGGCGTAATGCTCCACTGGGAACTCTAGTCCTTTGGAGGGACCGGGCCGTCCCAGACTACCCCTTATGTGAGTAAGCACACTATTCTATGGACGGTAGAAAAACCGCGGATTTACGGGGTTTTTTGGCCCTCGGGCTGCGGCGGCTGGCTGGTTTTGGCCGGCCCCTGAATCAGCTCGTAACGTTTGGGCGAAACGAAGAATCCGACGCCGGCAGAGACGTTTCCGCATGCCACACCGCGGTTGTACGCGGAGCAGCGCAGCCCGTTGCGTTCCAGGTTCTGCCCGTCCGCCAGTACAGGCAGCTGGGCCAGGGGCCCTGCCTTGCTCCCCTTGGGTCCGAAAGCGGCTTCCATGGATGTGACGCCGGAGCGGCATTCGCCGTAGCGGGCGGTGTCCGGCGTGAGGAGGGCCACGCCGCCCAGGTAGCCCAAATGGGTTCCGGCGCAGTCGCCCTTGGTGTCGCCTGGCTGGAGCGCCGGATAGGTGGCGAGCTCGCAGTGGGCTACCGGCACAATGGGCAGCTTGTTGTTGGCGGCGTCGCTGTAGCGGTTCTGCTCGTAGGGCAGGTTCAGGTGTTCCCCGCGGGCGGACGTGAGCGAGCACGCGACCGTCCGGTCGGCGGTGATGAAAGAGAGGACGTCGTCGCCGCTGGAGAATGTCTTCGCATCAGCCAGCGGTGCCTTTTCCAGCTGCTCCATGGGTTGCAGCGGAGCCGGCGGAACGTAGGCAGGGTCTTTGGTGGTCACCGTGCAGCCTGTGGCAATGATAAGGAAAAGGGCGGCGAGCATCCCCCATACAGTCCGTCGCATGGCCTCCATTATGCCCGGGCTGGGGCGCTCATCAGGCGTCGAGTTTGGTGAGCGGGGCGTAGCGCAGGAGCAGGCGCTTTTCGCCGACGTCGAACTTTACCTTCGCCACGGTCTTGTCTCCGGCTCCTTCAAGGGCCAGGACCGTTCCGTTGCCGAAGCTGGTGTGGTTGACCTTGTCCCCCACACTGACGGCAATGATCTCCTTTTGCGGCTGCACCCTGTTCTTGGCGATGAAAGCCGGGACGTCGGCGTTGAAGCCGGCCGATGAGTCTGCGGCGGCTCCCCGGGAGGTGCCGGCCCCCCAGAAGGACCCGCTGTACCGGCCCGAACCAATCGAACCGCCGCCCGCCCACGACTGCCGGCTGGTTCCCTCCCGTTTCCATTCCAGGAGCTCTGCGGGGATTTCCTCGAGGAACTGGCTGGCGGGGTTGTACTGGCTCTGGCCCCACATGCTGCGTACCTCGGACCTGGTCACGTACAGCCGCTTCCGGGCACGGGTGAGCCCCACGTAGGCCAGCCGGCGTTCCTCGGCGAGCTCCTTGGGGTCGGTGGCTGAGCGCTGGTGCGGGAAGAGCCCGTGTTCCATGCCGGTCAGGAATACCACCGGGAACTCCAGGCCCTTGGCCGTGTGCAGGGTCATCAGCGTCACCACGCCCAGCCGTTTGGCCTCGGCCACGGCGGCGTCAATGTCCGCGCCGGGGGCATCCGGGATCTGGTCGGCGTCTGCCACGAGGGACACCTGTTCCAGGAAGGCGCCCAGGCTGCCCTCCGGATTCTCCTGTTCGTACTCGCGCACCACGGCCACGAGTTCGGCGAGGTTTTCCACCCGGGACTCGTCCTGCGGATCGGTGCTGGAGCGCAGCGCGGCGAGGTAGCCGGTCTGTTCAAGGACCGCTTCGAGTGCCGCGGCAGCCCCGGACCCGGCGGCCACCTCGGCGAGGTCGTCCAGCATTTTCACGAAGCCCAGGACGGCGTTGACAGAACGGGTGGCCATGCCCGGAGCCTGGTCCGCGCGGCGGGCGGCCGCCATGAAGGACGTGCGTTCGCGGCTGGCGAGGGCCGCCACGGCGCCTTCGGCACGGTCGCCGATGCCCCGCTTGGGTTCGTTCAGCACCCGGCGGAGGTTGACGTCGTCGTCCGGGTTTACCAGGACGCGCAGGTAGGCCAGGGCGTCCTTGATTTCCTTGCGCTCGTAGAAGCGGGTGCCGCCCACCACCTTGTAGGGCAGGCCCACGCGCACCAGCACGTCCTCGATGGAGCGGGACTGGGCGTTGGTGCGGTAGAAGACGGCGACGTCGCCCGGGCGGAGGTTCTCCTCGTCTTGGAGCCGGTCGATCTCCTTGGCGATGAACTGCGCTTCGTCGTGTTCATTTTCGCCAACGTAGCCGATGATTTTGTGGCCTTCGCCTTCGGCGGTCCACAGCCGTTTCTCCGGCCTGTTGGGGTTGCGCGAGATCACCGAGTTGGCGGCGCTCAGGATGTTCTGGGTGGAGCGGTAGTTCTGCTCCAGCTTGATGGTCCGCGCCTCGGGGTAGTCCTTTTCGAACTCCACGATGTTCCGGATGTCTGCGCCGCGGAAGGCGTAGATGGACTGGTCCGAGTCGCCCACAACGGTAAGCTCCGACGCGCCGGGGCCCTCGCCCACGATCTCCCTGACCAGCGCGTACTGGGCGTGGTTGGTGTCCTGGTACTCGTCCACCAGGACGTGGCGGAACCGGCGGCGGTAGGACTCTGCCAAGGCCGGGAAGGCGCGGAACATGTAGACGGTCTCGGCGATGAGGTCGTCGAAGTCCATGGCATTGGCCTGCCTGAGGCGCTGCGTGTAGCCCTTGTAGACGTCCGCCACCGCGTGTTCGAAGGGGTCGTTGTAGTTGGCTTCCGAGGCAAAGGAGTCGGCGTCGATGAGCTCATTCTTCAGCGCGGATATCTTGTGCTGGATGGCCTTGGGCGCAAACTTCTTGGGGTCCAGGTCAAGGGATTTGGAAACCTGGGTTACCAGGCGAAGGGAGTCGGCGGAGTCGTAAATGGAGAAGTTGGATTTCAGGCCGACGTTCGCCGCTTCCTGCCGCAGGATCCGGACGCAGGACGAGTGGAACGTGGAGATCCACATGATCTTGGCGCGTCCGCCCACCAGCGCCTCAATGCGCTCCCGCATTTCCGCGGCCGCCTTGTTGGTGAACGTAATGGCCAGGATTTCGCCGTGGTGCGCGCGGCCGGTGGCGATCAGGTAGGCAATCCGGTTACTGAGCACGCGGGTCTTGCCCGAGCCCGCTCCGGCGACGATCAGCAGCGCCGATCCGCCGTGCTTGACCGCTTCCTCCTGCTGCGGGTTCAGCCCTTCCAGCAATTGGGCAGCATCCGGGCGGCGCCTGCCATGGTGGCCGTCGTCGTGCCGGTCCCCGGCGTTCCCGTTGGACTGTTGCCAGCCGCCTGGGCGGTGAAAACCGCCCTCCTGCAGACCCGGCGTTCCGCCCGGCCCTGCCGTGGTGGCAACGCCCTCAGGCTCCGTCCTGGTGCGGGCGGTGGAGGCGGGAGCGGCCTTGAACGGTCCGTCAGAGTACGGGTCAAACAACATATCCATGGTGCCTACAAGTCTAGGCGGTGGGACCGACAACGCCTTCCAGGCTGTGGATTACTCCCGCGGCGCGGGCGATTGCTTCAGGCCACCGAGCCTGACTCGAGGGCCGCACGCAACTCGCGGACCGCCGTCGTTCCTCCTGCGATGAACCACTCAAGCCCGTTGACCCGGACGGTGTCCACGGCCCCGCCGGCCGCAAGGACGATCGCCTTGCCCGGCAGCCAGTCCCATTCCGGGCAGCTGTGCTGGAACCAGCACCCTAGCTGCCCGTCGGCTACCCGGCCCAGGTCGCAGGAACCGGATCCGAGCATGCGGAGGGATGCCGCGGAGGTGGCCGCGGCGTGCCACGGCATGGCACACATCGGATCCATCAACCAGGTGGGGTGGATGTAGGTGGCTGCGCCGAGTTCGGCAACGCCGGTGGTGTTGCGCCTGCCTCCGTCCTCCGTGAATGCAGCCAGCAGATCGCCGTTGAGCGTCGCCCGCCGGTCATGCCCGCCAAGCCACAGCTTGTCCTCTTCAGACTGGAAGACGGCGCCCAGCAGCACATCGCGGCGGTCCTTGAGCGCGATGGCGGAGCACCAGTAGGTGGAGCCGTGCAGGAAGTTGTAGGTGCCGTCCACTGGGTCGATCACCCAGGTGCGGCCACTGGTTCCCTGGACGGAGGCGCCTTCCTCGCCCAGGATGCCGTCCTCCGGCCGGCAGCGCTGGAGCTGTTCCAGCACGTAAGCCTCCGCGGCGCGGTCCGCCGCGGTCACCACATCGGAGACGGAGGTCTTTTGTTCAGACTGCAGGCCGGCCATGCGCATGAGGAGCGCCAGCTGTCCGGCTTCACGGACCAGCGCCGAGGCCAGTTCGTAGTCGTCCAATGAGGGGTCAAGAACAGCTGCGCTGTGTCGGCCTGTGGTCATGGGTTCAGTTTATGGGGCGGGATAATGGTGGCATGGCCAAAACCCCTGCCCAGCGGATCAAGAAGCACGGCGCCAACGCGGCGGTGCCGCAACACCACCTGCCGCCGGTGGTCAACCCCACCACTGCGCGCACGCCGGAAAAGGCGCAGGGTAACAGCAACCTGATCGTCATTGCCGGCGTGGTGGCCAGCCTGTTCCTGTTCTGGTACCTGCACCTGCTGACCCTGACCCAGCTCACGCAGCTCTCCGAGGACATGGCCATGCCCGATTCGTTGGTTGGCGGTTTTGACGCCGGCTACATCGGCCGGCTGCAGGGGGTCATGAACAGCGACGCCCTGGGCCAGCTGAACTACGTCCACAAGACCGCGGGCACCCTCTTCCCGCTGATCTTTGGATTCACCTGGCTGCTGCTCATCGGGACCAACGTGGCACAGAAGGCGGTGCGCTGGGCGCTCTGGGCGTTGCCCATGCTGTTCGTGGTGGTGCGGCTGTGGGGCAATGTGGCCATTGACGCCATGATGGGCACGGAAGGTCCCGACGCCGGCCAGGTGGCTTTGGCATCCGGCCTCACCATTGCGGGCTGGGTGCTTCTGGTGCTGAGCCTGCTGGCCGGGGGCGCGGCAGTGTTCCTCAACAGCCGGAAGCCGAAAGAGGGCTAGGCAGCCGTCGCCCGGGCGGCACTGCTAAGCGTTGATCCCCATGTCCGCTGCGAGCCGTTTCGCTTCCAGCGTGCTTTTCGTTCCGGTTTTGGCTCCCGCCACCCGCAGCACGGCGGCCACAAACTCCGCTGGAACATTTTCCGGTGTCCTCTGCGCGCGTGGAATTGCTGCCCACAATTCAGTACAGGTGGCCAACAGGCCGTCCGTACCGGCAGGCAGCCGTGGCCGTGCGACGGCAGCCGCCACCAAGGCAGTCAGTACCGGCCAGACCCTGTCCAGATGCCCTTCGTATGCCACCAATGCAAGATTGCGGGTAAGGCGCCCTATGGCCAGCCCGCCCGCATCCAACTGGTTTCGGGCCGCCTGGGCCAACTGGTCCGGGAGCAGCAGTCCCCTCCTTGCCAGCTCCAGCACTGTGCCAACGGTGTCCTTGGGCTCGGTGGCAGCGAGTTGTGTAATCAGCCACTCGTGGGTCAAGAGACCGAGTCCACCAGCGGTTGCACCTGCCAGCTCTCCCTGGCGCCGACACACCAGGTCTTCGTAAGTCGCCCGGTCATGATGCCAGACAGCCCCCAAGTCGGGCCAAAAGGGCACCACAGTCGCAGCCGCCAGCCAACCACCCCGCTGCCACTCCTTATCGCCCGTCCACATCTCCGCTGACAGCAAGCCGCGCGAGAGGGAAGGGAACCGGTCCAGCGAAACAGGCAATACAACGGCCTCACCCACGGCGGGCTGCGCAAAGCCGCCTCCGGCAACCCAGTCCCGCAGTATTCGTCCCGCCTGCCGCTCCAGGTCGTCGGAACCATTCAGGGGGCCAACGGGAATTTCGGGGACTTCGGATGCCAGCTCCCTGCCCACTGGCCCCAGGCGCAACAGTGCCTGGAAGAAGTCCGCTTCTCCGTATTCCCAGCCTTCTTTGGCATATAAATTGAGCACCGGCACCAACCGCTGCAGATCCACACGGAAATCTGAGTGGCTGGGGGTAGCGAGCGAATATGCGACCGTTCCGGCGTGGACTGCCAGCTCGCTGTAGCGGCAGACGCGGACAGCATCGAGGGCGTTCAGGCGGCAGAACCAGTCAAACGCATCGAAAGGTCCAGACACTGCAGCCAGGACCTTGGCCGTGAGGAGCTTGTGGCCGGCCAGATCCCATCCACCTGATGCCCACAGCCTCACAACTGACTCTGGATCGGGATATGCCAGGCGATCCGACAGCGGGCCTTCGAAGTAATCATGACGGAGGCGGTGCCGCCGGGCGTACCAATCCCGCACCTCCCGGGGAGCGTGAAACGTGGACCGAAGGACCAGGTCCAGGTACTGCTCCTCGGCCACCGTATGCTGTGAATTCCTGTCCCAGAATGGTAGCGGGCGCTCGGTGTCCACTTCAGGCACCACATATGGTGGAACACGCGGCTGCTCGGAGGTACCGGCGGCCCACAGCGACTGCACTGAAAATCGGTCGTACCTGATGGCAGGGGCAGGAGCGCCCACCACCGATTCGGCCATAGACCGGATTTTGAGGTCAGCGGATCCAGCAGCGGCCTGCCAGCACATCTGGAGTGCGGCGTCGTCATCACGCCCGGCGGCCTGGAGTGACTTCAGGTGCCGGATCAACAGAACCTGCGGCTTCTTCTCGCTCCTTGCAAACACGGCGCTGCTGAGTTCCTGCAGGTCACTCCCGCTCAGCGGGGCCGCCAAGAGCAGCTCCAACGCCAGGAAAGACAAGAATCCGGGAGACGTTGCCACCACCGAGAGCAGGAGAGGAAGGATCCCGGCTGTTTCTTCCGGCGTCGGTTTCACAGCCGCCAGGACCTCGGCCAGCAGGCGTTGGTTCGGGCTTCCATCGCAGCGGGACAAAGCGCGCTCTACGCGTTCGAGTACGTCTGCGCGTTTCAAGGTTCCCCGCCGGAGGTAGCTGCACAGGACCGCACCAACTCCTGAACCCTTCAGGGGTGCCAGCGCATCCGGAACGTCGAAACATCGCATCAGCGCGTCGGGTGCAGTGTCATCGAGGTCGAAGACGTCCAAGAGCTGTGTCTGGGTACGTGGGAGAACCTCGCAGCATCCTGCCGGGCCGATACGGAATTGGAGCCCTCCCCAGCTGGGATACACGTATGTCCGGGCAGCCTCCTCGTCCCAAACCTCGTGGACCTGCCGGAGGCCGCCATAGTAGAAGGCCCACAGGCGGGGATATGCCTCCAAATCCGTGGTCGGAATTTTGAAATGGAGAATGAGCGGCAGGCAGTGGCGGATGAGGGCAGCGGCCGTGTCCCGTTCCGCTTTTACATTCCGGATGATCGCCGCTCGGACAAATTCCCGGCACCAATCTTCGCCCTTCGCCACCATGGCATCCACCAGCAGCAGCACTTCCTGGTTCCGGCTCGAGATGAGATTCCTCCAAGGCAGCAGCCGCGCAGCATTTCGCGGAGAACTGGCCATAACGGTGACCACGTCCCTGACACTGATGCTGGCGTAAAGGTTTTCCATGGTCACGGTGCCCGCGGAGCGGTAGTCCGTATCATCCCGAAGGAGGTTGCGGCCGCTTTTTGCAAACCAGGCGGTGGTTTCCTTCAGATCGGACGAGGGAAGGTTCCTGATGTACTCCGGCACCGCTTTCCGGCCACCCTCCGTGACAAGACGCCGGATGACCTGCACTGCTGTCGGATCGGCGCGCTCCTCAATCGCCATACGGGCCGCCCTCCCGGTTTCCGCCGGCCTCCAACAAGAGCAGCCCGACGGCCAACACATGCTTGCAGGGTCCCCTGGACCCCCGATTGTCGGTCCACCATGGACAGTTACACCGGAAGGACCCGACGGTCCCGCTGATCCGGTACGCATAGGTTCCAGCGGCACTGCAGACTTCCCACCAGTGCTCCCTGCGTACAACGCCCCCGGCAGCAACAATGCTGCGGGCGGCCGCAAGCCTTGGGTAGTCCTTCACAGTGCGTTGGGGGTCCAGCGGAAGCTCCCGATGGAAATACTCCCCCTCAAGCAGATCGAATCCGACTTTGCCGGAGGCGCCCAGATACGCAAGTCCCTGGGTAATTCGGGGCACCGCCAACTTGGTCTTCGCACGGAGCTCCCGGGCGGATACGACGGACTGCCATGACAGAAACTGCAGCACGGCCTCCCCGGCAGCCTCCGCTCCAGGTACCGCAAGTGACTCGAGGATCCCGCCTTCCCCGGAAAAGCCCCGCGTGGGGGCAGGTGAAAGCAGCAACGTGAAGTGGGCTCCGGGCAGTTGGAACGCCCAGGCACTGGAGCCGCCGCCATGCTTGAATATGTCCACGCGGGTGGCAAACCGGGCGACACGGCGTGCCGCAGCCAGCCGTCCTGTTCCGGCCAGGGTTACTGAGTGCGGCCTCGCCGTTGTCACTTCACGGAATCCTCGTGCTGATGGCAGCAATACAAGCGTGCGGCCAGGCCGTGCCGATGGAAGCGACGACAGGAACTGGGCAGTGGCGGCTCCGGTGAGGGTGGCCACGTGTGACATTTCCGCAGCGATGCCGGGGGTCTCGGCGAAGCCCCTTACCCACCGGTCCGGAAGTTCGACTTTCCGTTCAAAGTGGCTTTCCGCCTGCGTGGAGACCAGCAGTCCATCGCGGCCAACGGCCAAATGCAGCAGTTCGTTGCGGTGGACATTCGCCAGCGCAGACCGCAGGGCAGCGTTGATGTCCACGTTGGTGGTCCCGAACCCAATCTCGCCGCCGTCAAGGCCTGACGCCAGGAGGTCGAGCCGCGCATAGACACCGTTGCAGGCAGAGAACGACTCGCACCGCAACCGGTCTCCGCTGGCTGTCATGACGGGGTCCAGGACGTCGCTGAGGCGGAACGTCGCATCGAAGTATCTCGACGCCGCGACATCTGCCACGGCAAGGAGGGCGTTGGCCATCACGTCCGGGCGGACAGCGAATCCCCGGAAGAAATTGGGATTCTGCACCAGGCCGCGGGGAGTGGCTCCCAGTGCGGATTCGAGCAGAAGCCAACTCCCCCGGTCGGCCGCCCGAAGCGTTGATTCCGCCAGGTAGGAGCTCATGGACGCGGCCCCGGGCGTCCGGGGATCACAGGTGTGGAGCCAGCCAAACGACGGTGCTGGGACCGGTCCCCCACCGGCGAGGCCGCAGACGGCATCGACATGGCGCAAGCCTAGGCCTCAACCCAGCCGGCCGAGGCTGAAAAGGGCTCAATTTATGGTCAAGAATCGCGAAGCCATCCAGCCGGCGACCATTGGGGCCTATGAGCGGGAAGCTCCATTGTGGACGGCCAGGGCCGCAGCGCGTGCCGCAGCCCGCCGCTGCTTCCGGTGCCGGTGCACCCGCTGGGCGATGACCAGCCCCGCAGCGGCCATCCCCACGGTGACGGGATAGCCCATCAGCCGCTCCAACGTGCCGGGCTCGGGAACCTTCATGCGGGTCAGTCCACCAGTGGCCGTGGCCGCCAGCGACACGCCTCCGCACACCAGCAGGAACCACGCCATCCCGGTCTTCCGAAGCCACAGGATGCCCAGCACCAGCAATGCCAGCCCACCGGAGACGAAATACGTGATGGCGCCGGCGTAGTGCCAGGGTGAGCCGGCATCCTCCGGGACCAGCCCCACCACCACGGTTCCGGCGCCGGCGGCGCCGGTGAGCAGCCGGACGGCGGAGGCTGCGAGCCAGGGCTCCCGGCGCCGCCAGTCCACCCGCGTGCCGGGCCGGGCGGCCACGCGCAGCAGGCCCGAGGTCAGCAGTACCGCCCCCACCAGCAGCCCCAAGCCCTGGACCACGAACGAGGCATTCATGAGCCAGTTCAAGGGCGAGCAGACATCCCGGCCGGAATATATTCCGCAGTGAAGCGCCCCCAAGTCGCTGATGTACCCCGTCCGCAGGTCGTACGGGCGCGGTCCCGCCCACGCCATGGCCACGGCAGCCTCGGCAGCGAAATACTGCAGCACGCTCAACACCGCCCACGCCCCGATGTACTGCCGGGTGGACGCCACGTTCGGGGTGACGGCAGTGGCGGGAGCGGCAGTGGGGGCTGGACTCATGCCTTGAGCGTAGTACGGCCCGGCACCTTGTATGCTTGTAACCGTGTCCGGACGGACCGGCCCCGCCGAACCCCCGGATGCGCGCCCTCGTAGCTCAGTGGATAGAGCACGGCTCTCCTAAAGCCGGTGTCGTTGGTTCGATTCCAATCGAGGGCACTTGAATTCTCCTTCCCCGGAGCCAACCCTCCGCGCCTACCTCCTGGGCCGCCGCCCGTCAGGCCATCCTGGACCGCCGGGCCGGTGGCGGCTGGAGCGGGACCTGCTGGACAGGTCGGACGGCACCTGCGGAACCTTTTCCGGCGTCGCGGTTTTCACCCCCACGGACGACGGCGGCCTGGCCCTCCGCGAAGAAGGCATCATGCGCTGGCCTTCCTTCACCGGCCCCGCCTCCCGCGAGTACGTCCTGAAACCCCTGCCGCAGCCCGATGTGCTGGACATGTTCTTTCCCGACGGCAGGCCGTTCCACCGCATGGGCTTCACCCCCGGTTCCAGCCACGACAGCCACTGGTGTGATCCGGACACGTACCGTGTTTCCTACACCTGCCAGGGCCCGGACGCCTTCAGTTACAGCTGGGACGTGACCGGTCCCCGCAAGGATTTGCTGCTCGTCTCGCGCCTGGAAAGGATTTCCCCGTGAAAGATCGGATCGTGGTCTCTGCCGTCTGCGTGTTTGACGACGCCGGGCGCCTCCTGACAGTACGGAAGCGCGGGACCGGCATGTTCATGCATCCCGGAGGCAAGCCGGAACCGGGCGAAACCGCTGTGCAGGCGGCTGCGCGGGAGCTCGCCGAGGAGGTGGGCATTGTGGTGCGCCCGCAGGACCTGGACCTCATGGGCGTGTGGATCGCCGACGCCGCGAACGAGGCCGCCACGGATATCGAAGCGACAGTTTTCATCGCCCCGGGCACATGGCAGGCCACTCCCGCGGCCGAAATCGCGGAGATCCGGTGGCTGGACATCAGCGTGCCGGCGGGCGCAGCCCTCCCCCAAGACCTCGCGCCGCTCCTGACGGACCATATCCTGCCCCTGCTGGCCGCACGGGCAGTCTGAGAACCGGCCGCGGGACAGGAACCCGCTAGAACTCGGGGACGGACTCCTGCGCCACAGCCGTGGCCTCGGCAAACTGCGTCCGGTACAGCTCGGCGTAGCGGCCGCCCGCCGCCAGCAGTTCGGTGTGGGTTCCGCGTTCCACAATTTGGCCGCCCTCCACCACCAGGATGGCGTCGGCCGCGCGGACGGTGGAGAGCCGGTGCGCAATCACGACGGCGGTCCGGCCCTCGAGTGCGGCGCCCAGGGCTGCCTGCACGGCGGCTTCGTTCGTGGAGTCGAGCGCGGCAGTGGCCTCATCGAGGATGACGACACGGGGCTGGGCGATCAGGAGCCGGGCGATGGTGAGCCGTTGGCGTTCACCGCCCGAAAGGCGGTACCCGCGCTCCCCCACCACCGTCTCCAGGCCGTCCGGCAGGGACCTGATCATGGTCTCGAGGCGGGCCTGCCGCAGGACGTCCCACATGTCTTCGTCCGTGGCGTCGGGCCGGGCCAGCCGGAGGTTGGAGGCGATGGTTTCGTGGAACAGGTGGCCGTCCTGGGTGACCATGCCCAGGGTGTCCCGCAGCGAATCGAAGGTGGTGTCCCGGACGTCCAGCCCCGTCCCCGGCGCGGTGCCGCCAAGACGCACTGCGCCCAAGTCGACGTCGTAAAGCCTCGACAGCAGCTGGGCGATGGTGGACTTGCCGGCGCCGGAGGAGCCCACCAAGGCCACTGTCTGGCCTGGTTCCACCCGGAAGCTGACGCCGTGCAGCACTTCCTCCCCGCCCCGGGTATCAAGGGTCGAAACTTCCTCCAACGAGGCCAGTGAGACCTTGTCCGCGGAGGGGTAGGCGAAGCGGACGTTGTCGAACTCCACGGACACGGGCCCAGCAGGAACGGGCACGGCGTCCGGCTTCTGCTGGATCAGTGGTTCCAGGTCCAGGATCTCAAAGACCCTTTCAAAACTGACCAGCGCGCTCATGACTTCGACGCGGGCGTTCGACAGCGCCGTGAGCGGGGCATAGAGCCGCGTCAGCAGCAGCGCCAGGACCACCACGTCACCGGGTGCGAGCTGGCCGCCCAGGGCGAGCCAGCCGCCCAGCCCGTAGACCAGTGCGAGCGCGAGCGCGGACACCAGGGTCAGGGCCGTGACGAACGTGAACTGCAGCATGGCCATGCGGACGCCGATGTCGCGGACGCGGCCCGCGCGGGCGGCGAACTCGCGGGACTCTTCATCCGGGCGGCCGAACAGCTTCACCAGTGTGGCGCCGGGCGCGGAGAACCGCTCCGTCATCTGGGTGCCCATGGCGGCGTTGTGCGCAGCGGCTTCGCGGCGCAGGTCCGCCAGTTTGGAGCCCATGCGCCGGGCCGGGATCAGGAAGATCGGCAGCAGGACCATGGCGAGCACGGTGACCAGCCAGGACTTGTTGAGCATCACGATCAGGGTCAGGGCCAGCGCCACGGAGTTGCTCACCACGCCGGAGAGCGTGCCGGCAAAGGCGGACTGCGCTCCGATGACGTCGTTGTTGAGGCGGCTGACCAGGGCTCCGGTCCGGGTGCGGGTGAAGAAGGCAATGGGCATCCGCTGCACATGGTCGAACACCCGGGTGCGCAGGTCCACGATGACGCCTTCGCCGATGGTCGAGGACAGCCAGCGGGTCAACAGCCCCACCCCCGCTTCGCCCACCGCCACGATGGCGATCAGCACGGCCAGCCAGATCACCGTACCGGCATCCGTCTTGGCGATGATGGCGTCAACCACCTGGCCGGCAAGCACCGGGGTGGCGACGGCCAGGAAGGCCGCTGCGATGGAAGAGAGCACGAAGGCGATGAGCTTGCCCCGATGGGGTGCGGCGAAGGCCAGCACCCGCTTCAGGGTTTCCTTGGAAAACGGCTTGGAGCCGCTCTTGGCGGTACTGATGTTGTAGAGCGAGCTCCACGCCACGCGGTCCATGCTCATGGTTATTTCTCCTGGCTTGCAGTGTGGTGGAGCTCCTGGACCGTGCCGTTTTCCAGGTGCCACCGGTAGTCGAGTCGGACATTTTCGAGCAGCCGGCGGTCGTGGGTGACCAGCAGCAGGGCTCCGTCGTAGCTTTCGAGGGCCTCTTCCAGCTGCTCGATGGCCGGCAGGTCGAGGTGGTTGGTGGGTTCGTCAAGCACCAGCAGGTTCACCCCGCGCGCCTGGAGCAGGGCCAGTGCTGCCCGCGTCCGCTCCCCCGGGGACAGGGAATCCACTGTCCGCGACGTGTGGTCCGCCTTGAGGCCGAACTTGGCCAGGAGGGTACGGACATCGGCGCTGTTCCAGTCGGCCAGCACGGCTTCGACGGCGTCGCCGAGCGGCTGGGCACCGTCCAGCAGGCCGCGGGCCTGGTCGATCTCGCCGACGGCGACGGTGGCACCCATGGAGGCGTCGCCGTCGTCCGGTACCTGGGTTCCCAGCAGCAGGCGCAGCAGGGTGGACTTCCCCGCGCCGTTCGGGCCCGTGATCCCGATCCGCTCACCACCGTTGAGCTGCAGGTTCACCGGTCCCAGCGTGAAGCTGCCCTGGCGTGCCACGGCATTGCGCAGGGTGGCGACGACGGCGCTGGAGCGCGGCGCCTGCCCGATGCTGAACTGGAGCTGCCATTCCTTGCGGGGCTCCTCCACCACGTCCAGCCTGGCGATGCGTGATTCCATCTGCCGGACCTTTTGGGCCTGTTTCTCGGAGGACTCGGTGCTGGCGGCGCGCCGGATCTTGTCGTTGTCCGGGTTCTTCTTCATGGCGTTCCGGACGCCCTGCGAACTCCACTCACGCTGGGTCCGGGCCCGGGATACCAGGTCTGCCTTGGTGGCGGCGAAGTCCTCGTACTTCTCGCGGGCGTGCCGCCGCGCCACGGCGCGTTCCTCGAGGAAGGCGTCGTAGCCGCCGTCGTAGACCCCCACGCTGTTCTGGGCCAGGTCCAGCTCAACCACCCTGGTCACGCAGCGGGCCAGGAACTCCCGGTCATGGCTGACCAGCACCACCCCGCCGCGCAACCCCGTCACGAAGTTCTCGAGCGTGGCCAGGCCGGCGAGGTCCAGGTCATTCGTGGGCTCGTCCAGCAGCACCACGTCGAAACGGCTCAGCAGCAGGGCTGCGAGCGCCACCCGCGCCGCCTGGCCGCCGGAAAGCCCGGTCATCAGCGCTTCGGGGCCAGCATCCAGGCCCAGCTCTGCGAGCACGGCAGGGATGCGGTCATCAAGGTCGGCGGCCCCGGAGGCCATCCAGCGGTCAAAGGCGCGGGCATACGCATCGTCTGCCCCGGGAGCACCGGAACCCAGGCCCTCTGCCGTGGACTCCATCTCGTGGGTGGCTTCCGCGCAGCCGGTCCGGCGGGCAATGTAGCCTGCCACTGTTTCACCCGGAACGCGTTCATGTTCCTGGGGCAGCCAGCCAACGAACGCATCGGCCGGGGCGAGGCTGACAGAGCCTCCCTGTGGCTGGTCAACACCGGCCAAGAGGCGCAATAGCGTGGACTTTCCGGCACCGTTGGCGCCCACCACGCCGACCACGTCGCCGGGGGCTACGGTCAGCGAGAGCCCGGAAAAAAGGGTGCGGTGGCCGTGGCCGCCGGAGATGTCCTTGGCAACAAGCGTTGCAGTCATGGTGGTCCTTTCGCCGCTGCCCGGACAGCCGTTGAGGGCCGGCAGAGGCGGCACAAACAGGCCGCGGCGCCGCTGGGGCTGCAGGACATAGAAGAACCCGCTGGTCCGGACTTGGGGGGTGTACGGACCAACGGGCTCGACCATCAACTATAGACGACTGTGGGCCGCGGACAAAATCAGCGGCACGGAGCGCACGGCCGGGCACGGTAAAATCGTCAGCACCACCCGTTCTGCAGAGAGCCCTCCATGACCCTTTCCGCCAAGGCGTTCCAGCGCTGGCTGCAAGGCATCGCACCGGATGCCAGCACTGCCGACGTCTGCCGGGTCTCAGGAATCAAGCGGACCACCCTCGCCCAGCAACTGGTCCGGGGCAAAGTCTCCGTGACCACGGTGGTAAGCATCAGCCGGGCCTACAAAATCAACCCGGTGTCCGCGCTGGCGGGCTTTGATGATTACAGCGCCCTGGCCGGGCCGCCCCGTCCGCCCACCAGGAACGAACTGGTTAGCCAGATTTCGAGCGCGGACCTGCTCCGGACACTCCTCTCCCGGCCGGCCATGGACGCCCCCCGGGGAGCCGCCGCCCCTGAGCTGAGCCCGGCCCCGCACGCAACTTCCGTGAAGAACTGGGTGGACGCCATTGACGACGGCGAGGTCCGGCACCGCGTGTCGGCCGCCACCGGGGTGGCCCCGCAGAACTATTCCGCGCAGTTGACCGCCAACCGGCTGTCCCCCGAGCTCGCCATGGCCACCGCGGATGCCGCCGGGGTGGGACCGGCCGGAGGGCTGGTGGCCACAGGGGTCATCACGGAGGAGGAGGCGGGCTGGCCGCCCGGAGCCCGGCAGGCAGCATTGGCCAGCCTCTCCGACGGAGAACTTACCGCGCTTGCCGGAGACCGGCTCCAGGCACTGGGCAAAGTATTGCGCCGCCAGGAGCAGGACCAGGCGCAGACAGAAAAGATTTGGGAGAACCTGGGATGATCGAGACCCTTCAATGGACCACGCTGGCGATTTGCGCCTTCGTTGCAGTGGCCCGCATTCCCAGCACCGTCCGCGGCGAGAACCGCTCCCTGTTTGGCATTTTCGCCATGATGACGCTGGCCATCCTGTTGAGCATCCAGGGTCCTTACCTGGTGATCGACCAGGCTCTGGGAGGGGTCAACCTGGCCAACCTGCTGCTGCGGTTCGTGATCTTTGCGGCCATCTTCTTTATGGGCATCCGCATTTCCCGGGGGTTTGGTGCAGAGGGCGCACACCGGCTCATCACGGGGCGGGTCGGCGTTGTGGTCCTGCTGATCATTTCGGCGGCCATGGTGGCGCTCTTCTTCTCCATGGACACCGCCGGTTCCTCGGCCGGGCTCAGCGCCGTCTCCGGGAAGGACGCCCGCCATTTCGCGCTGGTTGAGTACTACGGCGCAGCGGGCCGGGCCTACCCCGCCTACGTCGCCCTGGCCTTGGTTCCGGCGTTGGCGCGGGCGGCCCGGGACCGGCTCCCTGCTCTGGTGCGGATCGGAGCCGGACTGCTTGCCCTGGGCGGAGTGGCAGTTGCCCTCACGCTGCTCTTTCCCGTGATTCCGCCCTCCCTTGGCCAAATCGAGTTCATCATCAACTACACGGCAGTGCTGTGCTTCGTTGTTGGACTGGCCCTTATCTGGGCTGCCCGGGTGGTCAACGGGCGCAGCGCGGCACGCCAAAAGACTTCTACCGAAACGTAACCTTCGCCCACTTTCACAAAATCATTAGAGTGTGACACAATCATGAATGTGTGAAGGCGGGGCCGCCACGTGTTTTCGAACGGGGATAAATTCCAAAGCGCCGGTAGCCCCGGGGGCCTTTGCACACATTGGGGGGATGAGTGGTGGCGGATCGTTGGGGACCGCCCCCACTCAGCCTGTTTAAGGCCTCTTTCACCGGACCTCCAGTCCGGGGCACGGACCCCCTACTTCCGGGCAAACCTCAGCGTCACCAGCTGGAACGGCCTGAGCTGAAGCGCAGCCCCGTTGCCGCCGGGCTCTACCCCCGGGGCTCCGGCAGGTCGTTCCAGGAGATCCGTGGGCATAACGTCCCGCCGCACCGGGAAGTTCGCCGTAATGTTCCCCGCCGAACGCTGCCCCAGTGACTCATACAACCGGACCACGACGTCCCCGGATCCGTCCTGCGCCAGTTTCACCGCTTCGACGACCAGGGCCGGATTGCTGACGGAGAACAGCGGCTCCACTTCGTTGGCGCCGGTGACCAGCCGGGGTGCCAGGTTTGTCCGGTACCCTTCCTGGACGGCATCGGCAATGCCGGCTCCCGGGCGGATGGCCACGGTCAGCTCGTGACGTCCCCGGTCTGCGTCGGGGTCGGGAAACTTGGGCGCCCGCAGCAGGGACAGGCGCACCGTGGTGGTGGTTCCGCCGTCGGCCTCCCTGATATTCCTGGCCACGTCATGGCCGTACGTGGATGAGTTGGACACAGCCACGCCGTAGCCGGGTTCGCCCACGTGGATCCACCGGTGGGCGCAGATTTCGAACTTCGCGGCCTCCCACGAGGTGTTGGTGTGCGTGGGCCGGAAGACGTGGCCAAACTGCGTTTCGGCAGCGGACCGGTCCGCCCGCACATCCAGGGCGAAGCCGAGCTTCAGCAGCTTTTCGCGTTCCTGCCAGTCCACGGAGGTGGTGATCTCCAGGGACGGACTGCCGGGGGCAAGCGTGATGCGCTGGGTGAGCGGCGAGGTGCCGGCCAGCCGCTCCACCACCACGACGGCGCTGCCGCCTTCGCCGTCAAGCCGGACCGATTCTGCGTGGACCAGCGGGGTGCCGTTGCGGCGATAGAACTGGTCGATGTCCCAGGCGTCCCACTCGTTGGGGGTGTCACGGTGCAGTTCGAGCAGGTTGCCGCGCTGGCCGGGGGCGATCGCTTCGCGGCCGCTGGCATGGTCGCGCAGGGAGGAAAGCAGCCCGTCCGCATCCACCACGGCCCGGATGACCCCATTGTCCAGGACGTAGCCGCCGTCGAGGGGTGTTGCCTGCACTGGTTCCGGGTTCAACGCCGGTTCGGCCACCCCGAGCGCGGGGACGCCATCCCTGGAATGCGGGGCGGCGTTCAACAGGAACCGGCGGTCACCGGCGCCCAGCATTGCCCCGGCGGCGCGGCTGATCAACGCCTCAAGGGCGGTTTCGATGGCCTGGTAATTCCGCTCCGCGTCCTGGTGGACCCAGGCAATGGAGCTGCCGGGAAGGATGTCGTGGAACTGCTGGAGCAGCACCAGTTGCCAGAGTCGCTGAAGCTCGGCGCCGGGGTAGTCGTAGGCGCCGCCGGCGCGTACGGCAGCCGTGGCACACCACAATTCGGCTTCGCGCAGGAGGTGCTCGCTGCGCCGGTTGCCCTTCTTGGTCCGCGCCTGGCTGGTGTAGGTGCCGCGGTGAAGTTCAAGGTACATCTCGCCCACCCAGACCGGCAGCGCGGAGTAGTCTTCCTCGGCCTGCCGGAAGAAGCTTTCCGCGGATCCGATCCGGACCCTCGGCGAGCCTTCCAGGTCCGCCGTGCGCGCAGCTGCGGCGAGCATTTCGCGGGTGGGCCCGCCGCCGCCGTCGCCGTACCCGAACGGGACCAGGGATACGGTGCCGCGGCCATGGTCCCGGTAGTTGCGCTCGGCGTGCGCCAGGTCCCTGGCGCTCAGATCCGAGTTGTAGGTGTCCACCGGGGGGAAGTGGGTAAACAGCCGGGTGCCGTCGATTCCCTCCCAGTTGAACGTGTGGTGGGGCATCCTGTTGGTCTGGTTCCAGGAGATCTTCTGCGTGAGGAACCAGCGGCTGCCCGCGGACTTCACAATCTGGGGAAGGGCTGCGCTGTAGCCGAACGAATCCGGGAGCCACGCTTCCCTGCACTCAATGCCAAACTCGGCCAGGAAGAAGCTCTTGCCCTCCACGAATTGCCGGGCCATGGCTTCGCCGCCGGGCATGTTGGTGTCCGATTCCACCCACATACCGCCGACCGGGACGAACTGGCCCGCATGTACCTTTTCCCGGATCCGGCTGAAGAGGTCCGGGTACAGCTCCTTGATCCAGGCGAGCTGCTGCGCAGAGGAGCAAGAGAAAACAAAGCCAGGGTCCTCATCCATCAGGGCCACCACGTTGGAGAACGTCCGTGCGCATTTGCGGATCGTTTCCCGGACCGGCCAGAGCCAGGCGGAGTCGATGTGGGCGTGCCCGGTGGCAACCAGTTGGTGCGCGGAGGCGTAGGCGGGCCGGGTCAGGACGTCGGCGAGCGCCCGGCGCCCGGCTGCCGCGGTCCCGGCAACGTCCTCCGGGTCCATCACGTCCATCATGTGTTCGAGGGCCCGGAGGATTTCGTGGCGGCGCGGGAGCTCCAGTGGAAGCTGCTCCATGAGGCCGGCGAGGGTCCAGACGTCCTGCTGGAGTTCCCACACGGTCTGGTTCAGCTCGGCGATGGCAATGGTTCCCAGCCGATACTGCGGGGCGTCTCCTGCGGTCGCCTTGTCCCCCAAGGGGGTAGCGGCAAAGGTCCAGCCCTGCGCCATGTCCGGGTTCGCGGCCGCCTCCACATAGAAGTCCACGGCCATGCCGCTGCCCAGCAGCTTGAGCGGGATGTACTGGTTGCGCGGTGAGATGGCCTTGATGATGCTGCCATCCGACCGCCAGGCGATGCCCTCGCACTGGAACCCGGGCGCTTCGGTGGTGAATCCCAGGTCCACCACCACCTCCACGGCGGTGTCAGGGCTGCCGCCCCAGGATTCGGGCACTTCCCCCTGCAGCCGAAGCCAGGTGGTGCCCCACGGCCGCCCCCAGCGGGCGCCATGCTCCTGCGGCTGGAAGTCCTGCCGCATCGCGTCCAGCGCAGGGACCGGCTCACCGGGCACTTCCCAGCTGCTCAGGGTAAGCGGGACCGTCCTGCTGTAAACGGCAGGGGCAATGCGCTCCCGCACAAACCTTGCCAGGCGGACTTCCGTGATCCTGCGGTCGTCATGCAATATAGGTCCTCTTTAAGCTGGGAACTGGATCATCGAGTCCATTCGATGGACAAATCTACCTGCTGGCAGCACTGCATCCAACCCCCTGGGCTGGTGGTGTGGGACGGGCCCAGGCGTTGCCTGCGCTAAGACCTTGGCACGGCTGGCTGCGGTCCCAGGATCCTGGAGTCCCCGGCGTAGACGTTGAAACTGCTGCCCCGGCTGAACCCCGCCAGGGTCAGTCCGTTGGCCTCTGCCAGTTCCACGGCAAGGCTGGAAGGAGCACTCACGGCGGCCAGGACGGGGATCCCGGCAAGCGAGGCTTTCTGGACCAGTTCGAAGGACGCCCTGCCGGAGACCTGGAGGACAGTCCCGGCCAGCGGCAGGAGGCCTTCACGCAGCGCCCAGCCCACCACTTTGTCCACGGCGTTGTGGCGCCCCACGTCCTCGCGCAGGCAAAGGAGCCGGGGGCCGCCGTCGTCGTCAATCCTGAACAGGCCCGCCGCGTGCACGCCGCCGGTGTCGTCGAAGACGCGCTGGGACTCCCGCAAAAGGTCCGGCAGGGAGGCCAGGACCCTGGCATCCACGGTCAGTGGGTCCGCCTGGGGACTGTGGTGCGAGGACTTCTGGACGGCCTCGATGGAATCGGTTCCGCAGATGCCGCAGGAGCTGGACGTGTAGACCCGCCGGCCTGTGTCCGGGAGCGGGACGTCCGGCCGCAGCTGGGCCTCCACCACGTTGAATGTCTGAACCCCATTTTCGTCCTCGCCGGCGCAGAACCGGAGCGAAACCAGCTGTTCAGGCGCCCAGATGACGCCCTCGGACACCAGGAAGCCGGCCACCAGGTCGAAATCGTCGCCGGGCGTGCGCATGGTTACGGAGTAGGACAGGCCGCCGAGCCGGATTTCCAGCGGTTCCTCCACGGCGAGGACATCTTCGCGGTGGCGGACCGGGTACTCCAGGGCACTCGGGGAACCATCCAGGACATACTTGTGCACCTTCCGGCGCTGGGTTACTCGTCCCATATTCCACCCTGCCTGTTCATTACTCCATCATGGCACCAATAAAGGCCGCCCTGTCCCAGGAACCGGGCAACGCCTTCCCGGGCACTGGCCCTGACATGCATCAGCCCAGGAGCGCACTCCAGTCGACGGGCCCGCCGGCTGCCGGCTTGGCCTTGGGCTGGCCGGTGCGGGCGCCCGTTCGGGGCTTGGTCTTGGCATCACTCTCACCGGGCCGCGGAATGGGCGTCCCCCAAGGCAGCGCAAAGGCAGGCACCAGTTCACCCAGCTGCACCCCGTGCGGCGGCACCACCAGCACGCCGTCAGCGGCTGCCAGCCCACGCATCATGCCAGGCCCCGTGTGCTGCGCCGGGGATGCCATGCCATACAGCAGCCGGAAGGGCATCAGCCGGGTACGGCCGGGGTCGGGCTCGATCATCGTCCCGCACGGCACGTCCTCCACCGGCGGCATGGGATGGTGCCCCAAGGCAGCCAGCAGCGGGGCACCCACGGTGGAGAGGGCCATCATGGCCGCGAGCGGGTTGCCGGGAAGTCCTAGGACAAAACGTCCGTCGGGTAGTTCGGCAAGGACCGCGGGGTGTCCCGGCCTCATTGCCACGCCGTCGATGATGAGCCGGCCGCCGAGTTCGGCCACTGCCCGGCGAAGGTGGTCCGTCCCCGACCGCCCGGTACCTCCGGTGGTGATGACGACGTCGGCAGGCAGGTCCGGCGCGCCGGGCACCTCCGGCAGCACGTCTTCGAGCGCCGCAAGCCATTCCGTATACGAGTCGCCGATCCGCTGCTGGCCGGCGGCGATACCGCCCAGCATGGCCACGACGTCAGGCAGCTGCGGGCCGAAGGTATCGCGTACCTGGCCGGGTGCGGGCGTGCCCTGTTCCACCACCTCCGATCCGGTCAGCACCAGGCGGACCACGGGCTTCCCCTGGACCGGCACTTCGTCGTAGCCGGCCAGGGCAGCAAGGGCCAGGTGTGCGGGGTTGAGCATGACCCCGGCCTTGACCAGGATGTCCCCTTCCAGGGCTTCCTCCCCGGCTTTCCTGATGTGCTCTCCCGCGCGGGGCTCCCCCGGACGGGCCTTGCCGCCGGTCATCAGCACGGGCAGCCCCTCGTCATCCTGCCCCAGGACCGCGTTCTCGCTGCGAAGCACTGCCTTGGCACCGGGCGGGATAAGGCCACCGGTGGCGATGGGGCTTGCCTGGTGCGGCGCCAGCCGGGTGCCGGCCTCCACCGGGATCCAGGGGCCGCTTCCATTGACTGCCCAGCCGTCCATGGCTGACGAGGCATAGTGGGGCATGTCCTGGAGGGCAACGATGTCCTGGTCAAGCTTGCGGCCGAGGGCTATCCGCAGCCCAACGGGGCCGGGCGGAATGGGGGTTGCCGCATCGAAGGCAGCCTCGCGCGCTTCCTGCCAGGTGTGCGCTGCGTGATGATGGTCCGCACGCGTGTGTTCACTTCCACCCCCGCGCGCCTCAGCCTCTGCTCCCGGCGGCGCGCCAGGACCGTCAAGGGGTTCTGCGGTCATTCGCCGGGAGTCCCGGCGGCTTCAGCGTCGTAGTCGGCCGCCAGGGAACGGGCAACGGCCAGTGCCGCGTCCATCGATGCCGCATCCATCTCCCTGCCGGGTGCGGCAGCCAGTCCCGCGGCGAAGCCTGCGATGAAGGTGGTCAACGGCGCCGCGGGCCGCACAACCGAGTGGGCGGCGACGCCCGCGAGGGCCAGCACGGCGTTGACATCCACCTGGACGTCCTCAAGTTTGTATGCCTGGAGGAGCGCGCGGCACCACTCTTCCAGCGTCTCGTCCTGGCTTTTCACGACTTGCCTCCCACGTTGTCTCCGGCTGTGCGCCGGTACTGTCCTGCGTGCTGGTTCCCGGCGGCAACACCCAGCGCGGCAGCATCGTCCCAGGTGTCCACATCGGCGGTGGACCCGGCGGGGACTGTGACAAGCTGCACGTCCAGACTAGCAAGGAGAGCCCTGACCGAGCCGTTGACCAGGGCGTTGCGTGAAGCCAGGGCGGCGCAGGAGCTTTTTAACCCAGCCGTGCTGTAAAAGCCTGCCAGCGGCTGGACCCTGCCGTCTTCGGAACAGGCCACCACCCCGCCCGGGCCGACGCCGGCATCGGACTGCAACAGTGCGTCCCGCAGCACTGCCACCGCCTGGGAGGCCAACGGCATGTCGCACGCCAGCACCAGGGAGTAGGGGGCTCCTCCACCGTTCCTCGCCAAGGTATCCAGGCCTGCGGCAATCGCAGCCGCGGGACCAGAAAAGGCCGGCTCCTCCCGGCATGCCAGCAGGCCGGCGGGGCGGATCGACGGGGGCAGCGGGTGGCTCTCCCCGGCTTCAGCCGGCAGGCCTCCCGCATCGCCGACAACCACGGTCAGCCGGGCACCGGCCGCCGCGGCAACGGCGCGCTCCAGGAGGGTTTGGCCACGGAAGACCAACGACTGCTTGGGTATGCCGCCCAGGCGGGATGATCGCCCCCCGGCAAGGATCAGGGCATCAAAGGCCAAGCTGTTCTTGTCCACTCCCCCAGCCTAGCGACCATCCCCTGTTCCGATGCCGGGAGGCGCCGGGAAACAGTCAGGCAGCGCGCTCCGGCAGCAGGAAGGGATCCCATGCGGGGGTCGGCTTCTCCAGTTCCTTGATCTGCCAGATCGTCCCGTGGGGGGGCTCGGGGACAAACCGAAGGGTCCACCCCATCTCGGCGGGAGTGTGGTCACCCTTGACGTTGTTGCACCGCAGGCAGGCGGCCACCAGGTTCTCCCAGGAATCGGCACCCCCACGCGACTTTGGGTGAACGTGGTCGATTGTGTGCGCGGCCTTGCCGCAGTACGCACATTTGTGGCCGTCCCGCCGGAGTACGCCCCTGCGGCTGACTGCCGTTGAGTGGTTGTACCGGGGCCGGATGTAACGGTTGAGGAGGATCACGGACGGGCGGCCCAGGACGTCGGTGGGTCCCACCACCGGGTCGTCCCCCTCGGCAACCACGCTTGCCTTGCCCGTGAGCACAAGCACCAGCGCCCGGCGGAAAGTGATAACCGCCAGCGGTTCATATCCAGCATTCAGAACGAGAGTGCGCATGCACTTACCTCTTCACGGCCGCACCCGTCAGGGGCACGAGGGCCGGCTGCCCTCGGCATGTCCGGGCTATGGATCGACATCACAAGAGTAAACAAAGAAGTGCAAAATCAGGTAATCGCCGCCCCGGAGGCCCATTCCGTCCCCGGGACAGGGAAAAGGCGGGGACTGCGGCGGCAACCCCAGTAAGCGCAAAGGACCCCCGCCTTGCTGGCGGGGGTCCTTTGGCAAGCAGTACACTGGCCGGCGCTGGTTCAGGCCGGCACGGGAATGCCTAACGTACGCGGATGGCTACCGGTCCGGAGCCAACATTGGCGCTGAAGACCACGGTGTCGTTGCCGTTGAAGCCGCCGTGGACGGCCATGCCGTTACCGGCGTAAACGGCGATGTGGGCCATGCCGCCGCCACCGTCGGCGTAGTACAGCAGGTCGCCGGGCTGGGCCTGCGACATGGGCACGGTGTCACCCAGCGACAGGTAGCCTGCCGGCCAGTCGTGGAAGTGGATGCCGACGGCGGCCAGTGCGTTGGTCACCAGCATGGTGCAGTCCTGGTGCACGCCGAGCTGGGCGTAAGCGGCGGAGAGGATGGCTGCACCCTTCCCGCTTGCGGAAACCTGGGGGGCGGGAGCGGTGGGAGCAGAGGCCGTAACAACCTTGGCCGTGGCCTTGGGAGCAGCAACAGGCTGCGCCACCGGAGCGGGAGCAGCTTCCTGCACCTGGACCTGGGGCTCAGGCTCTGCGACGGGAGCCGGCGTGGTGGTGACGGCAGGCTTCTCGTAGCTGATGGCAATGGTGGAAGCTGCGGAAATCGGGGCGTCGACGGCGGATTCGACTTCCAGCTGGGACGCCGGAGCGGAATCGCGCTTGACGTTGGCGTCGGCAGCGTTGGCTGCGAGGCCGCTGGTCAGGACCAGGCCGGAAGCCGCAGCGATAACAGCAGCCTGGCGGCCCATGCCACCGGCGTTGTCGCTGACAGCTTTGGCAATGATGGCGATCGAGTTGGTTTTGGTGACCTCGGCGCGGTGCCGTGCGGTAGCACGAGTCGTCATGAGTTCTCTCTTTCGTTTTTCCTTCGGACCGCGTGTAGGCAGGCAAAGGGGGCTGGACGCGCCGGCATCTTGGGGGTACGCCGGCGCATCCCGAACGGGGATCTGGTTTCTAGCGGAAAAGCTGTGGGCAAAGAAATAGCCCTTGGAGCGCTAAGCCCAAGAACTACTTGTTGAGGTGGTAGTACGAAGAGGTACCGGTGGCTGCGGGCGAGTGCAGCAGCGTGCCCTGGGAGGGGTTAAGCGCGCTGATCATCATGCCGTTGCCGACGTAGATGCCTACGTGCGCGCCACCATTCTGGACAACGAGGTCGCCCGGCTGCGGGGTGGAGGTGGGGGTCATGATGCTCCACGCGTTGGTGCGGGGGATGCTGATCCCGGCCTGCGCGTAGACCCACTGGACGAACCCGGAGCAGTCCCAGCCGGTGACCGGGCTGGTGCCGCCCCACACGTAGGCGTGGCCGATGCCGGTGTAGGCGATGGCTGCAATGCCGGAGGTTGCGGCGGACACAGTCTCGGCGGCCTTGGCGGCGGGAGCGGCGTCCTGGCCTGCGGTCGCGGTGGCGGCGCGCTCGGCTGGTGCGGTGGACTGGGGACGCACCGCTTCGACCTTCGGAGCGGCGGTGGTCTTGACGACCGGGCGCTCGAAGGAAACCGTCGCCGTGGGGGCAGCGGTGACGGCCAGTGCAGTCTGTGCCGAGCCGGATTCGGTGGATGCAGAGACACCGGCGGTGGTGTCAGCTGCGTTTGCCGGCAGGCCCATGCTCAGGATGAGGCCCGATGCGGCTGCCACTACGGCAGCCTGGCGGCCTACGGTCCCGGCATTTGCACTCACGGCCCTGGACACGGCGTCCAAGGGGCTGGTGCGAACCGTTTGCGCACGGTGGCGCGCAGAATGATGGCGTGAAGACACGAAGGTAGCCTCTCCCAATGCCTGCGAGGTGAGCTGTCGGATTCGGATGGGAGTCACCCGGCCACACTGCTTCCTGGGAAGCTCGTGACTTAACCCCAAGGCCTTCTGGAGAGAAGGCCAAAATTGGTTCCCCCGCCCCTGCCAGACGATGAAATGCGAACGGACCTTGAGCGGTGGCAGAGTTAGGCAATCCACTCAAGAGCGTCAACTTCGGAAAAGTTGACGCGAGTTAGACGGTACAGCAGTTTTGTTTCAATGTCACATTCAGGTCACGGCAGGTCACTGCGATCTGAGAGTGAGCAATCATTCGGTTACAGCCAGCCCATGGGATCGACCACTTCGCCGTTGACCTGCACCTCGAAGTGCAGGTGGCAGCCGGTGGAGGCACCCGTAGTGCCGCTGAGTGCCACGACTTCTCCACGGGAGACCGTCTGGCCCACCTTGACGTTGAAGGACGACAGGTGGTTGTACGTGGTTTCCAGCCCGTTGCCATGGTCGATGACCACCCGGTTTCCGCCGCCGAACTGGTGCCAGCCCGCGAAGGTAACGGTGCCGGTCGCAGCGGCCAGGACGGACGTCCCGCATTGCGCCACGAAGTCCTGGCCTCGGTGGAAGTCGCCGGAGCCGCCGGTAATCGGGCTCACCCGGTATCCGAACGGTGAGGCGGTGGTGAGGGTGGCAAGTGGTGCAGCCAGGGTGCCGGCCGACGCGGCCCGGGTGACCGAGCCCGCTGACTGGGCGCTCAGGAGCTGCTTGAGCTTCCCGTCGGGGTCAGCCTGGGTCACCACGGCCGAGCGGCTGAAGTCGATCTGGGCGCCAATATCGGCGGAAATCTGCGGCTGCGGACTGACGGAGGATGCCGCCAGGGGCGCGTTGCCGGACGCATCAGTGGCCATGACCGGGCTGGTGGCGGGCACTGTGACCGTCAGCACCAGGCCGGTGGCGGCCAGG
Source organism: Pseudarthrobacter sp. 05T312 (assembly GCF_056396685.1). NCBI lineage: Bacteria > Bacillati > Actinomycetota > Actinomycetes > Micrococcales > Micrococcaceae > Pseudarthrobacter > Pseudarthrobacter sp. 05T312. Next base: position 137,897 of record NZ_JBFTLY010000008.1, read on the forward strand.
GCGATTCCGGCCTTCTGGCCGATCCCGCTTGCGGCGGCGAATTCCGTTACCTGCCGCAGGGGCCCCCGGCGGCGGCGCGCGTCGCGATGCAGATCGCGGGGGCGCTCCGCTGCTGCGTCTTCGACAACCCGGGGTGCCGAAGGGGGGCTGGCTGCGCGGCGGCGCCCCCTGGAGGTCTGCGTGGTCAAGAAGGGTTCCTCTCTGGAAAAGCCTGCGGAGTTAGCTGTCGGATTCGGGTCAGAGAGATCAAGGACCCGGCCCGTCACGGCAAGCTTCTGCACAGGGGTATTCCCGGAAGAATCCTTCACTGGAGAGGCTTGCTGCTGACGGACTTCACCCCAAGGCAGTCCCCCGCTGCCGCTTGTGGTTCCCCCGCCTCTGCCAGTAACAACTCGTGCACCCGATCCGCTGGCAGAGCTCGGCTCCGGATCGGGTAACGCTTAAGTATCAACGAATGGTTCCACTATAGGGCCTTAAGACCCTAGGTAACAATTCCGTTATCTTTGCTTGGAAGTGCCTCGTCGGGGTACAAGGCCGGGCGTCAGGCCTGGGCCACGGCAACGAAAACGTGGGCGGCGACCTCGGGCGGCAGCTCCAGTGCGCCCTCGATGCCAGAGACCCGCACGGAGATGTAATCACCCACGCGTTCCAGCGCCACGGCGGCACCGGGCCGGATTCCGCCTTCGTCAAGTTGCGCCAGCAGTTCCGGTTCCACCTGGATTGGTTCAGCGAGCCGGCTGATGGTGACAACAGAGGCCGGAGCATAGCCCTTCATGGCCTCGACCAGGCTGATGGCCCCGTCGGCGCCACCGCGGGCAGGCTGTCCACCCAAAGCGGCGAGCCCGGGGATGGGGTTGCCGTAGGGCGATTCGGTGGGGTGGTCCAGCATCTCGTAAATGCGCCGCTCAACCCGCTCGCTCATGACATGTTCCCAGCGGCAGGCTTCGTCATGCACGTAGGCCCAGTCCAGGCCGATGACGTCGGCCAGCAGGCGTTCGGCCAGCCGGTGCTTGCGCATGACCTCGGTGGCCCGCTTGCGGCCGGTGTCCGTAAGTTCCAGGTGCCGGTCACCGGAGACGACCACGAGCCCGTCGCGCTCCATCCTGCCGATGGTCTGGGACACGGTAGGACCGGAGTGGCGCAGGCGCTCGGCAATACGGGCCCGGAGGGCGACGATGTTTTCTTCCTCAAGCTCCAGGATGGTCCTGAGGTACATCTCCGTAGTGTCGATCAGATCCGTCATCCAGCTCAGCTCCTCGAGCGCAGTACCTTGCGTTGTCCCACCGTATCGCCTCTTCCCGCGAGGTAGTTCGGGGGCCAGCTTAGCCTATTTTGAGTTTGTCCGAATAGCCGCGCTTCCTGCGGTACCGCACGGGCGGCCCGTCTCAATGTCTGGACTTTGGGCCCGCCGGCTCCCGCCGCCCCTGCCATTCAGGCAGAATGGTGAAGGCCCGCTGCGCAGCCATCGCCTGCTGCCGGCCGAGCCATGACCCGCCCGTCCGGACCAAACTTTCGTCCCCGCCGAATTGGAGCACCTGTGAGCGACACCAGCATCACGATCCCCGCCGACCTCCTGCCGAAGGATGGGCGGTTCGGCGCCGGCCCGTCCAAGGTCCGCCAGGAACAGATCGATGCGCTGGCAGCAGCGTCCAAGACCATCCTCGGCACCTCGCACCGGCAGGCGCCGGTCAAAAACCTGGTGGGATCTGTCCGCGAAGGGCTGAGCCAGTTCTTCCGCGCCCCGGAGGGCTATGAAGTGGTCCTCGGAGTGGGCGGCTCCACCGCTTTCTGGGACGTCGCCAGCTTCGGCCTCGTGGAGAAGAAGGCCCAGCACCTGTCCTTCGGCGAGTTCGGATCCAAGTTCGCCGCCGCTACCAACAAGGCGCCCTTCCTGGAGGCGTCCTCGATCATCAAGTCCGAGCCGGGCACGCGGCCGGCGGCCCAGGCCGAGGCCGGCGTTGATGTTTATGCCTGGCCCCAGAACGAGACCTCCACCGGTGTGGCTGCCCCCGTCACGCGCGTTTCCGGAGCCGACGAGGGATCGCTGGTCCTGGTGGACGCCACCTCCGCGGCCGGCGGCCTGGACGTGGACGTTGCCCAAAGCGACGTCTACTACTTCGCCCCGCAGAAGAACTTCGCCTCCGACGGCGGCCTCTGGCTGGGCCTGTTCTCCCCCGCCGCGATCGAGCGTGCCGCACGGATCAAGGCCGCCAACCGTTGGATCCCGGACTTCCTGGATCTCCAGACCGCGATCGACAACTCCCGCCTGAACCAGACGTACAACACGCCGTCGCTGTCCACGCTGGTCACCCTGGACGCCCAGGTCCAGTGGCTGAACGCCAACGGCGGCCTGGATTTCGCGACCGCACGCACCGCCGACTCCGCCGGACGCATCTACAGCTGGGCGGATGCCTCCGAGTTCGCCACCCCGTTTGTGGCCAAGGCGGAGGAACGCTCCAACGTCATTGCCACCATCGACTTCGACGAGTCGGTTGATGCGGCGGCTGTAGCCAAGGTCCTGCGCGCCAACGGCATCGTGGACACTGAGCCCTACCGGAAGCTGGGCCGCAACCAGCTGCGCATTGCCACCTTCGTGGCCATCGAGCCCAGCGATGTCTCAGCCCTGCTGTCCAGCATCGACTACGTGGTGGGCGAGCTGCGGAAGTAGGCGCGGAGAACAGTCAGGACAACATACGACGGCGCCGCCCGGGTTCATCCCGGACGGCGCCGTTTTCGTTTGTCCCCGGCCGGGGTGGCCGGCTTCCCGGCGACGGGTGCGGTCAGGCTTCCGCCTGGGTGCCGGCCTCGTCTGTTGGATCCTCCGCCGCTGTTTCCTGGCTTGCGGATTCCGGGGCAGCCGTTTCCTGGCTGTCTGCTTCGGACTCCTGCTGCTGGTCCTCGGGGCGGACACGCTCGGCCCAGGGCACCCACTCCGGGGCCAGGATCGAATCTTCCGACGGCAGGAGGCCCAGCTCATTGACCGTGACTACTTTCGAGCGGGAGTTGCGCGTCAGCACCGCGTACCACTGCCACCCCGCGTATCCGGGCAGCCTGGACTCAAACAGGTGCGTGACCAGCCGGTCGCCCTCGCTCTTGGCGGCCAGGTGCGGCCCGATGGTGCCCGCAGGCGTGATGCCCTCCACGGCGGTCCGGGCATTGTCCACGGCGGCGGCCAGGAAAGCGTCCGGCTTGCCGGTGCGCCACACGGGCACGCCTGCCTTGCGCTTGGGGGGAGTCTTGGCAGCCTGCTCCTGCACCGGCGTGCCCGGCTGTTCAGAATCGGGAGTCATGGGCGCCTAAACGTCGAGCTCGTCGGCGACCTTGCGGAGGGCGGCAGCAATGGCCTTGCCCTTGTTGCCGTCCGGGTACTTGCCCTTGGACAAGGTCCCTGACAGGTTGTCCAGGACCGTTACCAGGTCCTGGACCAGCGGGGCAAGGTCCTTGGCGCTCGGGCGCTTGGCCTTGGCAATAGAGGGAGTCTTGTCCAGGACGCGCAGGCCCAGCGCCTGGGCGCCCTTGCGTCCGTCGGCTACGCCGAACTCCACCCGGGTGCCGGCTTTGAGCTCGCTGACGCCTTCGGGCAGCGACGACTTGGGCAGGAAGACCTCCTGGCCGTCCTCGCCCGCGAGGAACCCAAAGCCCTTATCCTTGTCATACCACTTGACCTTGCCGGTAGGCACGTAATCAACCTTCTTCGTTCTGCTGTCATGAGACACGGCCGGCCTCCACCGCATCCGCATGGTTGTGCGGGTTCAGGGTATGGCGAACCGGGACCGTGTTGGTCTGTATGCTTCAAGGTTATCCTGCCGCATGGCCTATCGACGCTTTGGGCGGCACTGTTCCGCCGCAGGCGCAAGGCCCCGCTTTACCCGCACCGCGCCGGGCGCGGTAGCGTTGCGTCCATGACTCCCTCGCGTTACCGGCGGCCGCTGATGGTCCTCGCCGCAGTTGTTGCCGTGCTGTCCCTGATAGCCGTGGCAGCTGTCATGGCCCTGGCCTTCGCCGGTTCGGTAGCCCCCACCTGGATCACCTACACCGCGCTGTACGGCCTTCCCGTAGCTTTCATCCTGATGCTCCTGCTGGTCCTGGACGGAGTTGCCGCCCGGCGGCGGGCGGGAAGGGCCCAGCAGCGGTAACGTTGGACTGATGTCCCTCATTCGCGCGCTTGGCAAGGACCTGGAGGCACGCAGCGACGATTCGTTGCGGGCGTTGTTCGCCGCGCGGCCGGACCTCATCACCCCTTCCGTTCCTGACTTCGCTGCCCTCGCAGCCCGCGCGAGCTCCCGGGTCAGCGTCCAACGCGCCCTGGAGCGGCTCAACCGTCCCCACATGCAGGTCCTGGAGACCCTGCACCTGTGCACCAACACCGACACCGGGCACAGCGCCTCCGCCGAAGCCGTGCACAAACTGATCCACGGTTCCACACTTGCCACTGTCGACCGAATCCTGGCCGGCCTGCAGGAGCTCGGCCTGGTGCACCCCGCCGCTCCCCCGCACGGCACGCCGCCACCGGCGGCCAGCCAGCCGTACTACCTCCCCGTGGGCTCGCTCAAGGATGTGGTGGGAATCTATCCGGCCGGCCTGGGGCGCAGCTATACCGAACTGGTCCGCCTGCAGCCGGCTTTCGCCCAGCGGGCGGTACAACTGGTCTCAGAACTGCACCGCAGCGGCTTCGCGATCCACGATGCCACCACGCCCATGGAAGCAGCACTGGCCCTTCAGCACTGGACGTCCTCACCGGAGGCCCTGCAGGACATCCTCGCCGGTGCCCCGGAACGGACGACGGCGCTGCTCGCCAGGTTCCGGAACTGGGCCATGGGTGCCGTCCCCCAGGCACAGCGGAAAGCATCGGTCACGACGGAAGGGTCCGACGTCGGGCCTGTTGACTGGCTCCTTGCCCGCGGGCTGCTGGTTCCGCTGGACGCAGCCCACGTGGAACTGCCCCACAGCGTGGGACTGGCTTTGCGCGGCGGTGCGATCATCAATGACTTCACTTTGTCGCCGCCGGTCCCGGAGCTTGGCCGGACCACGGCGGCGCTGCGCAGGAACGCGGCCCTGAGCGCCATCTCCGAAACCCTGCGGCTGGTCTCCGAGCTGCTGCACGCCGTCCGGGAACACCCCCTTGCCACACTGCGCAGTGGTGGCGTGGGCGTCCGCGAAGTGCGCCGCCTGGCCGAACACCTGCGGATAGACCAAAGCGCGGTCGGCCTGCTCCTGGAGCTGTGCGGGCTGTCCGGCCTGATCCGCCTCGACGTCGACTCCTCCTCGTGGGTACAGCCGCCCGAACTGGAATGGCTGGTCCTTCCCCGGCAGGAACAATGGCTGTGGCTGGTGAACGCCTGGCTGGCCAGCGAACGCGTGCCGTCCATGGTGGGCCAGCCCGTGAACTCAGCCCCGGGCGCAGCGGCGGTCCGGTCAGCGGCCGGAGCCACCATCGCCGCACTGTCCGCCGGGGCGCAGCGGCCTGACGCTCCGGTGGTCCGCAAACGGATCCTGGAGATCCTGCATGAGCTCACCCAAGAGGTGTCCGCGTCCGACGGTGCCGCGCCCGTGCTGGACGCCGCCGCTGTCCTGCAGCGCGCCGAGTGGTCGCAGCCGCGGATGGCCAGGCGGTTCAGCTCGCTGATCCGCGGCGTGTTGGCCGAAGCGGAGCTGCTGGGCCTGGTGGGCTCGGGGGCGCTGAGCCAGTTAGGGAGTGCTTTCGCCGAAGACAACCCCGATGCCGCCCTCGCCATCCTGGGCGAACACCTGCCGGCGGCCCTCAACCATGTGCTGCTGCAGGCCGACCTCACCGCGGTTGCGCCCGGCTACCTCACTCCCGCGCTGACCGAAAAGCTCCTGGCCATGGCCGACGCCGAGGGGCAGGGACCGGCCACGATCTACCGGTTTTCCGGGGCATCCATCAAGCGGGCCCTGGACCACGGCTACGACGCCGCAGGCCTGCTAGGCTTCCTGCGTGAACACTCCGCGACGGCGGTGCCCCAGCCGCTGGAGTACCTCGTGGAGGATACGGCCTCCCGGCATGGCAGGCTCCGCGTGGGCCAGGCCGCCAGCTTCATCCAAAGCGATGACGAAGCTGCCCTGCGCGAGCTGCTGGCAGGGCCCAAGGCCGCCCAGCTGGGCCTGGCCAGGTTGTCGCCAACCGTTGTCACGTCGTCGTCGCCGCCGCGTGAACTCGCCACCGCCCTCCGGAGCCTCGGGCTGTCCCCGTCCGTGGACGGCGCTGAACCCGCCCACCTGCGCCGTGCCGCCCCGGCGCAGGAAAGCAGCCGCCCCGTCTACACGGCACCGAGGATGGCGCCGCCGGCGGAGGACGTTGAAGCCCAGCTGGCGGTGCTTCGGAAGGCGGGTCCCGGCGTCGGACATCTTTCCGGCACCGCTGCCGGCAGTGAGGCAGCCACCCAGCTGGGGCTTGAGGCACTCCAAAGGGCCATCCGGCTGAAGCAGCGGATCCACATGAACGTGGTGGACAGCCTGGGGAATGCCAGCCTGGAAATCGTTGTTCCGCTCTCTGTGAGCGGGGGCAGGGTCCGGGTGTTCGATCCCGCAAAGGACACAGAGCGGGTCCTGTCCGTGCACCGCATCATCGACATCGAGGCTGCAGAGGAACTGCGCCAGTAAAGGATTCCCCGCGTGACCGACGGACCACTGATCGTCCAAAGCGACAAGACCATCCTCCTCGAGGTGGACCACGAACTGGCCACCGAGGCCCGGCACGCCATCGCGCCTTTCGCCGAGCTGGAACGGGCACCCGAGCACATGCACAGCTACCGGCTGACCCCGCTGGGGCTGTGGAACGCCCGCGCCGCCGGGCTGGACGCGGAAAAGGTCCTGGACGCCCTGCTGAAGTATTCCCGCTTCCCGGTCCCGCATTCCCTGCTGATCGACGTCGAGGAAACCATGTCCCGGTACGGCCGGCTGCGCCTCGAAAAGGATCCCCGCCACGGCCTGGTCATGCGCACGGATGACTACCCGGTCCTGGAGGAAGTGATCCGCGCCAAGAAGATCGCACCGCTGCTGGGGCCCAGGATCGACGGCGAGACGGTAGTGGTACACGCCTCCCAGCGCGGCCAGCTCAAGCAGCTGCTGCTGAAGATCGGCTGGCCTGCGGAGGACCTTGCCGGCTATGTGGACGGCACCCCGCACCTTATTTCCCTCAACCAGGACGGTTGGGAGCTCCGCCCCTACCAGCGCCTGGCCAGCGAGAACTTCTGGGCGGGCGGCAGCGGAGTGGTGGTACTTCCCTGCGGCGCGGGCAAGACCCTGGTGGGAGCTGCCGCGATGGCCACCGGATCCACCACCACGCTGATCCTGGTCACCAACACCGTGGCAGCCCGGCAGTGGAAGGACGAACTGCTCCGGCGCACGTCCCTCACCGAGGAGGAGGTGGGTGAGTACTCGGGCGCGCTCAAGGAGGTGCGGCCGGTGACCATCGCTACCTACCAGGTGCTCACCACCAAGCGTGGCGGCATCTACCCGCACCTGGAACTCGTGGACGGACACGACTGGGGACTGATCATCTATGACGAGGTCCACCTCCTGCCGGCACCGATCTTCCGGATGACCGCAGACCTGCAGGCCCGGCGGCGCCTTGGGCTCACCGCGACGTTGGTCCGGGAGGACGGGCGCGAGGGCGAGGTCTTCAGCCTGATCGGGCCCAAGCGCTACGACGCGCCGTGGAAGGACATCGAGTCGCAGGGCTATATTGCACCGGCGGACTGCGTGGAGGTCCGCGTGGACCTGCCCAAGGATGAGCGGGTTGCCTATGCAATGGCCGACGACGCGGACAAGTACCGGCTCTGCGCCACGTCCGAGTCCAAGACGCTGGTGGTGGAACAGTTGGTGGCCCGGCACGCCGGAGAGCAGTTGCTGGTCATCGGCCAGTACATCGACCAGCTGGACGAGCTCGGCGAGCGCCTGGAGGCACCCGTCATCAAGGGTGACACCCCGGTGAAGGTCCGGCAGAAGCTCTTTGACGCCTTCCGTGCCGGGGAACTGCAGACCCTGGTGGTGTCCAAGGTGGCCAACTTCTCCATCGACCTGCCGGAGGCCTCCGTGGCCATCCAGGTTTCCGGCTCCTTCGGTTCACGGCAGGAGGAGGCCCAGCGGCTGGGCCGGCTGCTGCGGCCCAAGAAGGACGGCCGCGCCGCCCGCTTCTACTCCCTGGTGGCCCGGGACACCCTGGACCAGGAGTTCGCCGCCAAGCGCCAACGGTTCCTTGCCGAGCAGGGCTACGCCTACCGGATCATGGACGCCAAGGACGTGCACGCCGCGGAATAGTCCGCAGCGTGCACCCCTCTTAGCGGATGTATTCGGAGCTGTCCCGCTCTATGGTTCCCGTCCGGGGATCAAGCTGCGGACGTTCATACGCCAGCTCACCGCCGCTCCTGCCACCATAGGGGCGGCCGTGATCGGCAAACTCCTCGCGGAAGAAGGCCAGGCACCACTGCCCCATCTGGATCCTCGCTCCGGTCCGCAGGACCGAGGGACCGGTCCTGGACACACTGCCGCTGACCGGGCCGTGCGGCACCAGGACGTATTCATCCTGCCCGTCGTGCCTGATTTCTGCGTGGAGTTCTTCCAGGCCCTCAAGCTGGACATCGGATCCGGGACCGCTGCCAATCGTGGTGACGTCCTCCGAGAGGGCAACCTCCCGGGGGATCTGGCCGGTCCAGGTGGCGGCATCCTGGACAAAGATCAGCCGCGGCCGGCCGCCGCCCCGGGCGTAGTGGGTGGTGGTGATGCGCCGGATGATCTTCCGCTGGACAGTGGGGACCAGCGGAAACGGTGTGGACGGGGGCAGCAGGGGCACGCCCCTGGGCCGCCGCCTGCCTTGCCGGAGCAGCGGAAGCAGTGAGCCGAGGTTGCCCAGCTTGATATGCGGCGAGCGCGTCACCAACCGCTGTGATGCAGGTGCGTCCACCTTGCCGAGGCTGACGATGTTTCCATCAGGACCTGCCACCGTGACGCGGACCCCCTTGCGGGCCAGCAGGTCCGCCAGCGGCCGGATCTCCTCCAGGGGCGGCAGTCCAGCGCCTGCCAGTGGCGCCAGTCGGTCCAGGGACACGGTTACCTCAGTACCGGCAGCGGTGGCACGCCCGTTGCTGACCGCCCCGGACTCGTCCGTGTACGAGAAACCCAGATCGATGTCCAGGCGGTTCTCCGTCATGTCCGTCAACCGCGGTTCGAATCCGATCCTGCCGCGTCCCGGTCGCTGGTGGTGACGCGCAGGCTTCCGTTGAGTTTCCAGGTGGCACGCGGTGCGTCCGGTCCGATGTCACGCGGAACTTCCACGGTCATGTCAACGAACTGGTAATTGATTGCCGCGCCTTTGCCGGTGAGATAGGACCACATCTCCTCGGCAAGGTCCGCCCAGTCCCGGATGCTGCGTTCACTGGCAGCGGGTTTTTCAGTGGCACTCAGGTCAGTCATGATGGTCGATCCCCTTCGATGGGCCAGGAGCTATCGGATAACTACCGCTATTGGAAGGAGCCACCGGGGCGGCAGGGAGCAGCTGCCGGTGGTCCTGTGGAGCGCTGGTGCCGGGCTTGACCGTCCGGCAAGCATCACTGTATTCCCGCACTACGGGCTGGGGAAGATGCGGGAAGCGGAACGTTCTCGACGCGGATTGGGTTCCCGCGTGCGGAACGCCGCACACGGACGCACACTGGAACCATGACTACAAGAATTGTTCCGGCCGTCCCCGGGCCCGGGCAGGAGTCCGTATGGGACTATCCCAGGCCGCCGCGGATTGAACCCAGCAGCGAACGGGTACGCATCGTCCTGGGCGGGGAGCTGATCCTGGACACCACCGATTCCCTGCGGGTTCTCGAGACCAGCCATCCGCCGGTGTACTACGTCCCCAGGTCGGCATTCGCCGAGGACGCGCTGGAGCCTGCGTCGGGCAGCAGCTTCTGCGAGTTCAAGGGCTCGGCGAAGTACCTCACCGTTCGCGGCGGCGGGAAGGAAGCGGAGGGCGCCGCCTGGTCCTACCCCGAGCCGGCGTCCGGGTTCGAGGCCCTCGCCGACCGGGTGGCCGTCTACCCCGGCCGGATGGACTACTGCGAGGTGGACGGGGAACGGGTCCAGGCGCAGCCCGGCCGCTTCTATGGCGGCTGGATCACCAGCCGGGTGGTGGGCCCGTTCAAGGGCGAACCGGGAACCATGGACTGGTAACCGCAAGCCCACCTCCATCATGCTCACAACGAATATCCAGACAACTCCCAGAGACTGGGAGCATGATGGGAACATGAACAAGAACGGTCCAGAAGCCCGGCTGCTCGTCGTCGATGATGAACCCAACATCCGCGAGCTCCTCTCCACGTCGCTGCGGTTTGCCGGTTTTGAAGTGGTCTCCGCCGCCAACGGCCGCGATGCCCTTGCCGCTGCCGATACCCACGCCCCCGACCTGGCCGTGCTGGATGTCATGCTCCCCGACATGGACGGCTTCACCGTGACCCGCCGGCTCCGTGCCTCCGGCAAGCACTTCCCTGTCCTCTTCCTGACCGCCAAGGACGACACCGAGGACAAGGTCACCGGCCTGACGGTCGGCGGTGACGACTATGTCACCAAACCCTTCAGCCTGGACGAAGTGGTGGCCAGGATCCGGGCCGTGCTCCGCCGCACCCAGCCGCTGCTGGACGACGACGCCGTCATCCGGGTGGACGACCTGGAGCTCGACGACGACGCCCACGAGGTGCGGCGCGGCGGAACCGTCATCGAACTGTCCCCCACCGAGTTCAAGCTGCTGCGCTACCTCATGCTCAACCCCAACCGGGTCCTGTCCAAGTCGCAGATCCTGGACCACGTCTGGGAGTACAACTTCAACGGCGACGCGTCCATCGTGGAGTCCTACATTTCCTACCTGCGGCGGAAGGTGGACATCGACCCGGAGGCGCCGGCCCTGATCCAGACCAAGCGCGGCGTGGGCTACGTCCTGCGGACGGCTGAAAAGCGCTGACCTTGCTGAAGCGGTGGAAGTCGGCCTCCCTCAGGTCGCAGCTGGTGGCCATGATCATGGCCCTGCTGATCGTGGCCCTGACGGTGACCGGCGCGGTCACCCTGACGCTGCTGCACAGCTACCTCCAGGGCCAGGTGGATGACAAACTGAACGCCGCCGTCGACTCTGCCCGGAAACAGCGCTCCTTCACCCAGCTGCAGGCACCCAGCCCGATTCCCACGGATTACTCGCTGATGTTCTTCGCCCCCGGAGAGCAGCCGTATACCTTCGGCGGCGACCCGGACGACCACCCGGACATCAGCGCCATCACGGTCGACCAGGCCCAGGCCAGGGATCTTGCCCCCTTCCAGGTCCGCGGGACGGACGGGGAGAACTGGCGCGTAGTGGCGGTGACGGTCCAGAACGGGCAAACCACTGCCGTGGTGGTCATCGGGCTGCCCCTGGAGAGCGTGGACGACGTCCTGAAGCATGCCACCTTGGTGGTTACGGGGGTAGGCCTGCTGACGCTGCTGCTGGCTTCGCTCATTGCCAGCTGGACCGTGTCCCGTTCCTTCCGCCCGCTGGCCAGGGTGGAGAAGACGGCGGCCGCCATTGCCGCCGGGGACCTCTCCCGCCGCGTCGAAGTGGAGAACCCGACCACCGAACTGGGCCGCCTGAGCAGCTCCCTGAACGCCATGCTTGCGCATATCGAGACTGCGTTCGCCGCCCGGACTGCCTCGGAGGCACGGATGCGCCGCTTCGCCGCGGACGCGTCCCACGAGCTCCGCACGCCGCTGGTCACCATCCGCGGGTTCTCCGAGCTGTACCGCCACGGCGCCCTGGCCACGGACGAAGACGTGGCCACCGCCATGGGCCGGATCGAAAGCGAAGCCAAGCGTATGGGGTCCATGGTGGAGGACCTGCTCCTGCTGGCCCGCCTCGACGAGCAGCGCCCGCTGCAGCAAAAGCCGGTTGACCTGCAGCTGATTGCGCACGATGCCGTAGTGGACACCCAGGCAAGCGACCGGTCCCGGGCGATCTCCCTGACCGGGCTCGACGGCGGCCCGGCGGGACCGGCGCCCGTGCTCGGTGATGAGGCCAAGCTGCGCCAGGTGGTGGGAAACCTCGTGGGCAACGCCCTGCGCTACACCCCGGAGGGGAGCCCGATCGAACTTGCTGTCGGGGTCCGGGGAACCGGTGGCGGGGAGCGGTCCGTGATCGAGGTACGGGACCACGGGCCCGGCATTTCGGAAGAGGACGCAGCCAAGGTCTTCGAGCGCTTCTACCGGGCTGACACGTCCCGCACCAGGGAGACCGGTGGCAGTGGCCTGGGCCTGGCCATCGTGGCGGCAATCGTGGGCTCCCACGGCGGGACGGTGCGGGTGGAAAAGACCGACGGCGGCGGCGCCACACTGGTGGTCAGCCTGCCGCGTCGGGACGACGCACCCCGCGATGGTGGAGGAGACGGCCAGGAAGAAGCGGACGGCAGCACTGCCCGTGCCAGGGGCGGCGACGGATCGGTTATCCACATATAGCCGGCCGGTCATGGTCCACGCCTGCCGCGGCTCCATAGGCTCGTCCCAGTAGCCCGGAACCGCCGGGCACGGGGGCAGCAAGCCCCGCCGTATCCGAGAGGCAGAGCCATGAGCATCATTTCCGTCGATACAGACCTGCTGCAGCTAAAGTCCGCCAACGTGCAGGCCACCGTGGACCGGATCAGCGCCGATGTCCACGCCATGAAGCGCGGGCTGGACGAACTGCAGGGTTCCTGGCGGGGTTCCGCAGCCACCAACTTCCAGGCGCTCGTGACCGAGTGGACCATCACCCAGGGCCGGGTGGAGGCGTCGTTGGCATCCATCAATGCCGCCCTTGCCTCTGCCGCCGCCACCTACGCCCAGGCCGAACAGGGCAACGCCCAGCGGTTCAGCTGACTTGGCGGTCAGGCCTCAGGGGTTCCCTGGTGGAAGCGCAGCCGCCAGCGTCCCCCGTCAAGGACCCACAGCGAGCTGCGGAGCGTCGTGCCGGAGCGCGCAAAGCTTCGGTAGGTTAGCAGGACCGCGGCGGCGCCGATGCGCTCTGCACCCAGGATTTCAATATCGGTCCGTTCCCCCGGGTCCTCTTCCAGGGCCATCATCATGGCATCCCGGGTCCACACCCTTCCCGAACTGCCGATTTCCATGAAGTCCGGGTGGAGAAGGACGGCGGTCCGCCCGATATCGCCCCGCACCAGCGGGCCCAGCAGCTCACGTTCGAGCTCTTCCACCAGTGCTTCGGGCCGAATCGAGCCCGCCTGCTGGGTTGCTTCCGCCACTTCAAGGGCTTCATTGTCCAGCTCACTGAACAGGTCGGGTTCCTCGTAGGCTGGCACCGGCGCCGCGGAACGGGCCGGCGCGGGAGCCGGGATATCCAGCGTCGCCGGCGGGACGCCGACGCCTGACGCCGCCTGCGCCGCCGCCGGACGTTCGGCGGCCCCCGGGTGGTGCCCGCCGGGGAACCCTGGGCCTGACCGTGCCGCCACTCCCTGCTGGTACGCCGTGGCCGCGGCCCTGGCCCGTTCATCGGCAGCTTCATTGAGGTCGTGCCCGGCGTGGCCCTTGACCCATTCGAACGTGTAGGTGCGTCCGGCCAGTTCGCGGTCGAGTTCCTTCAGCAGTTCCACGTTGAGGACGGGCTTGCCATCGGCCTTGCGCCATCCTTTGCGTTTCCATCCCGGCATCCATTTGGTAATGGAATTGATCACGTACTGGCTGTCGCAGAGGATGCGCAGGTCTTCCCCCGGCAGGTGCGCGGTAGCGCGCAGGAGATCCAGGACGGCCATCAGCTCCCCCTGGTTGTTGGTCCCATGGGGCCAGCCGCCGGCTCGCCAGCAATCGTCGTTCACATACCAGGCCCAGCCGGCCGGGCCGGGGTTTCCCAAGGCCGAACCATCAGCCGCTGCAGTAATCGTCACTGGTCCATCCTGCCAGAAGCGGCCGACACCCGGCCCCGCTCCCTCGCAAGAGTGTCCACCGGATGCCGTCCCGGCCCTCATCGGCTCCCCTGCCATAACGAAAATGCGGCCCCCTCCGAAGAGGGAGCCGCATTCTGCGGTTTGGCGGGCAGGGTCCCGGCCGGGGAGGCTTAGAAGCCGCCCATGCCGCCCATGCCACCCATGTCGTCGCCACCGGCGGGGGCTGCAGCCTTCTCCGGCTTGTCAGCAACCACTGCTTCGGTGGTGAGGAACAGGCCGGCGATGGACGCCGCGTTCTGCAGGGCAGAGCGGGTTACCTTGACCGGGTCGTTGACGCCGGCTGCCAGCAGGTCGGTGTATTCACCGGTTGCTGCGTTCAGGCCGTGGCCGGCGGGCAGGCCGCGGACCTTGTCGACAACCACGCCCGGCTCCATGCCGGCGTTGAAGGCAATCTGCTTCAGCGGCGCGTCGATGGCAACACGGACGATGTTGGCGCCCGTTGCTTCGTCGCCGGAGAGCTGAAGGTTGGCAAATGCCTTGGCGCCGGCCTGGATCAGGGCCACGCCGCCACCGGCAACGATGCCTTCTTCAACGGCAGCCTTCGCGTTGCGCACTGCGTCTTCGATGCGGTGCTTGCGCTCCTTGAGCTCAACCTCGGTTGCGGCTCCGGCCTTGATGACTGCAACGCCGCCGGCCAGCTTGGCCAGGCGCTCCTGCAGCTTCTCGCGGTCGTAGTCGGAGTCGGAGTTCTCGATCTCGGCGCGGATCTGGGAAACGCGGCCGGCGATCTGGTCGGCGTCGCCGGCACCTTCGACGATGGTGGTCTCGTCCTTGGTGACAACAACCTTGCGGGCCTGGCCCAGGAGCTCCAGGCCGGCAGTCTCCAGCTTGAGGCCAACTTCTTCGGAGATGACCTGGCCGCCGGTGAGGACGGCGATGTCGGCGAGCTGGGCCTTGCGGCGGTCGCCGAAGCCCGGAGCCTTGACGGCGACGGACTTGAAGGTGCCGCGGATCTTGTTCACGATCAGCGTGGCCAGGGCCTCACCCTCGATGTCCTCGGCAATGATCAGCAGCGGCTTGTTGGACTGCATGACCTTTTCCAGGACAGCAACCAGTTCCTTGACGTTGGAGATCTTGGAGTTGACGATCAGGATGTACGGATCCTCGAGGACCGTTTCCTGACGCTCAGCGTCGGTGACAAAGTAGGCGGAGATGTAGCCCTTGTCGAAGCGCATGCCTTCGGTGAGTTCCAGCTCCAGGCCGAAGGTGTTGGACTCCTCGACCGTGATGACGCCTTCCTTGCCCACCTTGTCGAGGGCTTCGGCGATGAGGGCACCGATCTCGTCGTCACCGGCGGAGATGGAGGCGGTGGCCGCGATCTCTTCCTTGGTTTCGATTTCCTTGGCGGAGTTCAGCAGTTCGGCGGTGACGGCCTCAACAGCCTTCTCGATGCCGCGCTTGAGGGACAGCGGGTCGGCGCCGGCAGCAACGTTGCGCAGGCCTTCCTTGACCAGGGCCTGGGCCAGGACGGTTGCCGTGGTGGTGCCGTCGCCTGCAACGTCGTCGGTCTTCTTGGCAACTTCCTTGACCAGCTCGGCGCCGATCTTCTCGTAAGGATCGTCCAGCTCGATCTCCTTGGCGATGGAAACACCATCGTTGGTGATCGTGGGGGCGCCCCACTTCTTTTCGAGGACGACGTTGCGTCCACGCGGGCCGAGGGTGACCTTAACGGCGTCGGCGAGGGTGTTCAGGCCACGCTCAAGGCCGCGGCGTGCCTCTTCATCAAATGCAATGATCTTGGCCATAACGGCAATAGTCCTTTCGGGACAGTCGTTAAGAATGAACCTTCGCTGCAGTGCCCGCGACGGACGATCCTTTGCCGGCGGCCTCTGTATGCCTCCGGGCGGGGATCTCACTGAAGTGAGGTGTTTCTTTCGCTCGTCGACCGCTGCCGTGCGCTGCCGGCCGGAACCAGGCGTTGCTTTAGCAGTCGGTGCGTCAGAGTGCTAAGTCAATAATTAGCACTCCCCAGGTGAGAGTGCAAGCGAAAAGACGCGTAACGCGCCGCAGGACGGGGCCGCTTCGCCCAGGGCGATCAGCCGGAGTGGCCCGACGTCTCCCGGCCGGACAGCGAGGGGTTGTTGTCAGCCCCGAAGGTGTACACGGAGAAAGCGGCTGAGGTGATGTCCCCGTTGGAATCGAAGGCAACCGGGCCCGATTCGCCGTCGTAATTGATGTCCGGGCTGCCCGCAAGGCCGCCGAGGCACTCCTTGTAGCTCAGGCAGGGAGCGGCCGGCGTGCCGGCACCGGCACCGGCACCGGAAGAAGCCGTTCCCCCGGAGACCGGGACCAGGTTCGCGGCAATGGAGCGTCCGGCGTCATCCTGGGCACGGGCCGCGGCGAGGGCCGCCAGCGTGACGGCGTCGTAGGTTTCAGCGGCGAAGGAGACATCCTTGAGTGCCGGGTCGACGGCCAGCAGTTTCGCCTGGAACGCAGCGCTGGGCAGCTGTCCGGGAACCACGGCGCGGGCGCCTTCGAGTGTCCTGGGTGCGAGCCCGGACCCGTAGCGGGCAAACGCGCCGTCGCTGAGGATGATCCGGGAGCCGGCAAGGCCTGCATTGTTCAGTTCCACCAGCGCGCCCTGTGCACCCTCGCGGGCAATCAGGACGACGGCGTCCGGTTTGGCCTTGGAGGCGGAGCGGGCGGCTTCCGCGGCGGCACCGGCCTTGAAACCGGCGCCCGGCAGGACCGTGAGTCCGGACCCTTTGGCTGCATCCGTGACGGCTGCCGAGAGGTCCTTGCCGTAGGTGCCTTCCTGGTACAGCACGCTGATCGTGGCGGCGCCGGCGTCCTTGGCAAGTTTGGCCAGCACGGGCCCTTGCGCGACGTCGGCTGCTGCGGTCCGGAAGTAGTAGCCGCCGCTGGCCAGCCCGGAAAGAGCGGCAGCGGTATTGGCCGGAGAGATCAGGGGGATGCGTGCACGGGACAGGATATCCGCCGCTGCCGGGGCATGGCTGGAGTCGGTGGGCCCGATCACCACGTCCGCTTTGGCGGCCGCCGCGTCGCTTGCCTGCTTGGCAGCGTCCTCGTCCGGGTGCACCGGAAGGAGCTCCACCGGCCGGCCTTTATGCCCGCCGGCGGCGTTGATGTCCTGGATGGCAAGCTTGGCGGCAGCCAGTTGCGGGGCGTTGAGGAAGGCGTTCTCACCGGCGTTGTCCAGGACCACGCCCACCCGGAGCACACCGTCGCCGGACGCCTCGGCCGGTTCCACCCTGGCGTTCCCGCCGGTGCCGGCGCATGCACCCAGCGAAAGGACAGCTCCCAGGGAGAGCGCGAGGACCGGCATGACACGGCTTCCGGGACGCAAGGCGGGCATCACTGCGCGGGCCGGACGTTTTCCGCCTGCGGACCTTTTTCACCCTCGCCGACGTCGAGTTGGACCCGCTGTCCCTCGGCCAGGGCACGGTACCCCTCCCCCTGGATGGCGGACCAGTGGACAAAGATGTCGTCACCGGAGCCGTCAACGGTGATAAAGCCGTAGCCCTTTTCAGCGTTGAACCATTTGACGGTTCCCAGTGCCATGATCAACAACTCTTTCCATCGGGGGCCGGGTGGAGACCAGACCGGCGTAACGGGACGGTGTGCGGCTACCGGTAACCCGGGCCAAGGACCACGACGAGCGGTGCCTGGAACTCGGTGCTGCTCACAACGGTGGGGATATTCAGCAGCCCGGCGAGTTCCTGGGCGCTTGCCAGTTGCTGCGGGCCGGCATAGAAGATCACGGAGGACTTTTGCGGGGCGCCGGACCAGTTGCCCACCGGGCCGAGCCGCCAGCCGTCGGCCTGGACCGTCCCGCCTACCCGGCTGGCCAGCCCGGCCGTGCCGGCGGCGTTGTAGACAGCCACTGCCTGCGTCCTGTCGACCACGGCCTGCTGGGTGGCCGAGGACGTGGGCTCTGGCTCACTGCCCTGGGTTGGCCCGGCAGCGGCGGACGGCGTGGGGGTCCCCGTTGCGGCGGAGCCGGCAGCCTGCGTGGCCGTGGGCGTGGATCCGGTGCCGGGCAGCGGGGCTGACTCCACGCTTGCGGAGGCCTGGCTCGCGGTGGCGTTGAAGCCGAGTTTGGGAAGGATCAGGAAGGACACCAGCCCAATGGCAAGGGCTGCCATTCCTACCGCCAGGATGGGCCAAAGCCGTACCCGGGACGGGGCCGAAGCCGTCCGGTGGACACCTTGTCGCGACGCGGCCTCGGGGACCTTGTCGAATTCATCGCGGGCGTATCTGGTCATGGTGGAAGGACATCCTTGTTGATTGCGGCTGTTGTCCCGGCCTGGGGCGTTCTTAAGCGTCGGATCCCAGGCGCCGGGCAGTACGCGCACGGTGGCGCGACGTACGTAGTCTACGCAATCTCTTGACCAGCATGGGATCGTGGGCCACGGCGTCCTCGCGGTCGATCAGTGCGTTGAGGAGCTGGTAGTAGTGGGTTGCGGAGAGGTCAAAGAGGTCGCGAATGGCCTGTTCCTTGGCTCCCGCGTACTTCCACCACTGCCGTTCCAGGGCCAGCATCTGCTGTTCGCGCTCTGACAAGGAGGACTCGCGGAGGATGAAGTCCGCCAGGAGGGACTTCCGCGGGTCCTGCTCCGGCAGGTGTTCCCGGGCCGGTTCCGCCACGGCGCACTCCTTCGCTGGTTACGGTCAATGTCTTACCCCTATGCTAGCCGCCGAATAACAGCGGTGTCATTCGGCTGCGGCCGCCGCCACCGCATGATGCCCGGCTCCACACGGTCCCTGCGACAATGGAACGATGGTTGAATCGGATGCGCTGTTTGAGCTCCAGCAGGACCCGGCGGACACGCTCAGCTTTGCCGGCCTGGCAAAGCTGCCGCTCGCGGAGCTCATGGCTCCGGACTGGGCCTCGGCGCTTCAGGGCGTGGAAGCCCAGCTGCGGAAGGTGCTGGCCTTCCTGGCAGGCGAGGAGGCAGCCGGGCACCAGCTCCTGCCGCCGCCGGCGAACGTCCTGCGCGCTTTCCGCCAGCCGCTCGCCGGCGTGAAGGTCCTCATCGTGGGCCAGGACCCCTACCCCACGCCGGGACACGCCGTCGGCCTGTCGTTTTCCGTCGACCCACGCACGCGCCCCCTCCCCCGCAGCCTCGTGAACATCTACCGGGAGCTGGAATCCGATCTGGGCATTCCCCCGCGCGTCCATGGCGACCTGTCGGCGTGGACGGACCAGGGCGTGCTGCTCCTGAACCGGGTCCTTACCGTCAGGGCGGGCGCGGCCGGCTCACACCGGGGCAAGGGCTGGGAGGAAATTACGACGGCGGCAGTCACCGCGCTGGCCGCACGCAAGGCGCCGGACGGGTCGGGGTTGCCCTTGGTGGCCCTGTTGTGGGGCAAGGAGGCTGAGGCGGTCCGGCCGCTCCTTGCCGGCACGCCAGCCATCACTAGCGCCCACCCCAGTCCGTTGTCCGCGTCCCGCGGGTTTTTTGGCTCGAAGCCGTTCAGCCGCGTAAACCAACTGCTCCGGGAGCAGGGGGCAGCGGACGTAACCTGGGAACTCCCGCCGCTGCCCTAGCTAGGCTTGCCCTATGAGCAATGTCCCCGCCGCCACCAGCGCGACCAAGAAGAGCCGTCCGCAGGTCAACCTCACCGTGCTGCGCAAGGAGCAGCTGTCCCCGCACATGGTCCGGGTGGTGGCCGGTGGAGAGGGTTTTGGCGATTTCGTCAACAACGGGTTCGTTGACCGGTACGTGAAAATCATCTTCCCGCAGCCGGATGTGGAATACCCCTCCCCCTTGGATCTGGAGGTGGTCCGGGAAACCATGCCGCGCGACCAGTGGCCCTTCACCCGCACTTATACGGTGCGCTGGGTGGACCCGGAAACCCGGGAACTGGCCATCGACTTCGTGGTCCATGGCGACGAAGGGCTCGCCGGTCCCTGGGCGGCCAAGGCCCAGCCTGGCGAGACCCTGACGTTCACCGGTCCAGGCGGTGCGTACAACCCCAATCCCGGGGCAGACTGGTATCTCTTTGCCGGTGACGAAGCGGCGCTGCCCGCCATCGCCGCCAGCATCGAGGCCCTCCCGGCGGGGGCAACCGGCCTTGCTTTCCTGGAGGTCGGCTCCGAAGCCGACATCCAGCCCCTTTCGGCGCCTGCGGGACTGCAGGTGACCTGGCTGCCCCGCAACGGCACACCGGCCGGTTCCAGCGACCTGCTGGTCAACGCCGTGGCGGACGCGGAATGGCCCAGCGGCACCGTGGACGTCTTTGCGCACGGTGAACGCGGCTACATGAAGGCGCTGCGGGAGGTCCTGTTCAAGCAGCGTGGCCTGGAACGCCGCCAGGTGTCCCTTTCCGGCTACTGGGCCCAGGGCCGGGTGGAGGACGTGTTCCAGGCTGAGAAGAAACTTCCGGTCGGGCAGATTTAGCTTGTTGCTAGCGGCGGCGCGCCCGGCGCCGCTCGTTGCTGGCAAGGCTGCGGGTCAGCGGACGCGCCAGCACGTCGCCCAGGACGATGCCCCCTGCCGTGCCCAGCACAATGGCGCCGGCACTGAGCATCCCGCCGGCGCCCGCCAGGACCTCGGATTCCTCAACGGTGAGCACATACATTGACCGGAATATCGTGAGGCCAGGCAGCAGGATCAGCGCCGCGGGCACTGCCACCACGAGCTGCGGTGCACCCATGCGCAGTGCCACCACCCGGGCCAGCAGGCCAATGATGACGGCGGCGATGGCAGGGGCGAACCGGTCACCGATACCCAACAGCCCGCAGCCGAGCAGCACCAGGTAACCGGCGACACCCACCGCTGCCGTGGGCAGCAGCAGCTTCCAGGTGGTCTGTTCCGTGATGCCGATAGCCATCACGGCTGCCGCCACGAAGAGAATGAGGACCCAGAGGTCGTAGGCGGGCGGGAAAGTCTGGGTGACGTCGATGCGCTGCAGCCCGGTCAGCTCCCCCACGACAAAGGCAACGGCAATTCCTGCCACGATGGCGCCGAAGGTCAGGAGGGTGGACAGGAACCGGCCCGCCGCGGTGACGGGGAAGCCGTTGATGGCGTCCTGCACGGAGGACACCAGGCGGCCGGTAGGCAGGAGCAGAAGGATGCCGCCCACCACCACGATTGATGGTGACGTGGTGAGCCCCAGCTGCCATAGCAGCAGCGCCAGGATGGTGACCACAAAGGAGCAGCTGGCGGTGATGAAGAAGTCAGGGACCCGCCAGCGTCCCAGCTGCCGGGCCAGCAGGCTGATCCCGATATTTGCCGCGAACGCGATCGCCGATGACACCAGGCCGCCGCCCAGCACTCCCACGAAGACCGCCGCGAAAATGCCGAACGCCACGGTCACCATCCACCGGGGGTACGGCTTGGGGCTGGTGATGGCCTCGTTGAGCCTGCGGATCGCCTCGTCACGGCCCACGCCGCCGGCGACGATGTCGGTGACCAGCTGGTGCACCTTGGCCAGGCCTGCGTAGTTATTGGTCCATGACCGCACCACGCGCAGCAGGGCGATGGGGGTCTGGTCCTTGGGTGCGTAGTTGATGCCTACGGACTGGTTGGTGATGTCCACCTCGATGTTCTTCAGCCCCAGGGCCGCCGTGACGGCGATGATGCTGGTTTCGACTTCGAGGGCTCCGGCGCCGTAACGGAACATGGTTTCCGCAAGGTGCAGGGCGAAGTCCAGGGTTTTGCGCGCTGAGGTGTCCACGCCGCCCACCTGGATGGTGGGGTTGGCGTACGGGCTGCCAGCCAACCGGTCCACAATGCTTAACGGGGCCGTGGGAGGGTTTTCGCCCTGGACCAGGCGGCGCAGCATCCGCTTGGCCGCAGCATCCTGCCGGAGCTGCGCAGGGGTCAGCGGCTCAGTCTTGGGCAGGCCGTCAGTTGTCGGCCTGGACCCTGGCCGTTCGGGCCGGTTGGTCATGCCCGTTTCCTCCCTGTGCGCGGTTAATGGACTGTCAGGATGCGCGCTTCAGCGGCAGTTTGCCCAGCAGTGTGCGGGCGGCCGCCGCGGCGGACCTGGCGAGCTTGTTGGCATGGAAGACGGCCGGGCGCACCGGCAGGACGAAGTCGCCCACCAGCTGGACCACCTCACCGCCGAAGCCCTTCTTGAACTCGTAGCCGCCGTGGCCTTCCTCGTCCTGCCCGGAGATGCCGAACGTGCCGTAGAAGTTGTAGCGCGGGTAGCCCTTCTCCAGGGCGTGCAGCATCATTCCCCAGTAGAGGGAGGTTGCGCCGTTGAAGTAGATGTAGTCCTGGACGGTGCCGCCGATGACGCACACCACCTCGTCGCCGTAGCAAACGAAGTGGATGGCTGCCACGGTTGCCGTTCCAACCGAGTCGGGGAACCGCTCGATGTCCTTCAGGCTCCGCTCGTAGCTGTCCACCAGGTCCTGGACCACCTTGAGCCGGTTGGCCTTCTTCTTGCTGCCGGTCTCCTCAACCTCGCGGCGGAGTTCGGCTGCCGTGGCTGACTCCGCGGCCAGGCGTTCGGTGATGGACTTGCGGTAGGCAGGGATGTCGATCTTGGCCATCATCAGCTTGGTGAATTCCGCGGAGGTGGTGCGGAGCAGGTTCTCGTAGTAGGCGCGTTCGCGGTACACGAAGCCCTTTTCGTCGCCGGCGCGGCTTAGGGCGCCGTAAAAATCGTCAAGGGTTTCCAGGGTGGCCTGTTCGAGGAACACGCCGTTTTTCTCCGCCTTGCGGATGGCTTTCCGCGTCCGGTAGCTGGTGCCCATGATCAGTTCTTCGGCGTCCTGGATCCCCACCAGGTTCTTGATGAACATCCAGTTGACGTTGACGAAGTTCATGTCCAGGCCCTGGTGCTGGAATCCCAGTCGCTCCAGGTCTGCCACCAGCGGCCGGTTGTCTTCGACGTCCGGCTGCTCCGCGCCGTCGGCGTCCCGTGCGATGTACCGGATGTTGGGAGAGATCCGCAGCTCGGCGGCTTTGCGGGCGGCCGCGTGCTTGCGGAGGAGTCCGACGACGGCGCCCACCAGTTCGCGGTCCGTGTAGTCCATGAGGGGGCCCTTGGCGCATTCGCAGACGGTGTAGCCCAGCCGGGTGGTGGTGAAGTTGAGCTTTCCGACGGCGACAAGTTCGCCGTCGCGCCGCACCCCGAAGAGTTCCACCTGCTGGCCGCGGGCGCGCTGGAAGCGGGCAAAGTCGATGGACTGCAGGAAACTGTTCTGCGGGTGCTTCAGGGCGAAGGCCTCGAAGTCGGCGTCGCTGAGGTTGGCGTATTCTAGCCCGGTAGCGGCGGAAACTGTGTTCAAGGGGTGACCTTCTTCTCGACTCTTCGCGGCCGGGGGGCTCGCGGGGCGGACGGTGTTCGGGGCAGGCTGCACAGGTGCGTGCGGCCCGGCGGATGCTTGGGTGTTGGCGCTGGGGGGAGCTGGTCAGTAGAACTGCTGGCCGGTGCGTGCGGTTTCGATCCGGCGGAACACCTTTTCCCCGCCGTTGACCCAGAGCCGGTGCCGGAGTGGGGACAGGACGTAGTCGTGGCAGCCCACAAAGTCGGTGACGGTCTTGGTGAAGCTGGTCTTGAACATCCCCATGCCGTAGAGGTTGTGGGTCTTGTCCTTGATGCGCGCAGCCGGCGGGGTTCCACAGAAGTCGTATTCCGTGCAGCCCAGTTCCTGCATCCGCTTTATGGCGGTCCACTGCACCAGGTGCGAATCCCCGTACTGCTTGCGGTTCTGCGTGGAGCCGCCGTCCTTGTAAGTGGCCTTGGCACCGTAGTTGATGACGAAGGCGCCCACGCTGGGTTTCCCATCCTCGTAGGTGAAGAAAAAGTTGCCCTGGCCGCGGTTGCAGAATTCGTCCCAGAACTGGGCGTAGTAGTCGTAGCTGCGGAGCGGCATGGACCCCTTTGCGCTGACGGTGTTGGCCATCAGGTCGTACAACGCCCGGTAGGTTTCCGGCCCGTGCTCCTGCCGGACCACCTGGCAGCCCTCACGCTCTGCGCGCCGGATGGCGTTCCGGGCGCGGGAGGAGATGGCCTTGAAGACTTCCTCTTCCGTGCCGGCGATGTCCAGCAGGGCGGTGGAGTCGTTGGACTGGATGTTGGGGGCCTTGGCCAGGTGGGCCGCTGCGAGCTCCCGCCGCGCATCGTCGGAGTCGATGATGTCCGGTTCCACCTTGATGGTGAAGACGTTCAGCTTCCTGCTGCGGACCAACCGGGCGCACGCTTTGAGGGTAGCTCCCAGGTCTGCTGCGCCTGCCAGGTCCGGGCCCTTAATGAGGTACCAGAGCCGGCCCAGGACGGGAAAGCTCTTTTCCAGGACCAGGTTGTAGCTGGAGTTCCCTCCGCTTTCCAGCACCAGGAACCGGACTTTCCAGCCGCTTCCGTTCTTGACCGATGCGTAGGCGGCTGACTGCAGCATGTTGCCGCCGTTCGGGTTGGCCGTGACGTGCTTGTCCCAGTTCTCAATTTCCTCGGCTGTGGCAAAACGTGCGGTGAATTCTCGCAAGGGGGCCGTGTCCAATCGGGTTTGTGCGCGGTTTCGGTACTTCTGGATGCGTGCGGACATGCAGCCTCAAGTCTAAAGCCTCGGGCGGCTCCGGCTTTTCTTGAGCATTCCCAGGGCGACGTCACCCGGGTTGTGGCGTGCCACCTTGACGGAGCTCAGCAGGGTCAACAAGGGTTGGGGTATGAAGCCGGACGGGGAACAAAGCATGGCTGCCGCGGGAGGCGGAAGCCGGCCGTACAGCGCAGCCGTGCAGGCGGCCGGGCTTGCCGGTTTCCTGCTGGCCTCACTGCTCGTGGCGGCGCTGGGCGGTTTCGCCTCGGCGGCAAACGTCACTGGCTGGTACGCCGGCGCGGACAAGGCCCCGTGGTCCCCGCCCAACGGCGTGTTCGGCCCCGTGTGGACCATCCTCTATGCAGCAATGGCCCTGGCAGCGTGGCTGGTATGGCGCCAACGTTCCGAGGGGACACGGCAGGCCATGGTGGTTTACGGCATTCAGCTGGCCCTCAACCTGGCCTGGACCCCGGCGTTCTTCGCCCTCTATCCCGCCCTCGGGACGCCGGCGTTGTGGCTGGGCCTGGCAATCATCCTGGCCCTGATTGCTGCCGTTACGGTGACGGTGCTGCATTTCGGTCCCATCAGCCGGATGGCAGGGTTACTCCTGCTGCCGTACATCTCATGGCTGGTGTTCGCGGCCAGCCTCAACTGGTGGGCGGCAGTGCATAACTAGGCACCCTGGGTCAGCATTCGACGACGTTGACGGCGAGGCCGCCCATGGCGGTTTCTTTGTATTTGTCGGACATGTCTTTGCCGGTTTCGCGCATGGTGATGATGACTTCGTCGAGGGAGACGCGGTGGGTGCCGTCGCCCCAGAGCGCCATTTTCGCGGCGTTGATCGCTTTCGCGGCGGCGATCGCGTTCCGCTCGATGCAGGGGACCTGGACCAGCCCGCCGATCGGGTCACAGGTCAGGCCCAGGTTGTGTTCCATCGCGATYTCCGCGGCGTTCTCCACCTGCGCSGGCGTGCCGCCCATGACCTCGGCCAGGCCCGCGGCGGCCATCGAGGACGCGGAGCCGACCTCGCCCTGGCAGCCGACCTCGGCCCCGGAAATCGAGGCCTGTTCCTTGTAGAGCACCCCGACCGCGCCGGCGGCGAGCAGGAACCGCACCACCACACCGTCCCGGTCGGCCTGGGTTGCCTGGTCCATGCCCGGGGCGAAATGCAGGGCATAGAACAGCACCGCCGGGATGATCCCGGCCGCCCCGTTCGTCGGCGCGGTGACCACCCGGCCACCGGAGGCGTTCTCCTCGTTCACGGCCAACGCCACCAAGTTAACCCACTCCTGCCAATACCTGGGGTCGTGATGGTCCTGCCCGTCACTGCCGGCGTCGTCGGGGCGGGCGGTTTCCTTCTTCAACCGCTCATACCAGTCCGGGGCGCGGCGGCGGACCTTCAACCCGCCCGGCAGCACCCCCTCGCGTTTGAGCGAGGTCTGGACGCAGTTCTCCATCACGGACCAAATATGCAGCAGCCCGGCACGGATCTCCTCCTCCGAGCGGGAGGCCAACTCATTCCTGACCATCACATCGGCGATCCCCAGCCCGGTCACCGCGCAGTGCTCCAGCAACTCCGCCGCGGTCCGGAACGGCAGCGGCAACTCCTCCTTGGACGCGTCCAGTTCCTGCTGCGCCGCGTCCTCTTCCCCCTCCCGGACGATGAACC